>DASPRR010000058.1:0-9640 GCA_035624375.1 Thermodesulfobacteriota bacterium | reverse complement strand
CCAGTGTCATCTGGTTATGCGCCAGGGTCATTTGACCCGATGCACTGTCAACCCTACTCTGGGGGAGCCGGACGAATGCCGCCTGGATCGAACGGAACACCCGCAACGGGTGGTGGTGGTGGGTTCCGGTCCGGCCGGCATGGAAGCGGCAGTCACCGCGGCAGCCCGGGGCCACCAGGTGACGCTGTGCGAAAAGGACCGCGAGGTGGGTGGGAATCTTCGCCCCGGGTCGATTCCCTTTTTCAAGGAGGACCTTCGGCGGTATTTTGACTATATCCGCCGCCGGTTGGAGAGCAGCGGGGTCCAAGTGCTCCTCAACCGGGAAGGAGACGTCGAATTTCTCAAGACCCTGGCCCCCGATGTCGTCGTAGTTGCCACGGGCGCAGAAATGAGTCCGCTGAGCTTGCCCGGCGGTGAAAGGGCGCTTCCGGTAGTAAGTGTCCTCGCGGATCGAGCGCCTTTGGGAAAGCGGGTGCTGATCATCGGGGCCGGGTTCGTGGGATGCGAGACGGGCTGGCACCTGGCCTACGAGGGTCGGCAGGTGCAGCTGGTCGACCTTCTCCCCGAGGCCGAGCTACTGGCCGAGGAGCACTACGTGAACCGGGCCACCCTGTTCTATCAGCTGAATCGGGCGGGTGTTTCTTTGCTCTGCAGCGCCTCACCGAAGGAAATCACTGACCGAGGAGTTTTGGTAACCCTGGCGGACGGTCGGGAGAGACTGCTGGCCGCAGACAGCGTGATTTCCTGCGTTGGTTTCAGGCCTCGGCGGAAGCTTTATCAGGAGCTCCTCCGGGAGGGAAACGGCTGGGATGTCTACCCCGCGGGCGATTGCGTCAAAGTGGAAAATCTCCATCACGCCATTCAAGCGGCGCATCAACTGGCACGGCATCTATAAGACCTTCGAAAAGCCTGGCTCGGACCCTGCTGGTCACCGGATTTTTCCGGGTCTTTTTCAGAGGCTATTCGCAGCGATCACGGCAAGGGCGGCATACACTCTAGTTGCCTGTCCAAGCTGGGAAATCGGAATGCTCTCGCCGTCGCTGTGGGCCAATCCCAAGTCCCCTGGCCCAAAAACAACCGCGGGGATCGCTGCATCCTGAAACAGGGCGGCGTCGGTGAAGGCCGGCATGGCGGAGAAGACCGGCATGCGGCCGATAACCCGATGGATCACCATGGCCAGTGTTCGTGTAAGGGGGTGATCGGGACCCAATTCAAGCGGGGGATGGGGTACCCGCTCCATGTCGGGCTCCCGAACGAAGGAAACCTTCGCCTCCGTCTCGACCTCGCGAATGGCTTTCTCCAGTTCCCTTCGGATGGCCGCAGGCGAATCGCCGGGCAGCCATCGTTTGGAGACTTGAAAGGTGCACCGATCAGGGACCGTGTTACGGCTGACCCCGCCCTGGATAGTCCCGATGTTGTAGGTGGCAGGGCCCAAAAGAGAATGCTTTTCGCGCATGACCTTGGAGAACAGATTCCGGTCAAGTGCGGCGATCAAATGGGCAGCGGCAACAATCGCGTTGGTGCCACGCTCTGGCAGACTCTCATGCGCCGCGCGTCCTTCGATCTGGAAGCGATACCGGTCCACGCCTTTGTGGGCAATCACCAGATCAAGCCCGGTGGGCTCACCGACCACTGCCCATTCGGCTCTCAGGCCCTTTCGGATCAAGGCCGCAGTCCCCCGATTGCCCTGCTCTTCGGAAGCTACGGCGGTAAAAATGACCGAGCGCTTGAGCGGCAGATTGGCGGCGCGAATCATGGCCATGGCGCAGGCCATGGCGGCAAGGCCGCCTTTCATGTCACAGGAGCCGCGCCCCCACAACAAGCCGTCGCGGACCACAGCCTGGAACGGCGGATAGGCCATGGACGACGAAGGGGGTACCGTATCCAGGTGACCGTTCAGAATCAGCGCCGTCTCCTGGCCCTCTCCCGGCAAAGTGGCAATGAGATTGACCCCCACATCTTCAACTCTTTGGAATTGAGGGATAAGGCCGGCCCGTTCCAGGAATCGCGCAAGCACGGCGGCCGTTTTCTCTTCGCCGGAAGCCGCATGACTGGGCACGGCAATCAACTTGCGGGCGAGGTCCAGAACGGTGTCCTCGTTGAAATGTTGGTAAAGGCTCGCTAAAAGATCATCAATCCCTTCCATCAAAGGGGCTCCGGAAATCTCAGGGAATTACCTTAGGTATTAATTTCAGGGAGGATAGCTGAAATTTTAAGAAATAAGGATATAAATAGGACTTCAAATTGGAGTTTTTCCGCAGACTGCTAAAATGCCCCATCCAGCATCTTTTGTCTGGTATCCGGAATCGAACTTCCTTTATCTCCGAATTTCGTTCCTCGTACTTTTTCCCTTGCGCCCCGCACCCAGTCCTTCTTTAACCTTGCCCTTAGCCCTAACCTTAGACCTTTAAGCTTTTATCTCTTGCCTCTAACCTCTTACCTATAACCCTAAATATGCCTTTTTAATCATATCCGTTTTCAGCAGGTCCGCCGGTTTTCCCTCCATGACCATGCGGCCGGTCTGGAGCACGTAGGCGTAATGAGCAATCTCCAGGGCCTCCTGTACGTTCTGCTCCACGAGGAGAATGGTGAGGCCCTCCTCCTTGTTTACCCGCTGGACCATGTCGAAGATCTCGGTGATCAATTTGGGCATGATCCCCATGGACGGCTCGTCGAGCATGAGCAGCTTGGGCTTGGACATGAGACCCCGGGCAATGGCCAGCATCTGCTGCTCCCCGCCGGAGAGGGTTCCGGCGGCCTGGCTCTTGCGCTCCTCCAGGACGGGAAAGAGCTTGAAGATCTTCTTCAGGGTGGATTCCCGATGCTCGGGAGACTTTCGGGTGTAGGCGCCCAGAGTCAGGTTCTGGGTTACGGTCAGGCGGGCGAAGAGGCGCCGCCCTTCGGGGACCTGGGCGATCCCCAGGTCCACGACCTTGTGGGGGGGAGTCTGGTCGACCCTTTGGTTCTCGAAGTAGATGGCCCCCTCGTCGGGGCGCATGACGCTGGAGATGGTCTTCAGGATGGTGGATTTTCCGGCGCCGTTGGCGCCCACGATGGAGACGATCTGCCCCGCCTCGACCTTGAAGGAGACCTCGTGCAGGGCCGGGACTTCGTCGTAGGAAACTTTAATGCGCTCGACGCGAAGCATGGTATTTATCTCCCAGGTAGGCCTTGATCACTTCTTCGTTGTTAATGACCTTTTCCGGAGTGTCCTCGGCGATCTTCCGGCCATAATCCAGGACCACCACCCGGTTGGAAATGGGCATGACTACTTCCATCACGTGTTCCACCAGTAGGACGGTGACCCCGGATTTGCGGATTTTCTTCACCAGGTCCACCGCCTCCGCGGTCTCGGTCTGGTTCAGCCCGGCCATGGCCTCGTCCAGCATGAGCAAGCTGGGGCCGGTGGCAAAGGCCTTGGCCACCTCCAGCCTTTTCTTGTCGGCGATGGTGAGCCCGCCGGCCAGCATTCCCTTCTTGGACATGAGGCCGCAGAAATCCAGGACTTCCATTGCTTTCCTTCTGGCCTCGGCCGCTGACTGAGTGCGGTTGAAGGCGCCGATCATGACATTGTCCAGAACGGTCAGATCCTTGAAAACCCGGACGAGCTGAAAGGTCCGGGCAATCCCCCGCAGGCAGGTCTCATTCGAAGGAAGCCCGGTAATCTCTTCCCCTTTGAATTGCACGGCTCCCGCGCTCGGTGGATAGAAACCGGCAATACAATTGAAAAGGGTCGTCTTCCCCGCCCCATTCGGCCCGATCAAACCCACGATCTCTCCTTCGTCGACCCGCAGATCAATGTGGTCGTTGGCCCGCAGGCCCCCAAAGTCCTTCACCAGTCCTCTTACCTCGAGACAGGCCATCACCGGCTCTCCCTTTTCCGTAAGCGCTTCGCGATCCCAATGACTCCGAAAGGCTGATAAATCGAGATGATCATAATCAGGAAGCCGTAAAGAATTAAATCGGTTCCTTTCCCCCCTCCGCCCAGATAGATCCGGGTGAATTCGGAGATAGGGATCAGGATGGCGGCTCCAATCACGGGTCCGAGGATGGTCCCCACACCCCCCAAGGTGGCCACCAGGCAAAGAATGATCGACAGGAGAAGAGGGAAGGTGCTGTCCGGGTCGATAAAAAGGACATACTGGGCATAGAAGGACCCGCAGATGGAGGTCAGAAAGGCACTCAAGGCGAGGGCGTAGAATTTGTACCGGTGGGTGTTGATGCCCAGGCTTCTAGCCCCTTCCAGGTCTCCCTTTATGGCCTTGAAATAAAAACCCAGCTTCGAGCGGTCCACCCCATAGGTGACGAAGAGAGCGAAAACCATGATCCCGAAGGCGATGTAGTAGTAAGGGGCCTTGGTGGTGTGAAATTCGAAGTTCCATAAACCCTCTTCCAGAATCGGCAAGGTCAAGCCGACGGCGCTTCCCGCCCAGTCCCAGTTGATCATCAAAACCATGGCGATTTCCCCGATGGCGATGGTGGCAATGGCGAAGTAATGGCCCGCCAGCTTGAAGCAAGGATAGCCAATGACGAAGGCAATTCCCACGGAGAGAAGGCCACCGACCAACATCCCCAACCAGGGAGTGATGCCCAGCTTCATGAGCATGAGGGTGGAGGTATAAGCCCCGGTGCCGAAAAAAATGGCATGGCCGAGTGAAATCTGCCCGGCATACCCTCCGATCAAGTTCCAGGCCAATCCCATGGTCGCATAGAGAAAGATCATGATCATCAGATGGCGGGGGAATGGGAGGGTGAAGAACACGGGAAAGAGTAACACCAGAATGGCTCCGATGATCAACCATACCCAATTCTTGTTCTTCATTTCCCTTGGCATCCTTTTGAAAGATCAGGTTAATACCTTCCGAAGAGCCCCATGGGTTTGATGAATACCACCAGAAGATAGATCAGAAAAACGAAGGCATATTTGAAGGCCGGGGCGATAATCAAGCCGCTCAGAAATTCCACCACCCCGATAATAATACCGGCCAGGAAGGAGCCGGGCACCGAACCAAATCCGCCCAGGGCTACGGCCACATAGGCGATGAGCCCGAAGTTGAACCCCACCTCGGGGAAGATATAGAAGAAATTCGCCATCATCGCCCCGGCCACCCCCAAGCAGCCGCAACCGACCCCCCAGCCCAGGGCGAACATTTTATGGCTGTCAATGCCCATTAAGCTCGCAGCTTCCCGGTCTTCGCTCGTCGCCAGGATGGCGAAACCCAGCTCTGTTTTATTCATCAGCACATAGAGAAAGACGAAAGCGATGACACAGATGATACTGGCCACCAGTTGCGGCGTGCCGACGAAGATCCCGCCGATTCCGATGTTTCCGGCAAGAAGGGGTTCTTTAATGGTCCGGAAATCGGGAGACCACATGTATTGGGCCAGGTAGCGCACGAAAACGCCCAGGCCGAAAGTGGCCAGGATCTGCGCCAGGAAGGTGGCTCTGAGGAGTTTCTTAATGATGATGTAATAGGTAAACCACCCGATCGCGAAAAGGAGGGCCAGGCAAAGGGGCAGGGAAAGCAACGGGTCGATACCAGCAAGGGTGTAAGCCCAGAACGAGGTGAACATGGCCATCATAAGGTAGTCCCCATGGGCGAAATTCACGATTTCCATCAGGCCCCAGATCAAACATAGTCCCACCGCGACGAGGGCGTAGATGCATCCCATGAGAATCCCGCTGACGATCGTTTGGATGATGATTTCCGTCGTTAACATAGGCGTCCCACCCTCCAGCCAATCGAATCGGGGGCCAGGTTCTCCCGCCCCCCGATTCGATCTTATCCTATTTCCCTATTTCCGTTCCGACCATCTGGGGATGGGGTATACAATCTCCCGGGTGGCGAGGTTAAAGGGATAGATCGTGTACCGCTTGGCTCCGTCCTGGTACTGGATGACAATGGCATCGACCAATATGTTCTGGCCGTTTTCGTCGAACTGAATCCCCCGCCAGGGAGTGATCAGTTTGTCCCCCGGGATGTTCGTCTTCTTGATCGCTTCCCGGATGGCCTCGGGGTTCGTGGAACCCGCCCGGTTGATGGCATCACACAGGGCCAAAAAGCCCACAAACGCGCGCGCTGCGGGGCCGCTGAAATCCCTCCCATACCGATCCTTGTACATTTGATTGATCTCGGTGAGCATCGGCTTATGCTTGGCCAGGTCCAAAGAGAACTCTTCCCGACTCGCAATGCCATCGGCATCCTTCCCCACCGCCTCAAGGAAAGACGGTTCCGTATGTCCGGAATTTTGGGCCATTACCATGGGAGCGTTATAGTCCAGTTCCTTGGAGGTCTTGGTCATGAGAATGGCATCGGAGATGTAGCATGTGGGGAAGAAAATATCCGGGCTGGCCGCTTTTAATTTTTGGATTTCCGAGGTGAGGGAAGTTGCCCCGCGGCGGAAGGGAATATCGGCGACAACCTTATACCCCGCCTTGTCAGCCAGCAGCTTTTCAATGCGGGCGCTGTCCTTCCCGTAGAGGGTGTCCTCATACATCACGGCAATGGTTTTGAACTGGATTTTCTTCTTTTGCCCGTACTCTTTCACAAAGGCGAACATGGCTTCGGAAAAGGTTTCATCATGGGGAGAGCTCCGGAAGAACCACTTGTATCCCCGCTGGGTCAGTTTGGGGGAAGAGGATTCAAAGTTATAGAAAGGGAACTTCATCCGCTCGGCCACCATGCTGGCCGTTTCGGTCACATTGCTGTGATAACATCCAGTCAGGACTACGACTTTCTCCTGGGTGATCATCCGTTCGGCCTCGCTCAGGCCCAGGTCCGGTTTTCCCTGGTGATCGGAGAACACCACTTGAACCTTGGCTCCCTTCAGATTGGGGAGACCGCCGGCCCCCGCGAGGGGCACATTCAGGTGTTTATACTTCGTGGTGTTTATTATCTCCATGGCCAGCTCGATGGCGTTCTTGTTGTTGATGCCGGCCTGACCCACGGGGCCGGTCAACGGGTATATGGAACCGATTTTGATCACTTCCTGGGCCGGTGCGGGAGAAGCGAGGCCCAGAGTCAAGAGCCCGGCAGCGATGAATCCGATGAACAATCCTTTTTTCATTTTTGCACCCTCCTTTCTATCTGGCTCTCCTTGTCCAAATGCGGACTATTTACCACAAGCAAAATCTAAAAGCAACTTGAAAAGGGACCCCTGGTTGATCCCCCGCCACCGACATATCGATAGCTTGGACCCTTAGGTCTTGAGGTCTACTATTTTCTCTCCGACCACTTTGGGATCGGGTACATGATTTCCTTGGCGGCCAGGTCGAAAGGCCATACCGTGTGAGGCTGTCCGCCCTGATACTGGATGACGATGGCATCTACCAGGATATTTTGTCCGGTTTCATCAAATCTCACCCCCCGCCAGGGAGTGATCAGTTGGTCGGCAGGAATGTTGGTCTTGGTCAGAGCATCGCGGATGGCTTCGGGATTGGTGGAGCCTGCTCGGTTTATAGCATCGGCTAAGACGAAAAAGCCCGCAAAGGCCCGGGCCGAGGTCCCGGAGAAATCCCTCTTGGAACGTTCTTTGAAAAGCTGATTGATCTCGGTGAGCATGGGCTTATGTTTCGCCAGGTCCAAAGAGAACTCCGTGCGGCTGCAAATCCCATCCGCATCTTTCCCCACCGCTTCGATGAAGGAGGGGTCCGTGTGGCCGGCATTCTGAGCCATGATGGCCGATGGGTTAAAATCCAAGTCTTTAGAGGCTTTGCAGAGCAGAATCGCATCCGAGGCGTAGGAGGTGGGGAAGAAGACATCCGGTTTGGCAGCTTTCAGCCTCTGAACCTCAGAGGTCAGGGAGGTGGCGGCTCTCCGGTAGGGAATATCCGCAACGACTTTGTACCCGGCTTTCGCGGCCAGCTCCTTCTCGATGCGGCTGCTGTCTTTCCCGTAGAGAGTATCCTCGTACGCCACCGCGATGGTTTGGAATTTGATTCCCCTCTTCTTCTCCAGGTCGACTAGGCATTTGAACATGCCTTCAGAAAAGGTCTCATCGTGGGGCGAGCTGCGGAAGAACCATTTGAATCCCCGGCGGGTGAGTCTGGGGGAAGACGATTCGGCGTTGAAGAAAGGAATTTTCATGCGCTCGGCCACCATGCTGGCCGTCTCGGTTACGGAACTGTGGTAACAGCCGAAGAGGGCCACCACCTTTTCCTGAGTGATCAGGCGCTCGGCTTCGCTCAACCCCAGGTCGGGTTTACCCTGATGGTCGGCAAATATGGCACTCATTTTGGCCCCTTTCAGATTGGGGAGGCCCTCGGATTTGGATAACGGGAGGTTTAGATGCTTGTACTTGGTGGTATTGATGATGTCCAAGGCCAGCTCGAGGGCATTTTTGTCGTCAAGGCCCGCCTGAGCCGCCGGACCAGACATGGGGTATAGAACCCCAATTTTTACTTCCTCGGCAGCAAATGCTGGAATGACAACCAGGCCGAGAACCTGCATAAAGACGAATGCAAACAATACCGTTTTTCTCATATTTTCCTCCTTTTGATAAGGATAAGAACTCGTCTTGGGTTGCATACCCCAAAAACGGCATATAAGCGAGACCTCTGCGGGCGAAAATACAGCATGCCGGTCCCATCAATCCAGGCCGCAAGGTCGTGGACTCGTCTCCCCGGAGGGCCTCCGCCGGGATTCGCATCAGGGCAAGCGTAGCCTATTTCACGAGCCGCTCGTAGAGCACGTGCCGCCGGTTTCTGGTGTACGGGCGCACCTGTCCCGGCCAGCGACCCTGGTCGACGGCCTTCGCCCAGGCGTCACTCACCAGAACTTCGGGACTCTCGATTTCGTAAAAGGCGTTATAGGTGGGCTCGTTCTCGACCAAGATCTTCTTGCGCTGGCCCCCAATGATCAGGGTGACTTCTCGCTTCTTAAATCGCGCCACCGAGACCACTCCCGGAACCTTCACGAGAAGCGGCACGTGCTCCTTATCGTAGACCTCGTTGAACAGAGCATCCTTATCCGGGTCCACGTCCATGGCAGCGCTGAAGATATACCTGGTCTGGAATGGCATAATCGACTCTCCTTTCTGGAGGTCCGGTGCGTCGGCTCGGGGGAATCTCTTTGCCTGCCGAGCCAACTCGCCCCAAGTCTCTGCGGGGCAGCAACCCGTGCCGGGACGAATTCGCATCGGCCTCGGATGGTTGATAAGAACTCGCTTTGAGTTGGGTTGAATATATTAAAAAGGCGATTGTGCGTCAAGGGAATTTAAGCCGAGCGAAGGACCCGGCGTCTCGCTGACCCGGCGGGCCAGCCGGCCATTCCCTGCACATCCTCTTCAGGGACACCTTCCAGATAAAGGGGGAGAGGATGCAAAAGACGGGCAGGGGCGGGAAAAAGGCCTGGATAAAGGGATGAAGAGGGGAAAAAAACGGAGGAGGGGGAGCCAATCGAATTCAGGAAGGAATGACCCAGTAGGATCAACCGTTTTTCGCCAGCCCAAACCCCAGGGTAAGTGCTTTTTTATTCGTTTCCAGGAAGGAAGGCGGAACCCGCTTGGTCAGGGACTGGAGGAGAGCCTCTTCGCTGACCAATCCTACGGTCTTTACCACAGCCCCCAGGAGGACCATGTTGGCCGCCTGGCGGTTCCCCAACTCCTTCAACGCCCGTTCATTGGCCGGAATAGGAATGTG
>DASPRR010000052.1:0-4648 GCA_035624375.1 Thermodesulfobacteriota bacterium | reverse complement strand
TTAGTGCTCCTTATTTTGCGGGGGGACCTTTGAAGTTCTCGAGGAGAATGCTATTATTTTATTGTACGGCTGGGGAAGAAGCCTAGGACACAGTCAGTACCGCGAAAGCATGAAACCCGCATGGAAAAGGGGGTTGTAGGCGGAGAAAAATGCAGGGGGGAAAAAGGTCTTTTCTATTTATTTCTGTAATCTTCTTATTGCTGGGAGGCTTCGGGGAAGGAGGAGGCGAGGATAAGGAGAGTTTTTACTCCAAATCCAACCGGCTAATCGTCAGGTTAGAGCACGTCGAAAAAATGGCTGCAGAGGGCCCCGGTAGGGTTAAAGAGCAGAGCAAATCCGATGGAACGGCCTTCTTCGTCCAATGGACGGATGAGTTGTATGTAGTCACCGCCAGGCATGTGACCGAAAGGGGATACGATCTGCGTGCCAAGGTCCGAATCAAGGACCTCAGAACCGGGGCCATCAAGGTGGCTTTTCTGAACCTTCCCCGGAAACGTTGGGTTTACCACCCGAATCAGGGTGACAGGGATACGCGCAGCGTAGATGTGGCGGCCATGAAGATCAATTGGCTGGAGAATCATCAGGTCATGACCTTTTTGTATGAGATGGAAGGGCAAAAGGAGGGCGGGGGAAATCAGCTTTCCCTTCAGGACCCGGAGCCTCCTCAACCGATCCTGGTCTTCGGCTTTCCCTCGGAAATCGGGTTTGAGCTCACTGAGCAAAGGCCCATGGGCAGAGTGGGAATCGTATCCATGGTGGCCGGGAATAAATTCGTGAAGATGGAAGGCAAATATGTGGCCGAAAGGGCCTGTTTAATCGATATCGGCGCTTTCCCCGGTAATAGTGGAAGCCCGGTAATCAATCAATTCAGCCTCCAAGGGGAAGCCCAGATTAAACTCCTGGGCGTTTTGATCGGGACCAACCCGAAAAGGCGTTACGCGGTCATGGAACCCGTATCCAGGGTTCGGGAAACGCTGGAAATAGCGAGAAGCCAGTCCCTGGAAGGATTGACTTTTTGGTCTTTGACTGAAAAAAACCCCGAAAGGCCTTAACCCTGCGAGAGGTTTGGATTTGCATTTCTGTTGAGCTGGTTGACCAACACCTTATTCTTGAATTCTGACTCATAGTCTCGGAGGAAAGGACATGGCTGCGGAACCAAGAGTGCTATTGACCGTCATCCTGCATCATGATCAGTCCAAGACCCTGGATGAGATCATGGCCCACCTCAAGAAGACTGGCTTCTACCGGGATTTTCCGCCCGATGGGACGGAACTTGTCTCCTGGGTAGTGGCCATGTCCTTCGGCTTCATTCTTCACGTGAGCGTGGACCCGGCCAAGATACGGAACCTGAACCGCTTCATGGAACAGAAATCCTGGGGCGCCTTCCGGTACCAAGTCTACCCTTCATATGATTTCAAGGCGATTGCCGAGCAGCTGAAGAAAGACCATGCTTAAATGCCAAATAGGGAGTCAGGATGGATTGGTTAAGGCAGGAAGTCCGTATTTCCCATCCGGCTGCCTCTAAAAGTCTTGCGGGTAAAGCTTTCCCCTGAACGGTTCCCCCCGCTTTTCAGGAAGCTGGGAGCGAAGCTTCCCCTTGCCGTAAATCCCGCACCCCAGAACCTTTCCTTCGCACCGGACGATCACGAATCCGGGCTCGAGGGGGAGGGAACCATCGCTGTCTTCCCTTTTCAGGAAAGCTTGCAGAGCGTCTCCCTCCAGGTCAATGACATTTCTGGTTGCATGCAGGCCGAAGAGGTGCAGCCCGGTCGTGGTCGGCTTCCACATGGAAGTTTTGGTGCGGAGGAGGGGGATGCCGGCACTCTCGAACTTCAATTGTTTCATGAGTCTTTCCAATTCCGGATGACCCCGGACCACCCAGATTTTTCTTTTTCCCAGGAGAAAGCAAAATCCTTCGAAGGCCTTCTCCGGGATAGCAAACCGATTCGAGAAATAATCCAGAATCTCTTTTCGTTCAGCTTCGCTTGCGAAGGTGGGCAATGAAGAACCCCCAGGAATTTACTTGATGCGGATAAAGACGAACCGTTTTGACCATATCAGGATGGTAGGATTCTTCCTTCCAGGATGGCAACCCCCTGGAGTGGGAAAAGGGAATAGAAATCGGGAGGAGTTCTGCCTCCCCTTCTTTCACCGCCTCGTTGACCACTGCTTCGTTTTCCTCGGGGGCATAGGTGCAAGTCGAATAGACGAGGGTTCCGCCAGGCCGGAGAACGGCTAGCCCTTGTTGGAGGAGCCCTTTCTGGACCCGGACGAGATGCTGGGCCACTTTGGGATTTTCACTCCGGGTGGGCGCCAGCCCGGCCCGGTACGTCCCCTCGGCTGAGCAGGGAGGGTCCAAAAGAACCCGGTCAAACTTCCGACGAAGGGGGAAGGCCTGTCCAGAATAGCAACACACGAGGACCGAAAGAATTCCCAGCCGGTCGATGTGCGAACGAAGGACATGGGTCCGTTCTTTTTTAAAATCATTGGCCACCACCAGCCCCCGGTCCCCCATAAGCTGGGCGAGATGCGTGGTTTTCCCGCCCGGGGCGGCGCATAGGTCAAGGATGATCTCTCCCGGCCGGGGAGAAAGGACCTTGGCCGGAAGCATGGAAGTGAGGCCTTGGACCTGATAGTAGCCCCAAAAATATTCTAGGGTCGCTCCGGGACTCTCCACGCCTTGCAGGGAAAAGGCCTCTTCAATACCCTCAACCGGCTTCAGATCGTACCCCCGTTCGCGCATGAAAGCCTGAAATGGGCCGGGATCGATCTTTAAAGTGTTAGCCCGAATCGATACGGGAATGGGCTGCTCCACAGCCGAGAGAAACCCTTCATAATCGGGGAGGACGTCCCGGTAGCGGTTGAAAGTTTGGGCCATTTTTTCATTCATCGGGGCGCTCGAAGACGGTCACAAAAAATGCTAACATTAATTCTATGACGGGATGACCGGAAAATCCCACGAAAAAATCATCAGCGCTCTGCGTTCTTCCCTATGCTCTTTTGCGGCTAATTTACATCATAAGTGGCTAATTGTCCGGTCTGGTATAAGGAATGATGTAGGGGCGGGTTTGAAATTTCAGGATCCTCGCAGATTGGAAAGATAAAGACCATGCCTGTCAGTCCGATATACGTTCAAGGGGCGCGACAGAACAACCTCAAGGGGATCACGGTGCATGTCCCGGTGGGGGCCGTGACCATTGTCACCGGAGTTGCCGGGGCCGGCAAATCCTCTCTGGCCTTCGATGTTCTCTATGCCGAAGGGTACCGGAGGTATGTAGAAACCTTTTCTCCCTACGCCCGCCAATTCCTGGAGCGGCTGGACCGCCCGGAGGCCGAGCGGATCGACGACATCCTTCCGGCCATCGCCATCAGCCGCACCGCCCCGGTCCGGACTTCCCGCTCCACCGTCGGGACCATGACCTCCATCGATGACTACCTCCGCCCCCTCTTCGCCCGGGCCTCCATCCTCCACTGCAAGGGATGCGGGCGTCCGGTGCATCGATACTCTCCCTCCATGATCTTCGATGCCCTTCTGGCGGCGTCAGCCGGCAAAAACGCCCTCATCTGCTTCACCCGGCGGGTAGGCCGGTTCAGCCCCGCAGCGCTGCGTGACGTCTTCCGGCAGGCAGGGTTCGCCCGCGTTCTCGAGGGTGGCCGGCCGATCCTGGTGGAAGAAGCGGAACTGAAACCCAGGGACGAAGCGGTCACCGTGGTCCTCGACCGGCTCCTCGTCGACCCTGGACGCCGGCGAAGGATCGTGGACTCGGTGGAGTCCGCGCTGCGGTTCGGCGAAGGGCGCATGGAGGCATGGATCGAAGGCGAGAGGGAGCCCTTGCGCTTCAGCGAGAAGCTTCACTGCGAGAGGTGCGGCCTCGACTACGGGACTCCCTCGCCAGCCATCTTTTCTTTCAATAACCCCATCGGGGCCTGTGAGGCCTGCCATGGATTCGGGCGGGTCATCGACATTGACCCCGACCTGGTCATCCCCGACGCAGGGATGACCATCGCCGAAGGCTGCATCAAACCTTTCCAGACCCCGGCCTTCTTCGAATGCCAGAAAGATTTGCTGCGTTTTCTGAAGCGGAAGAAGATCCCGGGCGACCGTCCCTGGAGGGAGTTGGACCCCAAGGTTCAAAGGTTGATATGGGAGGGAGAGGGCAACGGCTCCTGGTACGGCATCCATGGGCTCTTCAAATGGTTGGAGGGACGCAGGTACAAGAAACAGTCCCGGATTTTTCTTGCCCGCTATCGGCGGTACCTCCCCTGCCCCGATTGTGGAGGAGGAAGGCTGAAGCCCCCCGCACTTCTCTATCGCCTAGGCGACAAGACCCTTCCGGAAGTGGAAAAGATGTCCATCGCCGAAGCAGAAGAATTCTTCCATCACAGGACTCCTCCAGGGGGGGACCGAGCGACGGACCTTCTCCTCCAGGAAATCCGGGGAAGGCTCGAATTTCTGCAGGATGTGGGATTGGGATACATTTCCCTGGGGCGGCAGTCCCGGACCCTTTCAGGCGGAGAAACCCAGCGGGTCACCCTGGCCACGGCCCTGGGGGCTTCCTTCACCAGCACCCTCTATGTCCTGGACGATCCCTCGGTAGGCCTTCATCCCCGGGATAAGGAGCGGCTGGCCGTCGTGCTGCGGAAGCTT
>DASPRR010000041.1:0-4961 GCA_035624375.1 Thermodesulfobacteriota bacterium | reverse complement strand
TGCAAAGCATCGATCGCCCCTATGGCCCCGGAGGGGAGATAGATGCGGCATCCCTTCTCCTCGGCCCGGGCAGTCAGCTGGGAAAAGAGAGAACCCTGCACCAGAGCCCCCACGCTCATGAGCAAAAGGTCTATCCCCTTGGCCAGGAAAAAATCAGCGCATTCGGTAACGACTTTTTGATTCGCGCATTCGATGACCAGCCGGATGGGGAAGTTCCCCAATCCCTCAAAGGACTGGACCAGGGAGACGGAATGCTTTCGCAGCTCTTGTAGAAGGTCGGGGGATGGAGGGCGGATATCCGCCGCTGCGACCAGCAGGATTCCCGGAATTTCGCCTCTCATGATTTCCCGGGCCACAAAGCTCCCCATAGAACCGAGGCCGATGAGGCCCACGGGCAGCGTGTCATGCGAGGGACGATTCTCTTTCATGGCGCCTCCTCGGTAGTCTGGGTCGTCATTTTAAATCGGCACGGGGACGCGGGGATTGGTTGACATGGACAAAAAGACGTATTTCTCCGCGTCTTCGTTTCTCCGTGTCTCCGGGTCAAATTATTTCGCTTTGGGCTCGGGTCCGGGAATTCCGTTGATGAAGTCGATCAGCTGCCTGGCAGGCATCGTCCCGGTGTGTACCCGGCCGTCGGGCAGGACCAGAGCCGGAGTTCCGGTGATTCCCAGGGCTTCGGCGACTTTAATGTTGGAATCAATCTCTTTGGAATCGCATTCCAGCTTGGGGATCTCCCTCTTGGCGAAGGCGTCTTCCAGCATCTTCAGGGACCGGTTGCACATAATGCTTTTCGATTTCCAGTAGGCGTCCTTATGGAAGCTCAGAGGGTAGAGGAGGATGTAAAAAACGATGTCTTTATTCTCTTTGATAACCTTCTCCATCTCCTGATGGAGTGTGAGGCAGTAGGGTCAGTCCGGGTCAGTAAAAACCGCGACTTTCTTGGGAGCGACCGGGTCCCCCATGACCAAAGCCTGATCTAGAGGGATTTTGGAGAAGTCGACTTTCCGACTCTCCTGCAGCTTGGTCAACTGCTCCACGGTCTTGTTCTTGCCGCTTTTCACCTCGACGATCGAGCCCGAAACTACGAAGGCCTTGGAGAAATCCACGTAGAACAAGCCCGGCCTTCCCCTGTTGATGATCGAAATCTCCCAAAGGCCTTTCAGCGGGCTATCCTGAACCTTTACGATCTCCGCATCAGGAGCCTTCAATTTTTTGAGGATTTCCTTAATTTCTTCATTGGATATGGTGTGGCACTTCCGGCAGTCTTTCTCACAGCCAGTCTGGTCCATGGCCCGGAGGGGGTTGGGATTCAGCTGGAGGAGGGCGCAGGCCAGAAATACAACCGAAAACAGGAGAAGAAAATATCGAACCATAAGGGTCTGTCTCCGTTCCTTTCGAGATTAATATCAATTATACTCCATAATTTTTGCAATTTTCATTCCCAAAAGGGTCTTTTAAAAAATTTATCGGCTGGGAGTGGCAAAATTCTCTATCCCCGGGCCATTCGCTTTTTCCTTTGGGGACCTCATCCAGCCGAACTCCCTCCTCTTGAACTCAACCCGGGCCCTTGGAGGTCCGTCCCGAGTCTGCGGATGCCTCTTGCGTTGGTCGCAAAAATCTCTTAGGCTAAAAGTATAAGACCGTTTTTTCATGAATCGATGGAAGGAGCGAAATCATGAAGCCAAGACGTTATTTCTCTTCTATTTTGTTGGCGATCTTTTTGGTTCTCAGCGGGATGACCTCTAAGGTCCACGCCATGGGAAAGGGAGTGGAGGTTCCCCGGGTTACCAAGGAACAGCTACTCTCCATGATGGGGAAACCGGAGGTGGTGATTCTCGACGTGCGCGAGTCTGAGTCATGGAAAAAGAGCAAGCAGAAAATTCAGGGGGCAGTGCGCGAGGACCCCCTAAAGGATGTTCAGGGTTGGTTCGACAAATATCCCAAAGACAAAACCCTCGTTTTCTATTGCTCCTGACCCAACGAAGAGACCAGTGCCTGGGTGGCGCGGCAGTTTGTATCCCGTGGTTACGACAAGGTCTTCGTATTGAAGGGCGGCTGGGATGAGTGGGAAAAAGCCAAGTTCCCGGTCGAGCCCAAATAATCCCTTATTTCATGCGGCGTGAATTTCTTGCATCCGGAGGAAGAGCACGGTCAGTTCTTCGGGAATCCCTTCTTCCTCTATGGGCTGCCGGTCATGTCCCTAATTTTGATTTTAATGGTAGAAATCGACACACGGGCCAGAAGAAAATGAAAGTCCGGAATTCCCCTTCTGCCCGGAAAAAAAGGCAGAGCCGATTTGGCCCTGCCTTTTGGAGTCTATTGATTTCCTTTGATTCCTTCTAATCCAGCTTCTTTCGCAACCTCCGCAGGGCAATAACCGCGAGGCCCATCAGGACCAAGACGGTGGGTTCCGGAGCCTGTAATGTGACGATATTAGGTACCCCACTAGCAATGGCTCCGGCCGTCAATAAAAGAATAATTGCGCCGGAGAATAAAATGATTTTACTTGCCACCTCTCAGCCTTCCCCCTTTCTTCCTATCACCCAATAATATGATTTCAGACTGAAAATCATTAATTAATAGCAATATATGTGCCAAATTTCTAAGGTCTTGAAATTAAAACATTATTGGTTGAGAAGGAATTTTTTTGGAAAGAATTGGCGTAAGATTTACCAACACTTTGTAAAGAGTGTAAAGGTCGGAGAGGGGCAAAAAATTGAATCTCTTACGGAAAAATCTTTTGACCCGATATAGGCGAAGCCAAAGCCTCCAAAGCCCTCTCTACTAGAGCCCTTCGAACCTTCTTTTGCTCCTCGGGCTTAAGGCGGGGGTCTCCCAGTGGATGGGGAATACCGAGTCCCGGTACAATGCGATTGGCCCCCACATTTTGAGCGATGGAGACCAGGCTGGAAATGAGGGTGGTGGGAATTCCGGCCGCCTCTAACTCTTTGGCCATCGTTGCCCCGCAACGAGTCCCGGTTCCTCAGGTGGCCGTTAAGATAACCCCGACCTTCTCCTTGTGTTGCTTGCGAATATCTTGGGCGATTTCTTTTCCAAAGCGACAGGAATTCTCCACCGAGGTGGCATTGCCCGCGGTGGCATAGAAAGCCTCCCCCAAGGCAGCGATCTTTTTCTCGGCAACCAGGTCTCTTAAGACATCCAGGGGAATTAAAACATTCGGGTCAGCCTTGGCATACTGGTTGTCGTACCCCCCGTGAGCCACGGTGAATCGTTCCGAAGTCATCCGGTCCAACCCGGACAGGGCATACTTCCCGAATTTGGTGGCCATGGACATTTCGATTCCGTCGGGATTTCCCGCCGGGATGATCCCTCCCTCCGTGACCAGGATAATGGTCGTCTGGGTGAGGTCTTCCAGGGGTGGTGCGGGCGTGACCTTTTCAAACCGGGGGAGCGGAAGCTCGGTAATAACAGGTCGCCCGGCCAGGCCGGCCACGAGCATGTCCACCGCCCGTTTGGCGCCGCTAGACTCCAGCACCACCAGTTCCCGGATTCCCCGCGGGAAATGGGCTCCTTCTGGGAGAACCCGTCCTTCAGCCAGACAGATGGACAGCTCCACCATCTTTGCGGCCGCTTCCCGCATCCCTGCCGATGACCTACCCGTAGGGACGATATAGGAATGGGAACAATAGACCTGGACAGCCGGGTTGTCCTCACTCATCCCAGTGACCGTCGAAATGCCCAGGCGTCTTCCCACCGCCTGGCAGGCCGCCCCACAAGCCAACCCGTAACGACCCGCACCGAATGCCGGACCGGCGAGAAACAGGTCCGGCGCATGCTCCACCGCCATTGCGGCCACAGTTTGTCCTGTCTCTTCAAGGCTCTGCGCGGCAAAGTTGTCCCCGCAAATGATCGTAGCCGCAATTTCCCCGCGGTCGCCGAAAAGCTGTTGGAAAAGAATTCCGGGGCCAATGGGACCTGGTTTTATCTGGCAAGGAGCATCGGCTTTGTCCTCGCCACCGATCTGTCCGAAGAACTGGTTGAGGTAATGAACGATGCGCATCGGGTGGGGCATGCTTTTACTTCCGATATTCCCAATGAAAATCCGAATTTCCCGGCCCCGCAGAGGATAAAGGAGGGGCCATCGCTCGAAGCGTGCAACCGTCGCCTTGGCGAATTCCAGTTTTCATTAGCCCACGGCGAGTTTCTACCTTCGGCATTCCAAATTCCCAATTGGGAAAGCTACCGGGTCCTGCAAGAAAGGCTGTTGAACCCCAGCTGATTGGTGGAGGCGTAAATCCTGGCCAACGGTACCGTGACCTCCCCGGCCACATCCCCTTCCATCCCTTGAAGGGGGGAGAAACCGATGAATTCTTTCCTGGACGGTAGCGTAATTCGGTGATCATTGTTGCCGGTACTCACGATGGCCGTCGCCTCAG
This sequence comes from Thermodesulfobacteriota bacterium, assembly GCA_035624375.1. Classification (GTDB taxonomy): domain Bacteria; phylum Desulfobacterota; class SM23-61; order SM23-61; family SM23-61; genus SM23-61. The sequence goes on along the minus strand of DASPRR010000041.1, from coordinate 561 downwards.
GCGTCGTTTCTGCCAGGGAGGGGGTTCTCCCATCGCTCCCGGCAAACTCGTTGACCAGGAGGGCGGTCTTCATTCCAGACTGAGTGAGAAGGCGACATAACAACATGACATCGGCGAGAGTGTTCGCCCCTCCCTCTTGATTGATCACCACTCCCTGGACACTGAGGAGCCGGGCCAGTTTTTCTGCGAACTGGGCCGACCTTTCTTTGTCGGGTAATAGACTGGCCTCATTGCTTAAAATCACCCCGGCAAAGGCTAGGTCCGATCCATGGCGGCGAAGCATCTCCAGGACCACGGGATGGTTCTGGTGGATGTAAGTGCAGGTCTTATTGCTCGGGAGAACGAAGTTCCCGCTGACCACGGCCCCATCCAATACTTCTAGGGGATTGAGCAGGGTCGGAAGGATGGAGTCCGCGGGCTGGCCGTAAACAAAGGTCCTCCGCAGGTCTCCCTGAGATTGAACCTGATAGACCAAAGCCGCACGGGGAAGAGAGGCCGCCGATGGAGGCCATATCCACCTTTCCAAGCAATCCGGCTCATGACCTCGGCCCAGGGCAGCCA
>DASPRR010000039.1:0-8482 GCA_035624375.1 Thermodesulfobacteriota bacterium | reverse complement strand
ATCCCGCGGAAACAAAGGCGGTTCCCTTCCGCCATTTTCCCTCGCGGATGAGTTGACGGACTTCCCTGGGGGGCAAATCCCGCAATTTTTCTCGGTCCATCGGTTTTTCCTTTCTTTACCGGTAAGAGTTTGGGAATTCTTTCCAGATTAGTTCGAAGCGTACGGGATGAACCGCCCGTCGGTTTCCTACCGCTTCTTCAATAGCCCCATCAACCCGGTAGGTTGAAACCTAGCTATGAGGACGATGAGTAAACCATAAATCATCAAGTCAACCGCCGTTCCCCTGCCTCCCAGATAGGTCCGGGTGAATTCGGAAAGGGGGATCAGCACAGCGGCTCCCAGGAAGGGCCCCCACACCGTTGCCACTCCACCGAGAATGGCCACCAAGCTGATCAACACGGAAAGCATGAGGGGGAGTACGCTTTCCGGGTCGATGAACAGGACGTACTGGGCATAGAAACTCCCGGTGATCGAAGTAAAGAAGGCGCTGATGGCCAGGGCCACCGTCTTGTACCGGGCGACATGAATGCCTGCGGCGCGGGAGGCATCCAGGTCTCCTTTGATGGCCCGAAAATAATAACCCAGAAAGGACCTTTCCAGTAAGAAAACCACAGCAAAGGTGATCGCCGCAATTCCCAGAGCGATGTAGTAGTAGGGAACCTTGGTGTTATGGAATTCCAGATTAAGAAAACCCTCCTCGAGAATGGGTAAATAGAGCCCGTTCGCCCCCCCGCCGCCTTTCCAATTGACCATGCCGATCTGACATATTTCCCCGATAGCGATGGTAGCAATGGCAAAGTAATGCCCGGCGAGGCGAAAACAAGGAATGGCCACAAGGAACGAGATGCCCACGGCCAAAATCGCTCCGGCCAACATTCCCAGCCAGGGGTTAAGTCCCAATTGGATCAGGAGAAGACTGGAGGTGTAGGCCCCGCAGCCAAAAAAAACCGCATGACCGAGGGAACACTGCCCCGTGTATCCGCCGACAATGTTCCAGGCCTGCGCCAAGGTGGCATATACAAAGATCATGATCATAATGTGCTGGGGGAATGGCAGGGTGAAAATGAACGGGAAAAGCAGAAGAAAAATACCCACCCCAACGAACCCTATCATCTTCATCATAGACCCTTTCCTCGAATCTCGGGAAGGTTTCTCCTTTGGGGGGGATCAGTACCGGCCCCAAAGCCCCTGCGGCCGGAAAAAGACCACCACCATGTAGAGTACGTAAATCGAAAAATACTTGAAGGCCGGGTCAATGAACAACCCGGCGAAGGCCTCCACCAAGCCGATGATGACCCCGGCCAGAAAAGAACCCACGATACTGCCAAAACCTCCCAGCGCCACGGCCACATAGGCGATCAGGGCAAAGGTAAAACCAACCTCGGGGAAGATATAGAAGAAGTTGGTGAGGAGAACCCCGGCAATCCCCACGCAGGCCGATCCAATCCCCCACCCCAGGGCGAAAATTCGGTTGCTGTTGATCCCCATGAGGGAGGCAGCCTCCCGGTCTTCGCTCGCCGCCTGCAAGGCCAGCCCAATCTCGGTTTTGTTGATCAGCCAATAGAGAAAGAGAAAACCAAGGATGCACATGATCGCCGCAGCTACTTGGGGGAATCCGATAAAAATGTTTCCCAAGGCCACCCGCCCCGCCAGGAGGGGATTCTGGACGGAGCGGTAATTCGCCGTCCAAAGGAACTGGGCGGCGCTATGAAGAAAAATCCCCAAGCCAAAGGTGGCAAAGATCTGGGCGAAGAAGGTGGTATAGAGGATTCCTTTGATAATCAGATGATAGGTGGCGACTCCGATGATAAAAAGGCAGAGACCTCCCAGAGGAATGGACAGGAGCGGGTCGACTCCGAATAAGGTATACATCCAGAAGGACAGGAACATGGCCAGCATCATGAATTGCCCATGGGCAAAATTGACAATCTCCATCAACCCCCAAATCAGGCAGAGGCCGACAGCCACCAGGGCATAGATACAACCCATCAGCAGGCCACTGATGAAGGTCTGAAGAATGATATCGGTGGTTAGCATGGAAATCCTCTTGGGACCGGCCGGGGGCGGCGGTCCCCCGCCCCCGGCCCGGGGAAACAAGCAATCCTTAGGGGCGCGCAGACCACTTGGGGATCGGGTACGCCAGGTCCTTCACAGCCACCTCGAAGGGCCACACCAATCGCCATTTGTTCTCGTGCACCTGGAGCATCAGGGATACAGCTTTGATATTCTGACCGTTGTTGGGGTCGAATTGGATCCCGTCCCAAGAGCAGATGCATTGTTCTGGAGGGATTTGGGTCGCCAGGAGAGCCTTGCGGATGGCTTCGGAGTCCGTGGAACCCGCCCGGTTGATGGCATCGGCCAAACAGATGACCCCCATGAAATTACGGGAAGAGTTGGTGTTCATATCGACGCCGAAGCGCTTCCGGAAAAGATCATTCACCTGTTTGACCAGGAGTTTTCTTTCCCCCATGTCGACCGAAAATTCATCGCGCTGGAGGATGAATTCCGATTTTTTCCCCAGGGCTTCCAGGAAGGCGGGCTCCCGATACCCCCCGTCGTTCCAGATCATGGGAGGGTTATAATCCATCTCGTGGAAGCTCTTCATGAGCAGGATCCCGTCGGCGGTGTAGCAGGCGCTGAGGAGCATATCGGTCTGCTTTTCCACCATCTTCAGCTTCTGAACCTCGGCCGTGAGGCTCGTGGAACGCGCCGGGTAGGCGATTTGAGTTACGATGTTGAACCCGTTTTTCTTCGCATATTCGGTCCCGTACTTGGAGGCATCCGTTCCCCAAAGGGTATTCTCGTGGAGAACCGCAACGTTCTTGATGCTTCCGCCTTTCTTTTTGAGCACCTCGGGGATGAAACGGGTCCACATGAAATCCCGGAACCAAATTTCATCATCCTGGGTGACCCGGAAAAAATACTTGAACCCTCTCTTAATGAGCGTGGGGGCTATGGCATCGGCGTCGAGGAATACCACTTTGCGCCGTTCCGCCGCCTGGGAGGCCGGAGCGGTTACGCCGCTGATGTAACATCCTATGAGGGCCATCACCTTCTCCTGGGTGATCAGACGCTCGGCCTCCGCCATGGCCTTGTCCGGAACATTCTGGTGGTCGCCGAAAACCAATTTAAGCTTCGCGCCTCCCAGGTTGGGCAAACCCTCCGTCTTGGCGAGGGGTAGATTCAAATCGTATTTCCCATTGATAATTTCCATGGCCAGCGTGGCTCCCTGCGTGCACTCTACCCCCGTGGGAGCATTCGGACCGGTTAAGGGCCAAATTCCTCCGATGAGAACCTCTTTGGGTTGAGCCTGTACCGATGGACTCAAAATCCCCAAAGCCATGATGAAAATCCCGGCCAAAACGATCGTTTTTCTTCTCATCTGCATTTCCCTCCTTTGGAATTAAAGATCGTGCGGCTGACGATTCTGGCTCTCCTTCTGATGGTGGATTTTCCCGCCCCGTTGGCCTCCACTATGGGGACAATCTACTCCCTCAACATTGAAGGATACCCCGTGAAGAGCCGGTACTCCGGCATCGGATACTCTAGGGCGCTCGACGCGTAGCATGGTACTTGTCTCCTAGGTACGCTTTGATGACCTCTTCCTTGTGTATGACTTTCTCCGGCGCATCCTCAGCGATTTTTCGGCCATAATCCAGCACCACCACCCGCTTGGAAATAGGCATGACGACTTCCATGACATGTTCTACCAGGAGGATGGTCAGGCCGGCTTTCTCCATCTTTTTCACCAATTCCACGGCCTCCGCGGTTTCGGTCTGATTCAAGCCGGCCATCGCTTCGTCCAGCATAAGCAGGGCCGGCGCCGTAGCTAGGGCTTTGGCGACTTCCAGCCTTTTCTTATCGGCAATGGTGAGGGAGGCGGCGAGCATCATCTTTTTGGAGCCCATTCCGCAGAAATCCAACACCTCCAGAGCTTTCCTCCGGGCTACGGCCGCTGATTTGGTGCGGTTGAAGGCGCTCACCATGACATTATCCAGAACGGGCATATCCTTGAAGACCCGGACAATTTGAAATGTTCGGGCAATTCCCCGGCGGCAAATTTCGTACGCCGGCAGCCCGGTGATGTTTTCCCCTTGGAAGGTGACTGCGCCGGAAGTGGGAGGATAATAGCCGGCAATGCAGTTGAAAAGAGTGGTCTTCCCGGCCCCGTTCGGTCCGATCAACCCTACGATTTCTCCTTGGTTTACCTGAAGGTCGACATGATCGTTGGCCCTCAGCCCGCCAAAATCTTTGACCAAGTCTTTCACTTCGAGGAAAGCCATGCCCAGGACTCCTTTTATTGAAAGCGCTTAGCCATAGAGAAAACCCCGAAAGCCGTAGAGATGAGGATCGGCCCGGAAACGAAGCTGGACCCGTCGATGAATAACGCCGAATTCTGAAGTTTGGCCTTGGAGTGACCCGAGTATACGAAGAATCGGATGGGAGGGTCAAGGGAAAAAATGACTAGGCCCTCTTCCCTTGGGCGATGTCTTTTCTCGTAGCCCGGGGGCCGAAGGCCTGGTCGATGAACCTGCCCCAGCGGCGCCTTCCCGGGGCTCCAGATTTTTGGGTTGGGAGAAAGCTCGAATCCCCTTTCGGTATCGCTGGTCATTTGGTATATTCCATGAAAAGGGAGATGCGGTCGGAAGGAGGCGCCCGGCATGGGAACTGATTTTTCCCCTCTTTTTGAGCCTTTGCTCATCGGTCGGGGGGTAAAAAAATTAACCCTGAAAAATAGGATGGTCATGGCTCCCATGGTCACGTGCCTGGCCAACAGCCAAGGATTCGTAACCCCCCGGATGGTCGATTACTACGTGGAAAGAGCCAAAGGGGGGATTGCCGCCATCGTGGTAGAGGCCATGGATATCGATGATCGAATGCTTTTCAACCGGCTGGGCGTTTTTCATGACCGGTTTATCAACGAACTCGAGAACCTCGCCACCAGCATCAAGGAAAGGGGGGCCGCGGCCATTGCCCAGATCAACCAGACAGGCATCCGCGGAAATACCCCCGGGCCCGATGATTTATCAGCCGACCAGATGGAGGAACTGATTGTATGGTTCTCCCAAGCTGCGGAGCGGGTCAAGAAAGCGGAATTTGACGGGGTCATGATTCACGGAGCCCATGGATACCTGATCAGCTCTTTTCTCTCTCCTCTCACCAACCACCGGAAAGATGCCTATGGAGGCGACCGCAAAGCAAGAACCCACTTTGCCGCAGACGTAGTCAGGTCTGTGCGGCGTACGGTGGGGGACGATTTCCCCATTTTCTTCCGGATGAATGGAGAGGATTTTCTCCCTGGGGGGTTTACCGTGGAGGATGCCCGGGTCGCCGCCCCCATTCTTGAAGCCGCAGGGGCCGATGTGATTTCCATCGGAGGAGGAGTGGGAATCTTGGCCCATGATCTTTCGTTGGGGGACAATAAATCCTACGGGCAAATGATCATGCCCATGTATATTCCCCGGGGGTGCCGCGTGGAGATCGCAGCGGAAATTAAAAAGGGGCTGAACATTCCCGTCAGCGTTGCCGGAAGAATCAATGATCCCTTTCTGGCCCGAGACATCATCGCCCAGAAGAAAGTCGATTTGGTGGATTTGGGCCGACAGATGATCGCCGACCCCTATTTCCCGCAAAAAATTGAGCAGGGTCAAATTCAAGACATCGGGTCGTGTATCGCCTGCAACTATTGCCACGGGAAGCGCATGCGGGCGATGAAACAGGTCCGTTGCGCCATCAATCCTTGGGCGGGGCGGGAAGCGGAATTGAGAGAAATCAAGCCGGCGGCGACTTCCCAAAAAGTGATGGTCGTCGGCGGGGGAATCGCGGGCCTACAGGCCGCCCAATGGCTGGGGAAAAGAGGGCACCGGGTATTCCTTTATGAAAAAAGCGATCGCTTGGGCGGGCAAATACGGTTGGCCGCCATGCCTCCCCACAAAGAGGAGATCCGTCAGTTCCTGGAGCTATCGATTCGGCAGATCAAAAAGCTCAAGGTCAAAATTCATCTCAACTCTGAGGTCACCCCTGAACGGCTAATCCAGGAACACCCGCAGGCGGTCATCCTGGCTACTGGTGGAAGACCCCTTCGACCTCCGAATATACCCCTCCACGATAAGATGAAGTGTATCTATGCTTGGGATGTCTTATCTGGAAAAGAAAAATTTCTGGGCGAAAAAACCGTTGTCTTGGGCGGAGGCTTTGTAGGCGCGGAAGTAGCGGATTTTATTCGCTCCACGGGAATAGCCAAAGAGGTGGAGATCGTAGAGATGAGGGAGGCAATGGCCTTAGATTTGGAGCCTGCGTTCCGGCAGCTGTTAATCGAAAGGTTGCAGAGCCTCGGTGTGAAAATGCTTTCTCATTTCCGGGTCCGGGAAGTGACCGCCCGACAAGTTATCGGAGAGGATGTTCGCACCAAGGATACAAAAAAGATTGATGCGGATGCGGTGGTGATTGCCCTGGGAACGGAATCGGTGGAATTTCCCCTGGAAGCCGTCCAGAAGAAGGGAATTCGGTTCTTTTTGATCGGCGATGCTCACACCCCCCGAGGAATCGCCGAAGCAGTGAGGGACGGATATTTGGCGGGAATTTCCGTATAGACCCGCTTTTTTGGCGTCATCGGATTTTTAAAGTGACTTCTCCTTTTCCCGGGGGGAATATCGCCAGGCCCAGGTTTCATTCCTTCGGGGAACGGCGATTATAAAGGGTGACAATTTTTTTGATTTATGGTAATAGCAACCAGGATTAGGACCGAAAGGGGGAAAAACCCAGGAGACTGCCTACTTTTAGCATGCCGGGGGTTGACCCAGTCCTGGGGGAGGTGAAGGGGGGGATGCACCGCTTAGAGGACCCAGGCTCATGCCGGAAGGGATTCAGCAACTCTTCGAGGGGAAATTCGTGCAAAGCATTTTTCGATCAATGAGGATACCGCTAGCATCCACTTCTCATCCCGGTTTTAATCGTTCATTCCGATTTTAATCAAGGAAACCAGCGGTCCCGTTAAACCCGTGATCCTTGGTGAAAAAAAGAAAGGAGACCCCGATGAAAAACGGCTTTATCAAGATCTTACTGGTAGTGGTTCTGGTCTGCGCCCTGGCCACTCCGGCCATGGCCGAGAAAGTCCTTCGCTGGGCCAGCCAGGGAGACGCTCTGACCTACGATCCCCATTCCGCCAACGAGTCCCCGACGAACCTGGCAATGCAGCAGGTCTATGAGACTCTGGCCATTCGGAACCCGAAGTACGAGATCGTTCCCTGCCTGGCCACGAGCTGGAAAGCGCTCGACCCCAAGACGTGGGAATTTAACTTGCGCAAGGGAGTTACCTTCCACGACGGAACCCCTTTTACCGCCGAGGACGTGGCCTTTACCATCACCCGGGCCAAAGGCCCCACCTCGGAATTCCGGAATTACCTAACCACAGTCACCGGCACCAAGGTGATCGATGATCATACCATCCACATCCTGACCATCGGCCCCGACCCGGTCCTGATCAACAACCTTTGTTACGTTTTCATCATGTCGAAGAAGTGGTGCGAGAAGAACGGGGCGACGGAAGCGCAGAATTTCAAGGCCAAGGAAGAGAAATATACGATCCGCCACGAGAACGGAACAGGCCCCTACATCCTCGAGCTCCGCGAGCCGGACATCAAGACCACCCTGGTGAAGAACCCCAAGTGGTGGAATGCCAAGACATACCCCTACGAAATCGACAAGATCATCTATACCCCCATCGCCAATCCGGCCACGCGGGTAGCGGCTCTGCTGTCCGGGGAGGTCGACTTCCTCCTGGACCCGCCTTTCCAGGATCTGGACCGGTTGAAAAAGAACCCGAATTTGAAAGTGGGCCAGATCGCCCAGAACCGCAGCATCTTCTTCGGGCTCGACCAGGCCAGCAACGAACTGCGCTCCTCCAACATCAAGGGCAAGAACCCTTTCAAAGACAAGCGGGTGCGCCAGGCCATGAACCTGGCCATCGACGGCTATGCCATCCAAAAGGTGATCATGCGCGGATTGTCCCAGCCGGCGAACGTCATCACTGCGCCCATGGTGTATGGGTACCCCAAGGAATTGGACAAGCGTCCCCCCGCCGACGTGCAGAAGGCGAAGAAGCTCCTGGCCGAAGCCGGGTATCCCAATGGATTTGAAGTCAAACTGGATTGCCCCAACAACCGTTACAACAACGACGAGAAGATCTGCCAGGCGGTGGTGGGGATGCTGGGCAAGGCGGGCATCAAGGTGAACCTGGATGCCCAGTCTAAGACCCTTCATATGCCCAAAATCACCAACCGAACCTCCGATTTCTACATGCTGGGCTGGGGCGTGGCCACGGTGGATTCCCACTACGTCTTCACCTACCTGACGATCAAGGACGGTCCCTGGAACGGGGCGGGCTACAGCGATCCCCGGGTGGAGGAGCTGACCACGGCCATGAGCGTGGAAATGGACCAGACCAAGCGCGACGCCATGATTACCGAGGTCTGGAAGAAAC
>DASPRR010000014.1:0-4113 GCA_035624375.1 Thermodesulfobacteriota bacterium | reverse complement strand
CTTGTGCCGGAGAATCTCTCGAGGGAAGACTTTTCATGCCATCCTGGAAATGGGCAAAATGGTTGCCATCATTGCCACTGCTTTTTTTCTATCCCAGGGATATTTTTTCCCCTCCGCCCAATCCAGTCAAACAGAGACCTTTAAGGTTTCGGAGGTCCGAGAAGATTTCTCCCCCCCCAAAGCGTCCACCTCTGACCCCAACGTCAAAGAAATCCTGAATTTGGCCGCCATGATCCGGTTCATCACCAATGAGCAGCTTTCCGAAGGGAAGGCCTTACGGTATGCAGGGCTGATCTTCCATGCCTCCAAAAGATATGGAGTGAATCCCCTTGAAATCATCGCCCTGATCACGGCCGAGAGCAGGTTCAAGGAGGGGAGTATCAATTCCAAAACCGGCGATTACGGGCTGGGCCAGGTCAATTGGGTGCACTGGGGCAAAGATTTAGGCCTGACCCATCAGGACCTCCTGGACCCCGCGATCAACATCTATATGACCTGCCATATATTTAATTATTTCGGGAAGGATTTCGGGAAATATAATCGGGGCCATGGGGTCAAATCCAGGGCCTACGTGCTGAACATCAAAGGCATTATTTCCTCGTTGAATGCTTTCGCGCAAATGAACCTGGAAGAGGTTTCTTAAAGACGGCATCCCTTTTCTCTATTTTTTAAGAATCCCTCCATTCTTTCTTTGACCTGCCGAAGAGTCTCCCACTTTTTGGCAAAGCAGAAGCGGACCTTGTCCCGGCCGTCTTGGGGTCGGTGGTAGAAGCTGGAACCCGGGACCACGGCCAGTCCTGCCTTTTCCACCAGGGCCATGGCGAAGGCTTCATCATCCCCGCAGCCCAGTCCGTTGATCCGGATCATCATGTAGTAAGCCCCCGCTGGCCGAAAGACCGGAATGGAAAGGTCCTCAAAAACCTTCAGCAGGAAATCCCGGCGCTCCCGGTAGAATTCCTGGAGTTCCCCGTAGTAAGAATCGGGAAGGCCCATGGCCAAGACCGCTCCCATCTGGAAAGGGGTCGGGGCGGCGACGACCATGTAGTCGTGGCATTTGCGGACGGCCGCCATGAGGCCGGAAGGAGCGATTACATAGCCCACCCTCCATCCCGTGGCGCTGTAGGTCTTGGAGATGCCGCTGATGGTGACCGTCCTCTCCCACATGCCGGGTAGGCCGGCCATATTGGTATGCTTGAGCCCGTCGTAAAGAATGTGCTCGTAGATCTCGTCGGTGATGACGTAGGTTCCGGTCTCCTGGCAACACCGGGCAATTAACTCCATCTCCTCCCGAGAAAAGACTTTGCCCGAAGGATTGGCCGGGGTGTTCAGGATCACCGCCTTGGGACGCTGGGAGAAGGCCTTCTTCAATTCTTTCGGGTCCAAGGCCCAGTTCGGGTCCCGCAACCGGATGAACACCGGAATCCCACCGCAGAGAGTCAACCCGGGGAGATAATTCTCATAGAATGGTTCAAAGACGACGACCTTTTCGCCCGGATTCACCAGGGCCATCAGGGAGGCCACGATCGCTTCGCTGCTGCCGCAGGTGATAGTGACCTCCCTTTCCGGGTCTACCTTCAGGCCGGCGAAACGGGAGACTTTCTTCGCCACCGCTTCCCGCAGGGCCGGCAGGCCCCAGGTGATCGAGTACTGGTTGTTCCCCTGCTGAATGGCTCTGAGGGCCTCTTGAACCACTTCTTCGGGGGGGTCCTTCTCGGGAAATCCTTGGGCCAGGTTGATCCCATTGTACTGCTGGCACACCCGGGTCATCTTGCGGATGACCGATTCCTGGAATGACTCGGTCCGTTGGGCTACCTGAAATTCCATCCTAGGCTCCTGATTTAAATTCAAAGCTTGTAGGGGCGACTGGTTGGTCGCCCGTGCGGAGTTCGGAGCCTTTATTTTTTACTCCGAACTCCGTACGGGCGGGTTTCAAACCCGCCCCTACCGCGATCTTTGTTTATCTCATATCCTTCTCCCCGCAGTGCCTGGATCGCTCCCTCCAGCTGTTCTTCCTTCACCAACAAATAATCCGTGTCATAGGTGGAGATTGCAAATACACTGATCCCCTCTTTGGCCAAGGGGTCGGTGAGAGACGCGAGGACTCCGGTCAGGGAAAAATCCAGGGGCCCCTCGACCTGCAGCGCTTTCCATCCATCTTGCCTCTGAATTCCTGGAGGAACCTGGTCCTGGGCACAAACCACGGAAAGCTCTTCAGCCGTCCGGGTGATAGAAGAAAACCCGCCGCTCAACGCCCATTCCGGAATCGAGGCATTGCTTTCCAGACGGCAGATGGAAAAGGTTCCGGGCAACAAGAGGAGTTTCTTTTTCAACTTCCTCGTTCCTTTTCTTTTACCCCGGACCTTCCCGGGTGAGCGAGTGTTCATCCGAAAAATCCTTTTCGCGCCTTTTCACCCCCACCCTGTCCCTCCCCCGTCGAGGGGGAGGGGGGTTCTCTTCGTATTTCAATATATTTACCCCCTCCCCTGGCGGGAGAGGGTAGGGTGAGGGGGCCTCTTCGTAATATTTTCACACCTTCCCCTTCGAGGGAGAGAAGAGAATGTAGGCATGTTCCCGGAACGCACCGTTTAAAGCCTAGCTTATCATAGCCGCCTGCTTTCCAAAATAAGCAAAATGACCCTTAAGCCCATATCGATGCATAAGATGGCCAATCTATATTCAGATCGTCAAATTACCGAGTAAAACGCTCAAGAAAAAATTTCTTGACAAATTTGCCAAAAAGGTTAAATTAAGCTCAAAATGTATTTGTACTCCAAATTTATGCTTCCAAATTCCGAACAGGATACTTATGGATTAGGTTTTTATCGGTGGACTGCCCAACTCTCGAGGGTCATTTCAATATAGAAAGGGGGGAGATTGACGGCTTTTAAGGGGCGAGAGAGACTTCTGTATCTCCATCATCCAACTCTAAAATTCCTTAACTCTAGAAAGGAGAAAGGGAAATGAGCAAGGAAATCACCCGGAGGAAGTTCATCGAGGACGTGGCCAAGTACTGCGGGGCGGGAATTGCTGCTGTGGGTCTTATCGGCCCGACCAGGGCCCACGCAGTGGCCGACCTCGACACACCGGCCCATGAAGGCATTTGGAGAATGCGGGACAGCCAGTTGATGCAGTACGGGGAATTTATCAAAAATGCCCCTCTTCCCAAGGATTATTTTGAAAAGCCGAAGGACAAATTGGTCGACGGGGGGGCCCCGGTAAACTGGTCCCATCTCCACCCCAATTACTATGGAGAAGGCAATAAATCCCTGGTCGGACTGATCATGGCCACGGAGCTGGATAAGGACCTGAAAGGGGACATCAAGAAGGCCATGAAGCTCATCGGCGGCTTTGAGAAGTCCCTGAAAAAATCGGACAAAATTCTCATCAAGCCCAACATGAACACCGGCGACCCCTGGCCGCAGGGAGGCACTGACCATGAATTTCTGAAGGCCCTGATCTCCGTCCTGAAAGACGAAGGCTATACCAACCTGACCGTGGCCGATACTTGCGGCCCCTGGGGCCCCACGGACCGGGTGATCAAACTGCTGGGTCTCGACGTGGCCTGCAAGGAGACCAATACCCCGGTCAAAACTTGGGAGAACGAGCAGTGGATGAACATCCGCAATGAGAAAGCCGAATTCCTGGGCCGGATCGGAGGCGGAGACGGCACGGTGGCCTACCCTGCAGACCTGAGAAATTACGACAAAGTCATCTACACCCCCGTCATGAAGACTCACTTCCTCGGCGGAATTACCCAGAGCCTGAAGCTCTCCGTGGGAATCCTGCACCGGGCTGACCGCGGGGGCCAGCTCCACAACTTCAACCACATCTTCGTGGCCGAACAGGCGGCGGAGATCAACCTCCCCTTCCAGCCCGACCTGATCATCATGGATGGAAGAAGGTCGCTCATCAGCGGCGGCCCTTCCCACGGCGAGCAGGTCAAGCCGGGCGTAATCCTGGCCTCCGGCGATCAGGTGGCCAACGACGTCATGGGCATCCGGATCATGCAGGAATGGTACCCGAACATGGCCGCCAACAAGATCGGCATGTACGCCTGGTATCAGAAGCAGATCGCCCAGGCAGTGAAGCTCGGCATCGGCTATGCCAAGAAAC
>DASPRR010000011.1:0-5378 GCA_035624375.1 Thermodesulfobacteriota bacterium | reverse complement strand
ATTTCTTTATTCTCAACGGGAGCAAGACCTTCATCACCAATGGACCGATCGGAGACCTTTTTCTCGTATATGCAACCACCGACCCCAAATCAAGAGGCAAGGGGGTTACCGCTTTTGTGGTGGAGAAAGGGTTTCCGGGTTTCTCCTGCGGCAAGGAGTTTGAGAAACTCGGCTGGCATGGCTCACCCACCGGAGAATTAATCTTCGAAGACTGTCCGGTTCCCCGCGAGAATCTCATCGGGACCGTCAACCAGGGGGTCAAGGTTCTCCTCTCGGGGTTGAACTCCGAGAGGCTGGTGATCTCGGCCAATTGCCTGGGTCTGGCCCGGGCCAGCCTGGAAGATTCGGTTAAATATTCCCGGGAAAGAAAGCAATTTGGAAAAGCCATTTCCGAGTTTCAGATGATCGGCGAAAAACTGGCCCGGATGGCCGCCAAAGTGGAAGCGGTGCAGTGCATGCTCTGGTCCCAGGCTTTACGGATGTCCCAGGAAGGGCCTGCGGCCATGGCCTTCGAGACCGCCTGCACCAAGCTCCTGGCGTCGGAGACCTCCCTCCAGAACGCGCTGGACGCCACTCAGATATTCGGCGGATACGGATATATTCGAGAGTTCCCCGTGGAGCGGTATCTCCGGGACGCTCGAATCATGACCATCGGGGCGGGAACTTCGGAAATCATGTGCCAGATCATTTTTAGGGAACTGAGCAAAAAAATTTAGATGTCAATTACCCGGTGATTTTTCCTGAAGGTTCAATCGGGAGGTCAATATGCGTGAAGTTGTGATTGTGGATGGGGTGAGGACGGCCATCGGCCGGATGGGCGGCAGCCTGGCCAATTTCCGGGCCGAAGACCTGGCTGCCTTAGCCATCGAAGGCGTGGTCAAGAAGACGAAAATAGACCCGCTGGAGATCGAAGACGTCATCATGGGGATTGCGTTATCCTGGCACTCAGCCGTTAACCTCTGCCGCTGGGCCGCCTTGAAAGCGGGCCTGCCCTTTTCCGTTCCCGGGCTAACGGTTGAACGCCAGTGCGGCTCGGGGCTGCAGGCTGTGGCCTTGGCCGCTCAACGGATTCTGGCCGGCGATGGGGAGGTCTTCATCGCGGGCGGGACCGAGAGCCACTCTACCTTCCCCTACAAAGTTGCCCGGCCGACCCAGGCCTTTCAGTACAATCCTCCAGGGTTTATCAACTGGGAAACGGCCCCCCGTCCGGAGTGGAACCTGGTGATGGGAATTACCGCCGAAAATCTGGCGGAGCAATGGAAGGTGAGCCGGGAATGGCAGGACGAGTTCTCCTATTACAGCCAGATGAGGGCCATCAAGGCTATCCAATCGGGTCGCTTCAAAGAAGAGATTATGCCGGTTATGGTTCCCCAGCGCAAAGGGGACCCCGTCGCCTTCGAGGTAGATGAACATCCCAGAGCGGACACCGCAATCGATAAACTGTCCAAACTTGCCCCGGTTTTTAAAAAAGGGGGGACCGTCACCGCAGGAAATTCTTCGGGCTTGAACGACGGGGCGGCAGCTTTGCTCATCATGTCGATGGAAAAAGCCAGGAGCCTTGGCTATAAGCCTCTGGCCAGGATTCTTTCCTCCGCGGTTGTCGGAGTAGACCCGCGGATCATGGGCATTGCCCCGGCGTATGCGATTCCCAAGGCTCTGCAGCGGGCCAGTATAAAATTCGACCAGGTGGATGTAGTAGAGTGCAATGAAGCCTTTGCGGCCCAGACTCTCGCGGTCGTAAAAGAAATGGAAAACCAGGGCATGAAAGTCAATTTGGAAAAGCTCAACCCCAACGGGGGCGCCATTGCCCTCGGTCACCCGAACGGGATGAGCGGAGCCCGCCTCACATTGACTTTGATCCGGGAACTCCAAAGGCGGAATGGAAGGTATGGAGTGGCGTCCTTGTGTATCGGTGGAGGACAAGGGATCGCGGCGGTGTTCGAGAGGGTGTAGGTAAAAACATGAAGGATCTAGGTTGTGAACGGTGCCCCCCCTCCGGAGCCTTGATGAGTGCCGATCTCTCGATGGAGGGAGAATCGAACTCGGCCGCTTTTCCGGTCCAGGTTTCGTTGAATTCCCTCGCATCTTTGCTCTCCGCGACGCAGGTCAAATACCCCCTTCCCTCAGTTAATGGTTTCCGAAGGCGGTAGGGCAGGAAGAATCGGCCTTCTTCCTCATCTTAAAAGGAGCTGGGAGCCCCGGCCCAATTTCCCTTCCCTTTCCCGGGAGGGTCTTTGACCACCCACCCTCCGGAGGGATCAAAGAGAGGCGCCCTTCCAGCCATTTCCTCCGCTTTGAAAAATCACCCGAAAAGCGCTTTTTTGACCCTGCTTTTATTGTTTTCATTCCCCCCTCCTCCTCTAAGTCTCTGGGGGGTCGCCAATTTGATTCAGGGTCCCGGTACTTCGGGAAAAATTCTTCAGATTGGGGGCATACTAAGAAAAGATTATCAATTTGAAATCTCTCACGAAATGAATTCGGTCCTTTCAAATGGGAGTTGCATTTTTATGGATTCCGCGATAAATAATAGAACCCATAAATCGCTTACCGGAAGGACCAGCCATTTTGACTGCCCCTTTCTCTTTCTGATCCAGTAAGAAGGGGGGAAATCACAAGGGAGGGCTATATGAAAGCTGCCAAGAAGGCCAAAAAGGCCATGCTCATCGGACTGGACGGAATGATTCTTCCCTTTGTGGAGCGGTTCGTCAGGGAAGGCAAGATGCCGACCTTCAAAAAGCTCATGAAGGAGGGGAGCTTCGGGTCCGCCTGGTCGGAGTACCCCACCGCCACCCAGCCCAACTGGACGGTCATCCAGACCGGCGCCTATCCCGGCAAGAGCGGTGTCTATGACATGACCATCCATGTCCCGGGTGAGCCCCTCGACGTGGTTCACACGGGTTTCGACTCGCGCTTCCACAAGGCGGAATACCTCTGGCAGGTGGTGGACCGCCTGGGAAAAAAGGCTTTTCTTCTCAAATATCCTGGGACCTGGCCTCCCCGGGTGAAGCACGGCTACCAGATCGACGGACACTGCGCCCCGGCGGGCATCGTGGACCATCACTGGGGAAGCAGTGCCGTGGCCATCCATCCTTCCCGGGTCTACTCCACCGACAACTACACCCGCTCGGTGAAAGTGGAACTGAAACCCCAAAGCGGGTGGGCGAACCCCCCGGCCAGCCATTCCCCCGCCCTGGAAGACACCATTCCCATCGCCCCGGGCGCCGGGGATACGCCCTTCTCCATACTGGCCATCGACTCAGCAGGAGAGGGATACGATCGCTTGGTGATCTCTCCCGCAAAGGATGGGAAGAAGGCAGTAGCCAACCTGGGCCAAAATGAGTGGTCGGGGATGATCCACGCCTCCTTCAGACAGGGCAAAAAGAAACGGAGCGGGGCCTTCCGGATGAAGCTGATGGACCTCTCCCCGGACGGAAGAAAGGTCAAACTCTACTGCTCCCAGGTTTACCCTACGGAGGGCTTTGCCCATCCGAAATCCCTGGAGAAAAAGCTGGTGAAGGAGGTGGGCCCCTTCATCGAGTACATCGGCCTTCAGCCCTACATCTTCGGCTGGACCAACGAGGAGACCTGGGTGGAGGAGATGGAATATCATACCTCCCTGATGGAAAAATACGCCTCCTACGTCTTTAAAAATCATCCCTGGGATTTTTTCGCCATGCAATGGCACGCCATTGACTTTGCCAAGCACCAGTTCTGGCACTTTGACCCGGCTGGGTCCTACTACGACCCGGATACGGCGGACATGAAGTGGAAGATTATTGAGACAACCTACATCGCCGCTGACCGCCTGGTAGCCACCATGCTGAAACATGCCACTCCTGACACCCTGGTGGCGGTCGTCTCCGACCATGGGCATCTGCCCGGGGTTCAGGAGTTCCTGATCAACAATATTCTGATCAAGGCAGAAATGGTAACCCTCAAAACCCGGGTGAACGAGAGGGGGGAAGAGGAGACTCTCCGGGAACCGGACTTCTCCAAGACCAAAGCCTTCGCCCAGTACGGCTGGGCCATCCAGGTGTACGTGAACCTGAAAGGGAGAGACCCGGAAGGAATCGTGGAACCCGGGGAAGAATATGAAAAGGTCCGGGACGAAATCATTCGCCTGCTCTACAGCGCCTATGATTCGAAGCTGGGCAAGCATCCCGTGATCCTGGCTCTTAGGCGGGAGGAAGCCGAGCCCCTGCTGCACTGCGGGCCGAATGCCGGGGACGTCATCTATATCCTCGATCCCCACTACGAAGCGTCGGCCACGATCCGGATCCCCCCTACGGAATATGAAAAACCCCACTTCGCCTCCATCCACTCCACCGTCCTTCCCAACGCCGTGCTGGGAATGGGAACCATCGAGGCCATGTACATTTTCCGCGGTCCGGGGGTCCGCAAGGGATGGCGCAACCCCGACCCCGTCCGGCTGATCGACATCGCCCCGACGGTGAGCTACGGCTTGAACATCCCGGCCCCGGCCCAGGCGGATGGAAGAGCGGTATATGAATTATTCAAATGAGGAGAGTGGCTGAACCGAGGGTAGTTCATGCATCGCTGATTCAATCTGGTCCCGCTTCTCGGGATCATATGGCCGAAAGTCAGGTTCCCTTGCTCGGAGCCGATGGCCGGAGCGGATTTTTGCACAGCGAGGTTGAATGATGAAAAAAGCAGGGTTCATCTTGGTATCTATTTTTTCGGTTCTTTTCACCTTCTGTGTCTCCAACAACTGGGCGCAGCCCTATCCCGCGAAACCGGTCAACATGATTATCGGGTGGGGCGCCGGGGGAGCCACGGACATTACCCTGCGCACCCTTTGTGAAGCGGCCGGCAAGACCCTGGGCCAGCCGATTGTGGTGATGAACAAACCCGGAGGAGGCTCAGCCGTGGCTCTAGCCCTTTTGAAGAATGAGAAGCCCGACGGATACACGGTCGGAAACCTTTCCGCCGCGGGAATTCTGAGCCAGTACATGCGGAAGGTCCCCTATGACGTGATGACCGATTTTACCCCCATCATGCGGTACGGGGATTACACCTACGGGGTGGTCGTTCGAGCGGAAGCCCCCTGGAAAGCCTTCAAAGAGTTGGTCGATTACGCCAAGGCCAACCCCGGCAAGGTCCGATACAGCACTTCCGGAGCCGGAACTTTCCATCACCTGGCCATGGAGGCCCTGGCCAAACAGGAAGGAATCAAATGGGTCCACATTCCCTACAAAGGGGGCCACGAGGCGACCACGGCCATCCTCGGAGGGCATGTGGAGGTCGAAGCCTGCAGCTCCGAATGGAAGCCCCATGTGGAAAGCGGCAAATTGAGGCTCCTGGCCACCTATAACCCCACCCGCTTACCCAAGTTTCCCGATGCCCCCTCCTGGGTTGAA
>DASPRR010000179.1:0-8041 GCA_035624375.1 Thermodesulfobacteriota bacterium | reverse complement strand
CTTCCCGGATTTCCGTGGGATAGACCCCCTGGCTCCGCAGCTTGCTCCGGGCGTTGCGCAAGCTCTCCGCGTCGATGATCCCGCGGAGGGCTTTCCCTGAATTGCTAAGACCTTCGTATTCGAAAACGGGCAATGAATCGTCCCTCGGCGCTGGTTGTTGGTTACTAATACAGACGAAATATATTATTTTACCCCCCACCCTCCCCTCCCCCTCAAGAGGGGAGGGTTAGGGTGGGGGTGATGTCATTTTATTTAATGCGCTTGTATTAGTTGCTGCTTATTGGTTTCTCGTCGCGGTTTGGCGGTAACTGTTTGCGCGGGGCCGTTGGTCTTTATTCCTGAGAGACCCTCACCAACTCTTCCAGCGCAGTCTCCCCCGCCATTACCTTTTCCACCCCGTCGTCCCGTAGCGTCTTCATTCCCTCTTCCAGGGCCTGACGGGCGATGGTGGCCGAGTCGGCCTTCTTCATGATCAGTTGGCGGATGGGTTCGGAAACGAGCATGATTTCGTAGATCCCCGTCCGGCCCCGGTACCCGGTCCCGGCGCAGGCCGGGCAGCCTTTGGCTCGGTAGACCCGCCTTCCTCGAAGCTGGGCGGGGAAAATGCCCGTGTCTCTAAGAACCCCCGCTTCGAGGGAATAACCCTCTTTGCAGTCTGGACAGAGGACCCGGACCAGACGTTGAGCGGCAATGGCCCGGACCACGGAAGCGATCCGAAAGGGTTCGATTCCCATGTCCAGGAGGCGGGTCACGGCGCTGGCGGCATCATTGGTGTGAAGGGTACTGAAAACCAAGTGACCGGTCATGGCCGCTTGGATGGCGATCTCCGCGGTCTCCGGGTCCCGCACCTCTCCCACCAGGACCACGTCCGGGTCGTGGCGTAAGATCGACCGAAGCCCGTGGGCAAAGGTCAATCCAATCTTGGGATTCACCTGAATCTGGGCGATCCCGAAAAGCTGGTATTCCACCGGGTCTTCGATAGTAACGATGTTCTTGTCCGACGAATTGATCCGGCTTAAAGCCGCATAGAGCGTTGTGGTTTTCCCGCTCCCCGTGGGGCCGGTGACGAAGAGGATCCCGTTGGGTCGCTGGATCAACTCCTCCAGGGCCTTCAGATGTCCGGGGGAAAGGCCGATCTCTTCCAGCCCGAAGTGGGCGCTGCTTTTGTTCAGCAGGCGAAGAACGATTCTTTCCCCAAAGGTAGTGGGGATGACCGAGACCCGGATGTCGATGTCCTTGTCCGCGATCTTGATGGGGATCCGCCCGTCCTGGGGAAGGCGCTTTTCAGCGATGTCCAGCTTGGCCATGACTTTCAGGCGGGAGACGATGGCCGGCTGGTATCTCTTGGGTGGGCTCAAACGGTTGTAGAGGATCCCGTCGATCCGGTAGCGGACTTTTAACTCCTTCTGGAAGGGTTCGATGTGAATGTCGCTGGCCCGCTCTTTCACCCCCTGAAAAAGGATGAGGTTGACCAGGCGGATCACCGGCGCTTCGTCGCTCACCTCCAGCAGGTCTTCGGTTTCCTCCAGTTCGTGGAGGATTCGGTCGCTGCTCTCCGTGTCGAGGGACTGAATCATTTCCTCCGGAGTTTCCCCGCCCCGTTCGTAAAAGCGGTTGATCGCCCGGAGTACCTCCTGCTCGCTGCTGAGGATCGCCCGCACCTCCCGGCATCCCAGAATCAGCCGGAGATCGTCCAGGGCTTCATGGTTTAGCGGGTCCGAAGTCGCCGCGGTCAGGACCTCCTCCTCCAATTTAACCGGGACGATCCCGTTTCTCTTGGCAAAGGCGATGGGCACCCGGGAAACCAGAGAAGACTCCAGTCCTTTCGCTTCCAGGTCTTTCCAGTAGGGCACCCCGATCCGGACGGCCAGCTCGGTAAGGAGGTCCTCCTCGGTCATCCAGCCTTTCTGTACGATCCAGCTGGATAGAGGCTTTCCGTTCCGTTTCTGCTGGGTCTCTTCCAGCGCCGCAGAATCTATCCCTTTTCTTTGCTGAACAATTTCAGCGACGATCCTGTCAAGCATGCCTGAAGAGCCGCTGGAGGCAGCATTTTTTTCTTTGGTCATTCAAGCGCTCCTTAGGAGCGGGTTCGGGGCTCATTCAGGGGGCCCCTCAAGAAGCCCCCTCGCCTCATCCTCTCCGAGGCGGCCCGTCTATTGGCCCTTTAGCAATGTTTGACTTGAGATGCTTGTTCACCGTTCATTTGACCAGTTTGTCAAAGGTATCCTTGACCTCGTTTTCCCGCTCTTTTTTAAGCTTCTCCAGGTTCTCATCGGATTCCATCTTTTTCTTGCTCGTGGCCCTCTCCAGGTCTTCGGCTGTGCGGACAATCTGGGGGCTGATGAAGATCAGGAGGTTGGTCTTGGTCTTAGTCCCCGAAAGGTTCTTGAACAACCAGCCCAGAATGGGAACATTTCCCACACAGGGAACTTTCTTGGTCACCTCCGAGGACTCGTCCCGGATCAACCCCCCGATCACAATGATCTGCCCGCTCTCCACCGCTACCGTCGTCGTGGCCTGCCGCTTCCTCGTGGTTACGAACCCCGGGTTGGCCGGGTCGATGGACAGGATGTTGCTCACTTCGGTGGAGATCTCCAGGCGGACTATGTTTCCTTTGCTGATATGGGGGGTGATCTCCAGCTGGATGCCGATGTCCTTATACTCAAAAGTGCGGGAGATGGCGACGCTGGTCGCCGTTTGGGTCGAAACCAAGGGGGCGGCCACGTCCGATTTTATCAGAGGAACGTTGTCGGCCACGATGATCTTGGCCTTTTCATTGTCCAAGGTCAAGATATGGGGAGTAGAAAGCACATTCGAATCCGTGTCCTGCTGAAACGCCCGAACCAGGACCCCGATGTTGGGAACCTGCACTCCGCCGATGGTGATAAACCCTTTGGCCAGCCCTAATAGGAGTCCCGTGTTCCCCGCGCTGCTGGGAAGGGTCCCCTGTTGCACTCCGCTGATCAGCCCGAAATCCGACCCCCCGAAGCCCCGCACGCTCCCCTCAACCGGCTGATCCATGATCCGCCAGTCCACTCCGATCTGCAGGGCTTTCTCCAGCGAGACTTCCGTAATCAGGGCTTCCACCAGGACCTGGGAACGAAGGGTGTCCAGCTGATTGATCACCTCTTCCAGCTCATTGAACTCCTGGGGAGAGGCGGTGATGACCAGGGAATTGGTGGCTTTGTCCGCAGTGATCGAGGCCTCTTCCACCTGCGGGGCGCCCGGCTGCCCGGGCTGAGTCCGAGCAACAGCCTTACTCTTGGCCGCTGCGATGGTGGACAAAACCTTGGCGAGGTCCTCCGCCCGGGCATGCTCAAGGTACCGGACGTGGAGCTGGCTCTTTCCCCTGGGGGCTGTCTTGTCCAGCTGGAGGACGAGCTTGCGGACCTCCTCGGTGTCCTGCATATTGGCCAGAACCACCAGAGTATTTGTCCGTTCATCGGGGATGATCCTGACCAACCGGGCAACCCCAGGGACGGCCGGCGGCCTCCCTGCGGCGGCGGTCTGCCGCGGGTCCACGGCCATGAGCTGGGTCAATTTGTCCGCTAGAGTCCGGGCCGCCGCATTTTCCAGGGGGAAGACGCTGATTTTCTCCTCCACAATCTGCACGTCGATCTGTTCGATAATCCGGAGGAGGCGGTGGATGTTGGAGGCTCGATCGGTAATGATAAGGTGGTTGGTCGGTTTATAGGAGATGATCATCCCCTCCTTGGAGACTGAAGAGGCAAGGAGGTTGCGCACCTCTTCAGCCGAGGCGTGCTCCAAGGGGATGACCTGGGTGATCATCCGGTCTTCCGGGGTAACGTCTTTGGCCTCTTTTCCTTCCCGAATCTCCAGGCCCATCTGGCGGGCCACGGCGGAGGGGATAATCTTGATCGCATCGTCCCCTGGCACAGCCGTGTAGCCGTTCATTTCCAGCACGGACTCAAAGACTTTGTACGCTTCGCGAACCGTGATCTTTTTGGGGGAAATGATCGTTACCTTCCCTCGCACCCCATCGCTCACCAGAAAGTTTTTTCCCGTCAGCTCCCCCATGAATTTGATGACCACGTTGAGGTCCGCCTCTTGGAAGTCCATGGTGATCAGGGCATCCTCGGGAGGGGGCTTGGGGGGCATCTGGATTTCCGTACCCTTTTTCTCCTGCCCCTGGGCGTGCCAAACCCAGCCGGGAACCAGGGTTATGACCCCCAGAAAGAAAAAAGCCAACATGAAACGCCCGATCAATTCCTTCATAAGGGCTCTCCCTACCAAAAATCACATCGGAGGCGGGTGTAAGACCTCCCCCTACGGGATTTAAAAAAGTCAGCGAATTTCGTACCGCAAGATTTCCGTCCGACCGCCCCTGTCGATCTCCAATTCGATGTTCGAGTCCTTCTGGAGTTGGGCGTAGGCCTGCATGATCTCCTCCGGGCGGCTAACACCGATCCCATTGACCTTTTTGATAATGTCGTTGTTCTTGAGACCCAGTTTCTCCATCAGGCTGCCGGGAACGATTTCCGAAACCGAATAGCCGGCCGGCTTACCCACTTCAAAATGAGGCTTGAGCCGGGCTTGAGTCATGAAACGGTTGATGTCTCCCACGGCGGCGTTTACGTCTTCCCGGTTCACCAGAAACCGATTGGCCGAGAGTTTCTTTACTTCTTCCTGCCCGGCCGGAGGGAGGGGCGCCTGCGGAAGCGGTTTTCCTGAAGCCCGGGGTTGGGTCTCCTCTTCGGAAAGGGTCAAGATTTCCCTTTTTCCATCCTTTTCGATCTGAATTTGTTTCCGGGTGACGCTGACGATTTTTCCCCCACCGATATTACCATGAATTCGGAATATTTGCTGCTTGCGGGTCCCCTTTTCCTGCAGAATGGCCCAGGAATACCCCCCCGGCCCGGTTATGGTACCGGCCAGAATATAGCCGCCCGTGGGGGCAACCTGTCCAGCCTCGGTCATTCTGCTTCCGGGAAGGGAGGCCTTTCTCTCCTCCAGGGGGAGAAGCTTCTGGCCTCGATCCGCAGGGCTGAAAATGTTCCTTTCGGTTACGGGAGAATATTTATCGTAAGGCTCAGGGGCGCTCCTTGCGAGTGGGGGCGACTTCTTCGATGCATTGGCCCGGGGAAGGCTCAGGACCCGGTCTTCGATGAAGAGAATGGAGATATGAGAGACGAGCCAGGCGGCGCAGGCAATAAAAAGAACATGGACGACCCAGAAATGTCGAGTGAGAAATTTCATCATCTTCAAAAGTTAAACCTTCGCAGCCTCATTTTCGCCCCTAAATCCCCTCTCCAAAAGCCTCTATAAGGATGCTGAAAAACTCTTTTTTCGTTCTGAACAGTCATTCCCGCGGAAGCGGGAATCCAGTATTGAATTTATTCAACATTCAGACTTCCTGGATGCCCGCTTTCGCGGGCATGACGAATTACGAAACAATCTACCAGGGGGGAGGGAGAGATTCCTTTGGGGTGCGGCGCTGCCACGCTGTGTATTCCTCCCACCGATCAGGATCAAACCAACGAGGAGGAAAAGGCCGATCCCACAGAACCCGACTTCCTTTGGGGTTTGCAGGATTGAACGACTGAGACCCACGAAAGGATAGAGAGCCACCCGGGTCATGAATTTCAAACCTTCATGCTCAGATATGAAGTCCGCCAGCGGCGGGCTGAGGCGGTAGTAGACCTTCACCAGGACCCGGCCAGGGAGATGGGTCAAAAGGAACCGGTCGCGGAACTCCTGCAGGGTTAATATCTCTTCTGCCAGCGGAGAGCCGTAGGCCGCGGTGGCTATGAAGCATCCACCGCCACCTCCCCCTCCACTGCTGTTCCCTCCGCCCTCGCCGGTGGAAATGGTGTTCGAAGAAGAAAGGCTCGTAACCACGGCCGGAGTGGGATTGGAGGTTCCCTGCTTGACTCCTTCGGCGGGCAGAGTGGCGGAGAGGCCGCTCAGGCTCAGGTTGAAAGACCCGATTGTTCCTGTGTAGGAGTAGCTCTGCGCAGCGCTTTCGGTCAAGCTGTATGGGATGAGCACAAAAATGTCATACGTTCCACCCAGGTTAGTAAATTTGACGTAGTCGGCTGCATACTGGTTGACGGACCCGCTCCCCGTGGCGGCATAGGTGCTGACCGTCGCAGTCATGGTGATATTTCCGGGGGCATTGGTAATGCCGGAGAAACTGGCCGAGTAGCCGTAGCTGCCGCTGGAGATGGAGGAATTGTTCAGGTAATTGGCCACCACCCAGTTTTTGAAAATATCGTTGACCCCCACCGGAAGCCCCCTCGAGAAAAGGGCGTTATTGATCCCGGTGATTCCGGTGCCGCTGTTGGCCACAATGGCTTTGGTGGTGGCCGCCCCTCCATATTTTTCAGTGAGATAGAGCATAAACAGGTAGGTCGCCCCATAATTTGCCAACTCACTCTGCCAAAAGGTCAGACTGGTCGTAGGGACCTGGGAAAAGGCGGTTACGTGGCTGATTTGATGGCCGTACCCACAAACGAATCGGGCCAGTCCGGACAGGCCTTCATTCACCCAGCTCTCTTCGGAGGGGTCATAGTTGAAATGGATGAAATGCTGAAACTCATGGGCCAGGGTCCCCAAAAAAGAGGTACTCCCCGGAGTTCCCTGTATTGAGTCCATGTAGATCATGTGGCGGTTATTACTGTGGGTGACCCCGGAATTCTCATTCAGTTGGTCAAAGTAGCCGGATACGAAGGTACCCCCGCCGCTGTCTTTAATGTCCATGAGGAGTATGGTGAAGTCTCCCGTGGGAGGAGTGCCGAAATAGGCCGTCTCCGTCGGGAGAATTACATTCTTGTACTCATTAGCGATGCTGTCCAAGATTGCGGTCGTGAAAAGGCTGGGGTTAAATATCGCATCTTCTACATAGATGTTTAAATTAAAACCCGTGCTCAAGGGTGTAATGCTTCTGCATGTGGCGCTGGTTTGATAATATGACGACGCCCCAAAATCAAAGGCCCAGAAGAGAACGGTGGTGCCCACCGTATCTGCCAGGATACCTTTTTCGGGTTTGATCCGGGCACTGAAGCCGTAATCCCTGAGAAACCGCAGGTTTTGCTCCCGCAGCATGGGCGTGCCGCTGATGGGGGCCTTTTCGGAAGCGGCGGAAAGGGGCCCGACCCATCCCGAAGCAAAGAACAAGATGGCCGACAGGACCAACCCGATGGGAAAGTATCTTTTCATGCCCTCCTCTCAGCTTGGATAGGCTTATTTAAGGGACGATGAATGAAAAGAAAATTTGGGTATAAAGGAGGTCATTTTTCCTCCAGTACCCGAAACGACTTCACCTCGATCGCCTTGGTCCCTCGAGGTTTTTCCTCGGAAGGTCTGCCGGTTGCCAAAATTCGCCTTCCCTGAAGCCTGCGGAGTTCCTTTTCATGCTCCCCCACTAAAGCGTAAACCTGCCCATCGTCCATCTTGATGGCCACATGGGTGAACGGCTCATTTCCCATTACGTAGACTTTCCCGGTGACTTCCATCTCGTCGCTTCCCTTTTTCAGGCCCCCCGCCCCGATGGTTCCAAGGACGACGAAAATAAGTAGACAGCTGCAGAAAATGGTCCCCCCATTTCTCCGATTTCCCATTATCCAAAGGAATCCAGGGGGCCATTTCCCCCTTTCTGGGTTTCCCATGATCCCTTATCTCCCATTCTTTCCTGCCCCAGAAGAGGATTCTCGTCCAGGAAATAAAGGAAAGCTGAATAGGCGACCTTCTGATTTTCCTGATAACCGTTTAGAATTATGTGACTATTTTTACAAATTGTAAAGAAATTTTATAATGCAAGCTTTATGCCAATTAAGACGTGTCTCTTTCGACCCGGTTTGCGCCGGGGAAGGTTTTAAAGGTACTCCCTGCAGCCGTAGGTAATTCTCCCCTTTCAAGAAAGGGAGGACTTGAGAAATTGGGGAGACTTTACCGTTCGGCGCATCTTTTCCATCTCTCGCTGAAAGGCTTCGAGGGCCGCGGGGAATGGAGAGAGAACTCTTCGGATGACTCCCTGGGAGAAGGAAATAGAGAGACCATAATTGGTGATCGGGACTTTTGT
>DASPRR010000647.1:0-3092 GCA_035624375.1 Thermodesulfobacteriota bacterium | reverse complement strand
TTACCTACACCGGCCTTTGCGCCCAGCTGGCAAGGGAAGTCGCTTCAAGGGAAAGAAAGAAAAAGGGATAAAAGGGTGATCAACGAATTTGCCAGGGAGATGCCCGACCAATCATGACCTCCAGCAGAGCCGGAGGTATGAAAAACAGTGAACCGCTCAAGCGGATTGAAAAGGGCGCCACCTAAAGGTGGCCCTCGATTGGGTGCCAGGCCCGGGGGCAGGGAGCTTCTGGGCAAAAACCATAAGGCAGCTTCCATTTCATGGATCGGGTGGGCTAGCCATCCAAACCCCCCTGAAGGCGTTCTCTAAGCGTAGGGCCGACCGGCCGATCGCCCGGTCAGCCCGCCGCATTCTGCGGAAGCCGGCCGAAGCCTCCCCGAAGAGGGCCAGCCCGGCCGATGCTTTTTGCCCAGAAGCTCCTCGCCCCCGGGCCACAACCGAGGCATCCCGGAAAAGTCGAACGCTAATAATCCACTGGCAGAGCTGGGGGTTTACCATAATGAAATCACTCCTGAATTCGGTGGGGACGACCTACATATTCGAATTGGTGCAGGGCTGTAGCTTTAGCTATTATCCATACGGAGGAGACAATCGATGAAACTAAATACCCTTCCCAGAGTCCGACTGGCCAATCTGCCGACCCCCCTGCAGGAATTGCCCAACTTGACCAAGGCCCTGAAGGGACCCCGGATATTCGTAAAAAGGGATGACCTGACCGGGCTCGCCTTCGGGGGAAACAAGACCCGGAAGCTGGAATACCTCATGGGCGAGGCGGTGCAGCAGAAGGCGGATTGCATCGTGACTCATGCCGGGTTTCATTCCAATTGGCTGACCCAAACCGCTGCGGCAGCTCGGAAGCTGGGGATGAAAATCTTCATGGTTAAAACCGGCCCTCACGACGGTTACGAGCCAGAGGAATACGATGGAAACCACCTTCTCCACTTCCTGGCTGGGGCGGTCATGAAAGTCGTTCGTCCCGAGAAAGCCGCGGATGCGGTTGAGGAAACCGCATTTGAATTGCGGGCGGCAGGACATCGGCCCTTCGTCCTGCGGGATATGGGGTCCACGCCGCCTGGAGTGGCAGGATATGTTAATTTTTTCCGTGAATTAGATAGCCAAATTTCAGATCTTGGTTTAGACTCGATATATCTAGTTCACACCACCGGGGCAGGGGGAACCCAGGCGGGTTTGATCATCGGGACCAAAGCTTACAACACCGGCATCCGGGTGATCGGTTCGACCGCCGGGTCGAGGACGACAGCCGAACAGACCCCCAAGGTCCTCAACCTGATAAGAGAATCGCTCCAATACCTGGAAATAGACGTAAAAGTCGGAATAGAGGACATCGTAATATATGACAACTATGCCGAGGGTTACGGATACGCTACGGAAAAGAAGGCGGAGGCGGTACGGATTCTTGCTGAATTGGAGGGCCTCTTCCTGGACCCCGTCTACACCGCCTCCTCCATGGCCTGTCTAATCGACCTGGCACGGAAGGGATTCTTCAAGAAGGATGATGCGGTCATATTCCTGCACACCGGCGGCTCGGCTGCCCTCTTTGCTTACAAAGAGCCCTTGCGGGCCTTTGCTGAGGGCCAAAAGGCCCCCTGGACCGTTCCGCCCTGGTCGCCCGATCGGCATTGAAAAGGTCATGAGCTCATGAGACGGCCTTCGCAAAAGTGCAGGCCCTTGCCCCCCGGGCCACGACTCGGGCAATCCGGAATCGTCTGGTTTTATGGGTCCCTCGGCAGAGCCGGGGGGATTCCTTAGATATTACAGAAATGTGGGAGAAAAAACGATGTCAAAGGAAAAATCCTTGCACATGACCCCAGATGAATTCCGACGCTACGGCCGGGCGGCAGTCGACTGGATCGCCGATTATTATGAGCGGGTTGAATCGCTCCCGGTTTTGTCCCAGGTCAGACCGGGACAGACTCGCGCCTTGCTCCCCTCGCAGCCACCGATCCAGGGCGAGCCCTTTGAAAAAATCCTCGAAGATATGAACCGGGTGGTCCTCCCGGGCATTACCCACTGGCAGTCGCCCAATTTCTTCGCCTACTTTCCCGCCAATGCTTCTGGCCCCTCCATTCTCGGAGACCTACTTTCTTCCGGCCTCGGGGTTCAGGGAATGCTCTGGTCCACGAGTCCGGCCTGCACCGAGGTGGAGACCCATGTCCTGGACTGGACGGTGGATATGATGGGCCTGCCGGCGAAATTCAAGTCCACCGGCACCGGGGGGGGAGTAATCCAGGACAGCGCCTCCAGCGCCTCCCTCTGCGCACTGCTGGCGGCGCGGGAGCGGGCGACGAAATTTGTGAGCAATGAAAAGGGATGCGATGGACGGCTGGTGGCCTACGCCTCCACCCAGACTCACTCCTCCGTGGAAAAAGCTGTGAAAATCGCCGGCCTGGGCCGGCAGAACCTGCGACTCATCGATGTAGATGAAAAATTCGCCCTCCGGCCGGAGCTGCTGGCTGACCAGGTCCGAAAAGATCGGAAGGACGGCTTGATTCCCTGCTATGTCTGTGCCACCATTGGCACGACCTCTTCCAACGCCATCGACCCCCTTCCGGAGATCGGGAAGGTCTGCCGGCAGGAAGGAATCTGGCTGCACGTGGACGGAGCCATGCTGGGCACGGCGGCAGTATGTCCCGAGTATCGCTATCTGCAGGACGGTATCGAATACGCCGACAGCTACTGTTTCAACCCCCACAAGTGGATGTTCACCAATTTCGACTGCGACTGCTTTTTTGTATCCGACCGGGCGGCGCTGATCCATACCCTTAGCGTTCTCCCGGAATATCTGCGCAATCAGGCCACCGAGTCGGGGGCGGTCATCGACTATCGGGACTGGCATATCCCCCTGGGAAGGCGCTTCCGTTCCCTGAAGCTCTGGTTCGTGATTCGCCACTATGGGGTGGAAGGGCTGCGTACCCTCATCCGGCGGCATGTGGAGTGGGCCCAAAAATTCGCCCGGTGGGTTCAAGAGGACAAGCGGTTCGAACTGGCTGTACCCCCTCCCATGAATCTGGTTTGCTTCCGCCATGTAGGAGGGGACGGTGTCAACCAGAAGATCATGGATCGACTGAACC
>DASPRR010000646.1:0-8623 GCA_035624375.1 Thermodesulfobacteriota bacterium | reverse complement strand
AATTCTCCGGGCTCCCGGTAAAGGAGGTCCACCCGTGTTGCCCCTTCACAGCCCAGAAGCCGGTGGGCTTGATACCCCAAGTCCAAAGCCTTCTTGTATTTCCTCGGAGGAAAGGGCGCAGGGAACAAATGTTCCGCCAGTCCGTCGGTGTACTTGGCTTCATAAGTGTAAAATTCGGCCTTGGGAACAATTTCAATGGCCCCCAAAGCAAGCTCATCCAGGATGCCCACCGCGATCTCCCGTCCTTTAATAAACTCTTCCACCAGGATTCCTCCTCCGTACCCGAAGGCCCTCTCCGCAGCCGGGGGAATATCCTGGCGGTCAGAGACGATGCTGACCCCCACGCTCGATCCTTCCTGGCATGGCTTAATAACCACCGGGAGGGAAAAGGGAATCTTCAACCGGGAGACCCCCCCCTCCGGGGGTTGGGCCAGGAAAACGGACCGGGGAACGGGCAGACCGTTCTGCAAAAAAACCTGGCGGGAGACCGCCTTGTTAATGGCCAGAGCGCTGGCCAGGACCCCCGAGCCGGTGTAGGGAATCCGCATCATCTCCAGAAGGCCTTGAACCGACCCGTCCTCCCCCAGAGAACCATGGAGCCCGATGAAGGCCACTTCGACCCCCGCTTCTCGGAGACGCTCGGAGAGAGTTTCGTCGGCCTCGATGGGCACAGCCGGGTACCCCTGTTCCAACAGCGCCTGGAGAATGGCCTTCCCGGACATGAGCGAAACCTCGCGTTCGGGGGACATCCCGCCCATCAGAACCCCGATCCTTTTTTTCTTCATCTCTTCTTTGTTAAACATACCGGCAATTCGAAAAGCCTAAAATGAATTTTTTAAACTATAGGCACGTTAGCTCACTTCAGGCACTCAACGCACTTTATTCTACTCGTCTTCCCCTATGACCTGGACCTCCATCTCCAGTTTCACACCCTTTTCCTGGTACACCTTCTCCCTGGCCCATTCGGCCAGGGTCAGGATATCCCGCGCCTTGGCTTTTCCCAGGTTCACGATAAAGTTGGCATGCTTCTCCGAAACCTGGGCATCCCGCAGGCGGGTCCCCTTTAGCCCCACTTCTTCGATCAACTGGCCGGCCGAGACCCGGGATGGGTTTTTGAACACCGATCCGGCGCTCGGGAGGTGGAGAGGCTGTTTGGCCATTCTCTTCTTTAAAAATTCGTCCATCTTGGACCGGATGGCTTGGCCATTCCCGATTTTGAGCCTGAATTTACCCCCCAGGATGATCCATCCCTTCTTAAGTTCCAAAGATCGGTAAGAAAAATGGAGCTCTTCTCTTCCCTTTTCAATTACGTTTCCTTCCCCGTCCATGACCTGGAGGGACGCCAGGTTGTCCTTCATTTCGCTCCGGAACGCCCCGGCATTCATGCAAAGGGCGCCCCCCACGGTCCCGGGAATTCCTACGGCCCATTCCATCCCGGTCAGGCCTTTCTCCCGGCAAAACTCTAAGAGCCTCGCCAGTGATTCTGCGGCTCCAGCCTGTAGGAGCCCATCTGTCTCCCCCCGTTCCAACTCGGCCATTCCCTGGAAGCCGCGGGCCAAGGAGATGGCTGCTCCCCGAATTCCTCCATCCCGGACCAGCAGGTTGCTCCCATTCCCGAGAAGGAAATAAGATACCTTCTGCCGGCGGCACCATTGAAGGGTCTTCTTCAATTCTTCCAGGTCTGCCGGGAAAATAAGGAAATCTACTGGTCCCCCCACTCCAAAGGAAGTGTACTGGGACATGGGGACGGAATATAGGACCTCCCCTTTAATTTCTTCCGCCAGCTTTATTCCACTCGCCGCAGTCATGAGACTTTTATGAGCTCGGGATTCAGTAGGGGCGGGTTTAAAACCCGCCCCTACCCGTTACATTACTCCGAACTGTCTCTCTCCTTTAACCTCTTGATTAAAGCTTCCCCTACCTTCCAAACATCCCCCGCTCCCAGGGTGAAGACCATGTCCCCGGGCCGTAGGCGGGGGAGGAGGTGTTCGACAATCCTATCTTTTTCCAGGACCAGGGTCACATCCTTGTGGCCGTGGCCTTTGATGCCTTCGGAGAGGTCCTCCACGTTCACTCCTGGAAGGGGGTCCTCGCTGGCGGCATAGATTCCCGTCAGGAAGAGAACATCGGCTTGATTGAAGGCGGTAAGGAAGTCCTTGAAAAGGTCCCGGGTCCGGGTGTACCGGTGGGGCTGGAAGACCACCACCGTTCTCCGTCCCCACCCTCTCTTGGCCGCGCTCAGGGTCGCTTTGATCTCTGCCGGGTGGTGGCCATAGTCATCAACCACCATCACTCCGCCCCATTCCCCTTTCACCTGAAATCTTCGCTGGACTCCGCTGAAAGACCCCAGCGCTTCCTCGACCACTTCAAAGCCAAGGTCCAGTTCCAAGGCCGTGGCCAGGGTGGCCAGGGCATTATAGACGCTGTGCAGACCCGGCATGCGGATGCTCAGCAACCCCAATTCCTGCTCATTCTCAAAGGCCCGGAAGGTGGTGGTGAGGCCGTTGAAAGAAATATCCGTTGCCCGGTAATTGGCCTGGGTGGTAAGGCCGTAGGTTGAGAATCGTTTGGCCACCCTGGGAATCAAGGCTTGAACGTTCTCGTGGTCCAAACATAGAACGGCCAGGCCATAGAACGGGACTTTGTTAATGAACTCGAGGAAGGCTTCTTTGATCTCTTCCAGGTTTCGGTAATGGTCCAGGTGCTCGGGGTCTATGTTGGTCACCACGGCAATGGTCGGAGTCAATCTGAGAAAGGACCCGTCGCTCTCGTCGGCCTCCGCCACCAGAAGGTCTCCCTGCCCCAGTTTGGCATTGGAGCCGAAGGCATTCAGCTTTCCCCCGATGACCGCCGTAGGGTCCAATCCTCCGTGAGCCAGGACCGTGGCGATCATGGACGTGGTCGTGGTCTTCCCATGGGTTCCGGCAATGGCAATTCCATATTTCATCCGCATCAGTTCGGCCAGCATCTCGGCCCGGGGGATGACCGGGATCAACCGCTGCTGGGCGGCGAGGACTTCAGGATTCTCCTTGCGGACCGCCGAGGAGGTGACGACCACGTCGGCCTCTTTTAAATTTTCCGCCCGATGGTCGAGGAACACTTCCGCCCCCAACCTCTGCAGCCGGTGGGTTGTTTCGGACTCGGCCAGGTCCGAACCGCTCACCCGGTACCCCAGGTTCAACAGAACCTCGGCGATCCCGCTCATGCCGATCCCGCCGATGCCCACGAAGTGGACCTTCCGGACCCGGTGCCTCATTCCATAGGTCTGGTTATTCATTCGTCACCATCCGGTAGCAGAGGTCCACGATTTTCTCTGCGGCCCCGGGCTGGGCCAAGGCCGTGGCCCTTTCGCCCATCCGCTTCCGCCTATCCGGGTCTTCCTTCAGCTCCCGCACCAGGCGGCTCAGAACCTCTCCGTTCAAATCGGCATTGGCCACCATGAGGGCGGCGCCGGCATTGACCAGGGCATTGGCGTTCAGGGTCTGATGGTCGTTGGCCGCGTAAGGGTAAGGGACCAAGATAGCCGCTTTGCCCATAGCCATGAGTTCGAAGAGGGTGGTGGCCCCGGCCCGGCAGAGGATCAGGTCCGCGGCGCGGTAAGCCTGTCCCATGTCGTGGATAAACCGATGGACCTCGGCTGCCACCCCTTCTTTCTTGTAAAAGGCCCGGACATGATCATAGTCAAGGTTGCCGGTTTGATGGATGATCCGCATCTTTCCCCTCAGGTCCCCGAGGTGCGGCAGGCTCTCCTCCATGGCCTGGTTCAAGCGGTGCGCCCCCTGGCTTCCCCCGAAAATGAAAAGGGTGAACTCTTTCTCCCCCTTGCTCTGAGAAGCCCCCCTTTCCCGTTGCAGTTCTCTTCTCACCGGGTTGCCAGTGAGGGCGGTTTTGCCCCTGGGGAAATGATCCCCGGAATCTTCAAAGGAGGTGAAGACCCGGTTTACGAACCTTCCCAGAATTCGATTGCTCAGCCCAGGGAACGAGTTCTGCTCGTGGATCGCCGTCCGAAAGCCCATGGCCCAGGCGGTAAGGACCACCGGCCCCGAGGCGTAACCTCCCACTCCCAGCACCAATCCGGGTTGAACCGACCGGAGCAGTCTCCACGACTGCCAAAGGCTCTTGGGAATGGCCAGCAGGCTGCCCAGCTTCCCTCCCACTCCTTTCCCTTTCCAGGCGGCCACCTCGATGGCCTTCAGCTCGTACCCTTGGCGGGCCACAAGGCTGGCCTCCAGTCCGCTCCGGCTCCCCACGAAAACGATCTGAGTTTCCGGGTCTCGCTCCCGGAACGCCTCAGCCACGGCCAGGGCCGGGAAGAGATGTCCGCCCGTTCCCCCGCCGGTGATCAGGACCTTCATTCTTTGATCTCACGCCCTGAGAATGTACATTGAGAAGAATCCCCACGGCCATCAGGTTCATCATCAACGAAGTCCCTCCGTAGCTGATAAAAGGCAGAGTGGACCCTTTGGTGGGCAAGAGTCCCATGACCACTCCCATGTTGAGGAGGGCCTGGAAGGTGATCAGCACGGTAATTCCCAAAGAGAGATACATACCGAATCGGTCGGGGGCCCGGAAGCAGGACTGAAAGCCTCGGATGACCACGAGGAGGAAAAGGGCGATGATGATCGTTACCCCGATCAGGCCCAGTTCCTCCCCGATAACCGAGAAGATGAAGTCTGTATGGATCTCCGGCAAATAGAAGAGTTTTTGCTTTCCCTCCCCCAACCCCACCCCGAAGACCTTCCCCGCACCGAAAGCCAGGAAGGATTGAATGATCTGGAACCCCGCTTTCCCCGAGTCTTTCCAAGGATCCAGGAAGACGAGTATCCGTTCCCAGCGGTACTCAGCCTTCATCGTTACATACACCAAGATCGGCGCCGTCGCTAGGAGCGCCCCTCCCAAAAAACGAAGGGGCGTTCCGGCCACAAAAAGCATAAGAAACACCAGGGCAACAAAGAGGACCCCGGTGCCGAAATCCGGCTGCTTCAGAACCAGGGGGAAGAGGATTGCCAAGACTAAGACAAAGGGGAGAAACCCTACGGTGAACCGGTCCATCCTCCCTTCCTTCTTGGTCATGGACCGAGCCAGGTAGATGACCAGGGCTAGTTTGGCCAGCTCCGAAGGCTGGAAAGAGAAACCATAAATTTTCAGCCACCGGTAGGCCCCCCCGATCTGTTGGCGCAGCCCCGGGACAAAAACCAGAAATAGAAGAACGATGCTCCCGAAAAGCAGGGGAAGGGCCAAGGGCTGCCAATAGCGGTAATTCATTCGGGCTCCGAAAATCAGGAGACCGATCCCCAGGGCCGCTGCGATGGCTTGTTTCTTGAGGAAGTGGTAGGGGTCACCCATGCGCTCCGTGCCTACCGGGAAGCTGGCGCTATAGACCATGACGATCCCGAACCCCACTAAAGCCAGGGTCGATAAGAGAAGCAAGGGGTCCATCCGCCGGATGAAGTCCATGTCAGAGAGGCCTTCCTTTTCTTTCTGCCCCGGGCAGGGGCCTTTTTTTTAATCCGCGGACGATCTCCTTGAATCTCCGACCGCGCTCCTGATAGTTTTCGAACATGTCGAAACTCGAACAAGCCGGCGATAGAAGGACCACCTCTCCGGACTTGGCCCTGGCCCAGGCCCACTCCACTGCTTCTTCCAGCGAACCTGCCTTCACCGTCTCGGTCCGATTTCCCAAAGCCTCAAACATTCGTTTTTGGGCCTCACCGATGAGAGCCATTCCTTTCACCTTCCCGCTGATGAGGTCATTCAACGGGCCATAATCCCCTTCTTTGTCCCGACCCCCGGCAATCAGCCAGATCGGTTCCTGGAAACTCATGAGTGATTTGACTACGGCACCTACATTGGTCCCCTTGGAATCGTTGAAGAACCGCACCCCCTCTATGTCCCGCACCCATTCCAAGCGGTGCTCGAGGCCCTCAAACTCCTCCATCACCTTCCGCAACGCCTCCGGTGGGCAATCACAGACTCGGGAGGCGGAGATGGCCGCCATCAGGTTCTCCAGATTGTGCGTCCCTCGGACCTTCACCCGGTCGAGGCCATACCGTTCCCTCTGGCCCTCCGCGGCCTGGAATAGAATCCCGCCTTGATCCAGGAAGCATCCTACTGGCACCGGCCTCTCCCGGCTGAAGAGAAGGACCTGGGACTCTACCCGATGAGCGAAGGAAAAGGTAAGAGCGTCGTCGGCGTTGAGGACCGCGTAATCTTCTTTCCCCTGATTCTCGAAGACCCGGCCTTTGGCCTTCCCGTAGGCCTGAAAGCTGGGATAACGGTCCAGGTGGTCCGCGGTGATGTTGAGGAGAACCGCGACCGCCGGCCGGAACTTCTCGATCCCCTCCAGCTGGTAGCTGCTCACTTCAACGACAGCCCACTTCTCCTCCTGGTCTCCGGCCACGAATTGGATGAGCGGGTTTCCGATGTTTCCCCCTACAAAGGCTTGTTGTCCGCTGGCTCGGAGCATCTCTCCGATCAGGGTGGTGGTGGTGGTCTTGCCGTTGGTCCCGGTGATGGCGATCACCGGCCGGCGCAGGAATCGGAAAGCCAGTTCGATCTCGCTGATCACCGGAATTCCCGCTTCGGTTGCTTTCTTCAGCAGGGGAAGGCTCAGGGGAACTCCCGGGCTGATCACGATGAGCTCGGCATCCAGGAAAAAGGGCAGGGTGTGCCCTCCGAACTCCCATTCCACATGAAGCCCTCGGAGCGCCTCCAGGGGCCCCTTGATCTCTTCTGCGGCTTTCACCTCCGACCCTTTTACTCGGGCTCCCCTTTGGGCCAGAAAGCGCACCGTGGCCGCGCCCGTGCGGGCCAGACCGACCACTAGCACCTTTTTGTGCTTCAGGTCCATCCCGTTCATGATTGCGGATTGCGGATTGCGGATTGCGGATTGGAAATCCAGGTATCGTCCACCAGCAATCTGCTCATCCTTACACCTTTCTTTCCGCTATGCCCAATGCTCTATGCGCGTTCTAGCGCAGCTTCAACGTACTGAACGCCAGCAGCGCCAGACAGACGGTGATAATCCAAAACCGGACGATCACTTTGGGCTCGGCCCAGCCCAAAAGTTCAAAATGATGATGGATCGGGGCCATCCGAAAAATTCTCTTCTTCCGCAGTTTGTAGGAAGCGACCTGGAAGATGACTGATAGGGTTTCCACCACAAAAAGACCCCCCACGATGGCCAGGAGGAACTCCTGCTTGGTCATAACCGCCACCGCACCCAAAGCCGCCCCCAGCGAGACCGAGCCTGTATCGCCCATGAAAACCTGCGCCGGGTAGGTGTTGTACCAGAGGAAGCCCATGGCTGCCCCGACCAGGGCCCCGCAGAAAATGGTCAGCTCTCCGCTTCCCGAGACATAGGGAATTTGCAGGTAGCTGGCGATCTTCACGTTACCCGCCAGGTAGGATAGCACCATGAAAGTGCCCGCCGAGATGAGAACCGGGCCCGTGGCCAGACCGTCCAAGCCGTCGGTCAGATTCACCGCATTGGAAGTTCCCACGATCACCAAGATCACCAGCAGAATGTATAGCGCCCCTAGATCGGGCATGAGTTCCTTGATGAAGGGAAAGGCCAGGGTGCTCTTGAAGGTCGGATTCCTGTAGAGCAGCAGCGATGCCCCCAGGGCCACCAGGACCTGGATAAGCAACTTCTGCTTCATGCTCAATCCTTTGGAATTCCTGCGGATGAGCTTCAGATAATCGTCGGCAAAGCCGATCGCCCCGAACCCCGCCAGCACCAGCAGGGCAACCCAGATGAAGAAATTGGTGAGATCGGCCCAGAGGAGGACGGCAACCGCGATGGAAAAGATGATCAACGTACCACCCATGGTGGGGGTCCCTTCCTTCTCCCGATGGTTTTTCGGCCCATCTTCGCGGATGTACTGCTTCACCTGCAGTTCCTTCAGCTTCCGGATCACCCAAGGACCGAGGAAAAAAGAGATCACCAGGGCGGTGAGAATGGCCAGGATCGCCCGGAAAGTGATGTACCGGAAGACATTGAAAAGAGAATATTGGCTATGCAGGGCGTAAAGCAAAGTATATAGCATCGCTCAGTCCTTCATGATCTCCGCAGGCGATCGATCAAAGCCTCCACCACTCTTTCCATCCTCAATCGGCGGGACCCTTTGACCAGAATCCAGTCCCCCTCGACCACCACACTCACCAGGCTCTCGGCGATCTCTTCCGGGTTGGCAAAGGTGTGAATCCGGCTCTCCTCCATTCCCGCGGATTTCGCCCCCTCAGCCAGATGTTCCCGCTGTTCCCCGCAAAGGAAGAGATGTTCGAACCCCAGGGCCCCCACATGCCTTCCCGCCTCCTCATGGAAACCCGCAGTCCCCGATCCAAGCTCTAACATGTCCCCCAAAACCACCAATCCCCGGGTCTCCCCCTTCATTTCTCCGAAGGCCGCCAGGGTAGCCTGCAGAGAATCCGGGTTGGAGTTGTAGGTGTCATCCAGAAGACGTAGGCCCCGGCCCAACGGGTGGATTCTCCCTCGTCCGGGATACGGGTGGAAGCTTTCCAGCCCGGCCGCGATCTTCTCGGCGTCTAATCCCAGAATGGCGGCCAGAGCCGAAGCCCCCAGAGCGTTGTATACATTGTGCCTCCCGAAGGTATTGAGCCG
>DASPRR010000178.1:0-12115 GCA_035624375.1 Thermodesulfobacteriota bacterium | reverse complement strand
TGGGGTTCAAAAAGCATCGGCGTGGCGATCCCGGTTACTCGATGCTGGGCTCGGCTTCCGGTACAGGAGGCGGCCCGAAAGGGCGACCGGCCGGTCGCCCCTACAAGGACAAGACCTCCCACGCCGTGGAAGAGACGGTTGGCCGACCGGGCCCATGAAAGGACGGACGTTTCATGATTTTTGAAACCCAGACCCTTGCCCCCGGGCCTGGCATTGGCGTCCAGACGATGGCCACCTCCAGGTGGCGCTCATTTAAATCCGCCCGCGGTCGGGTCTCATCGACTTTGAGCGGTTCAGGGGTATTTCATGCCTCCACCTATGGTGGAGGTCATGACTTAGGTGGCTGCTGACCGAGGAGAATCGAGTGGAATGGCATCGGGATGAGTTTGTGATTTCAGATGACCTGAACCGGGTTCAGGTTGAGGTTGTGGCCGACCTGCTGGCTAAAACTTTTTGGGGCCATCGGCGACCGCGGGAAGTTGTTGAAAAGTTGATTCAAACCTCCATTTGTTTCTCCCTTTTCCATCAACAGTGGCAGATCGGTTTTTCCCGGGTGGTGACGGATTATGCGGTCTTCTCCTGGTTGTCCGACCTGGTTCTAAACGAAGGCTACCGGGGAAGGGGATTGGGGGGATGGCTGATCGGGTGCATCCTAGAGCACCCGCAGATCTCCGGGACGCAGTTTGTGCTTCAGACTACATATGCGGCCGGTTTGTATAAGAAATTCGGATTCCAGGCGAATGAGAAATTGATGACCCGAACGCCGAGCACATGGTGAGGAATTGAAGAGCGTTGCTTGGTTGTCCTCGGGCATGGAAATATAATGTCCCCATGTACCCAAAAATAAAGGATTTGCCCCATTTATTCCTATTAACCCATCTGTTGGAATGGGATATAATGTAAAATATAGATGGTCTCGTAAGGACGATTCCTTAAGGATAGTACCCATCCTGTCACCCGGCCTTGTCCCGGCGCCAACGAATCCACGCGCCGCCGTGGCCAGAGAGATAGATTCCGATCATCTCGGCTGTTTGTTGAAGGATCAATAAGGGAAAAGGCTCAGAGAAGCAGATAGCCTGTCCAACAAATGGTCGAACAGGAAGGAGGGGAAGCCATGAGGTATTTGGTCATTGCGGGGCTGCTGGGGTTGGTTTTCGCAATCGGGGCCGCCCAGGTAACAGAAGCACCTACGGGTTTTGACAACAACAGCAATGGAACGGTGACTGATGCAATCCACCAAGCCGACCGAGAAACCTTCGACAATACCGAGAACGTGGAAGATGGGCTTGGCCCCCTTTACAATGCGCAATCCTGCCGCGAGTGCCACCAGAATCCGACCTCGGGTGGAGCGAGCCAAGTAACGGAACTGCGCGTCGGCCATCTCGGGCCCGACGGGCGCTTCCGCAATCCCGAGATTCCCATTGCCCGTGGAGCCGAGATCATTTCCGGCCGCTCGCTGGTGAATGATCGAGCCATCTGTCCCAACGAGGAGTTTCCGAACACGGAGATTCAAGAACGTGTGCCCGTGACGGAAAACATTCGTACCCTGCGGCTTTCCCTCAATCTTCTGGGGGATGGCTTCGTGGAGGCGGTGGCGGATCAAACCCTGATAGAATTGGCGCGCAAACAATGCGCGGCCAGCCACGGCAAGATTTGCGGCCAGGTGCTCCAAGTTCCCATCGTGGAAGCTCCAGGCAAAACGGGCGTGGGGCGGTTTGGATGGAAGAATCAGCAGGCGAGCCTGCTTTCCTTCTCCGGAGACGCCTACCTGAATGAAATGGGCATTACCAACCGACTGTTCCCGGAGGAAGTGACCAAACTCTGCAATACGGTGTCAGAGCCGAACGACACGCCGGGTCCGGACGGGCTCGAGGATATTGACCGGTTCGCCCGTTTCATCCGGGCCACGAAGGCTCCCGCCCGAGATGCCGTGCTCGCGGAAACACCCAAAACCATGCGCGGGTCCAAACTCTTTGACCAGATCAGTTGCTCCACCTGTCATGTCCGATCCTTGACCACCGCTCCTGCGGGCACCCAGATCAATGGCGGTACCTTCACCATCCCCGAGGCCTTGGGCCAAAAGACCTTTCACCCCTTCGGTGATTTCTTGTTACACAATGTGGGAACCGGCGATGGCATCGTGATGGCCTGGCAAGAACATTATGGCCCAACCGTGTACAAATACCAATGGAAAGACCTGTCCAAGGACGCCTTTGAGAAGACGAGGAACAAAGTCCGCACCGCGCCCCTGTGGGGCGTTCGATTGCGCCCCCGGTTGATGCACGACGGCGCTTCGGAGACCTTCCTCGACGCCATTTCGCGGCATCGCGGCGAGGCGAACGAGGCCAGGCTCGGCTTTGAAAGGCTCTCGCGCGGGGATAAAGAAGCCCTCTATGAATTCCTGAGGTCTTTGTGAAGTCGGAGGTGGGCGCGTTCCCTGGGCGACGACAACCGGCTAAGGTGAGGGGGGATGATCCCGAAAGGAATCCCCCCCCGCCAAGAAAAATTCATCCATTCACGAATGTCTCCCTGCTTTGCCCGGTTCCCGTTTACCCTCCCACCATCTGAATGGCCTTTTTAGGGCAGATGTCGATGCAGGTAGAGCAGCCCTGGCAAAGCTTTGAATCAATGGACGCCGATTCGTCGGTCATAACAACGGCATTACAGTGGCCGATCTCGACGCACAGGCCGCACTTAGAACATTTCTTGGAGTCTACCTGGGCGTAGCCAGCCCAGACGGTTAATTCAGAGGCAGGCTTGATTTCCGAGAGGAGAAGGTCCCGGATATCCCTGACGGTCTTGAAGCCCATCTTCTTCATGTAATCCTTCATGGACTTCATCCACTTTTCCAGGAAGCCGAACCCGCTGATCATGGTCTCGGTGCAGATACCGATGGAATCGGCACCGCACATCATCATTTGCACGGCGTCTTCCATGGAAGCGACTCCACCTGTGCCGTTGATGTGGGGGCCGGGGCCTACCAGTTTGCGGATTTCGAAGACATCCCGCAGCGCGAGAGGCTTAATCCAGGGACCGGATAGGCAGGCCATGGTATTCTGGCCCTGGAGGTTGTAGATGGGCTTTTTGTAGTTCCAGACGTCGATGGCGGGAATCCCCAGCCGGTTGGCCACGCTGCATACCGCTGCCGCTCCTGAATCAAAAGCAACCTTGGATACCTCGGAAATCCGGCCCCCTTCGGGCGTGATTTTGGCGATCAAAGGCAGGCTGGTGACCCTTCGTGTGTTTTCGATTACCCATCGAACCGCATCCTCATCCTGTCCCATGCTGGCTCCGGAGGAAGGACGGACATCCTTCTTGGCCCGCTCGGAGATGTCCACGTTAAAAGACATGTTGGGACAGCAAAAGTTCAGTTCGAGAATCTGGGCGCCGGCTGCGTCGAACCGGCGGGCCGCCTCCAGCCAACCATCGATATCCTGCCCCGCCACGTAAGAGTAGTTGGCGATGATGACCAGGTCCTTACACTTTTTCCGGGCCTCCTCCACCAGACGCAACCCCTGTTCCATGGCCAAGCGGTATTCGGCGGTGAAGACGTGCAGTTTATCCTTTTTTAGCCAGCGGTAGCGAGGCTGATAATTAATATAAGGGAGGGGATTGAAGGTCTGCTTGATGGAAGCCGCGCCCCAGCCGCATTTCTCGGCCTGCTCCAGCTGATCCACACGCTTGGCCGTGGGGCCGGAAGCGACAATGAAGGGATTCCGGAGTTGGACGTC
The DNA here is from genome assembly GCA_035624375.1 of Thermodesulfobacteriota bacterium. Lineage (GTDB taxonomy): Bacteria > Desulfobacterota > SM23-61 > SM23-61 > SM23-61 > SM23-61. The sequence goes on along the minus strand of DASPRR010000178.1, from coordinate 8,384 downwards.
GCCGATCTTGACTGGAAGGTGGAACAAATCTTCTTTCATGGTCAGACTCTCCCGCGAGAAATTTAAATCCCAAATCTCCAAGGAAGGTGAATATGGGCCAAAGAAATCAAATCCATTGAGACAGTTCTAGTCTTGATAATCAAAACCTAGCCCCGGGCCGGTCAGCACCCCTGTTTCAACCGTTCCATCCCTGATCACAAAAAGTCCGGGATACTTTTTCTCCCAGCCTCTGTTTGCTTCCGGGCAGTATTGTCTGGCATTTCCCTCTATGGCCACCACGCCAGGAATCCGGGCACTGAGACTTGCAGAGTGCAGGAAAGAGGCCCCGGGACAGGTAAGGTCCTGAACGCAGAGGAAAAGATTTTCGGCCTGGGCGGCCGCCCCCATCAAGAGGGACTGGGACTGTCCCTTGCAGGCCTTGAGGGCGACACCGGAATATCCTAGTTTGATGGCTAGCTTCAGCGAATCAAGATCGGTTAAGGATTCATCGATCACTACGGGTTTCAAGGAAGAAGCATGGGTCATGTTCTGCTCCGGGACATCCTGCAGGTAACGGGAGGTCGGTTGTTCGATATATTGCAGGCGAGAAAAACCTGCGGGGGTCTCCTCTGCGAATTTTTTTAATATTTCCACCAGGTAGTCAACATGGGGACACCTTTCGTTGAAATCAGCGCTGTAAACCCATTCTCTCTGTCCGCCTATTTCCTGGCGACATACTTTATCCACCGAAACCATCCGATTTAGGTCCCAGGCTAAGTCGTCCCCATTTAGCTTAATCTTAAAATGGGTCAACCCCTCCTGCCGGATCCATTCCGATAGGGTTACCGGATGCCCATCAGGGATCTGGGCCCCAGACTCTAGAGCGGTCAGGGGGTCAAGGGCCCCTACGAGATGGTAAAGGGGCATCCTGGCCTTTGGTTCCCCGAGGGTGAACCGGTCCAGGTACTGACCGGCAAAGGCAGGGCCCAGGTAGAAGGAAAGGTCATAATTCATGAAGCTTTCTGAATAGGTGCGATAAACATTCATCCCATGAAGGCGGCCGTAGGCATCATGGATGGCCGCATCGAAAGGACTGGCCGTCACCAGTGTGCATAGTTTAGGAATTCTTTCCGCGAGACCGATTTCTTTCTCCAGCTTCCCCGCGGCCTTCAAATATCCTTGCTCGAGGAAGTGGTTAATCTCCACCGGGTGGCCAAACTCTCTGTATTCCTCCGTGAGAGGGCAAAATATAGTAGCCATCCTCTTCATCGTCCCGAGGGTATCATCCTGGCTATAAATCTTGCTTGGAAAAGACCATACATTTCCCAGAGGCATGGAGCCCCGCCCTCGGGCCCTGCTTCCCTTGCGGCCCGATACCTCTACTTCGACGTTTAGGAGGGTCATCTGGGATACCACTTTCCCTCCAAATTTTATTTTGGCCCGGTAAGAAAAATCCTCAAAAGCAATCTTGGCCTGCTCCACTCGAATATCTTTATCGTGACTCATGGTTTCTTCCACATCAAACGTCTGGCGGTCTCTTTTCCTAATGCCTGAAATGGAAGCAGGATCGTCCCTTACATGATTTCCAGGGAATTATAAACCTGTAGAGAGAGTTTTCCAAACTCCGGGGTCGTTCTCCCTTCCAGGGTTCGGGGTCTGGGAAGCGGAATATCCAGGGCGGAGACCATCCGGGAAGGCCGGGCAGAGAGGACAATGACCCGATCGGAGAGGAAGATCGCCTCGGTAATGCCATGGGTTACAAACAGCACGGTCTTTTTTGCTTCCGTCCATATCCGCAGGAGTTCGAGGTTCATTCGTTCCCGGGTCAGCGCATCCAGTGCACCGAAGGGCTCGTCCATGAGCAAAACCTTTGGGTCATGAATGAGAGCCCGGGCAATGGAGACCCTCTGCTGCATCCCCCCGGATAGTTCGTGAGGATAGCTGTTCTCAAAACCTTTTAAACCTACCAGCTCAAGGAGTTCCTGAGCTCTCTTCCATTTGGCCGAACGGTCATCCCCGAGGATTTCGACCGGCAGAAGCACATTGTCGATGACTTTTCGCCACCGAAGCAATAGAGATTTCTGAAAAACAAACCCAACCTCCCGGGCAGGGTCAAATTGTTCTTTATCCACTTCGATTTCCCCTCCGCTTCTGGGAAGAAGGCCAGCAAGAATTTTCAAAAGCGTGGTCTTCCCACAACCGGAGGGGCCAACGATCGAAACAAACTCGCCCGGATAAACACTGAAAGTAACCCCACCCAGGGCCTCTAGGTCACCTGTGCGGGTGGAAAACGTTTTCCGAACACCTTGAAAAGAGATGAGCGGTTTCTTGGCCTCCACAGGTTCTCTCCACTTTTCGGGAACAGGTGGGGAAGCCCCCCTCCAAGGGGTTCCTAGAATTCGGGAAGTTTATAAGGAGGGGTCGGCAAAAAGGCAGCAGAGTAAGCATCTTCAGGCTTAAACGTCACCTTTACCCCCATCACCCGGTCGACGATATCAATGGTATCTTTCATCCGCGCCGGATCAATATACCCGATCCCCTTGCTTTTGTAACGGTCAGTCTTAAAGAACTCCCGGACCAGCTTCAGGTTGGCAAGATAATCCTGCTGGTTGATGGGATGATACTCGGCGAGGGTTTTAATCGCTTCTTCGGGATTTTTGAGCGTAAATTCCCAGGCCCGGTAAGAGACCTTCAAAAATGCCTTCACCAGTTCCGGATTTTTTTCGATTGTGGCATCCGAGGTGATATAAGCATGGGCATAGGCATTGAAGCCGTAATCCGCCCAGATGGCGTATCCCAGTTTTTCCGGAGGGACTACTTTTTCAATGAAGGGTTTACCGGTGTATAGATCAAAAATGACGTCCACTTTCTTGGTTGCCAGGATGGCTGCTTTGGCGGCAGGTTCGATATTTACAAATTCGACCTTCGAGGGGTCGATGTTGATAATCTTGGCAAAAGCGGGAAACATCACCTTGTGACCATCGGCCGCCGGAACTCCCACTTTCCTTCCGACGAGGTCCTTCGGCCCCGTGATCCCGCTCTCCTTCCACCAATACATGCAATTGGGGTGTTTATCGAAGATAATGCCGATCACCTTTACCTTGGCGCCCTTCGCTCTGCCCGCGATCGCCACCGGAGCGTCGGCAATGCCAAAAACGGCCTTTCCCGTATCCACAGTCTGGACCGAAAAATTGGACCCCTGCCCTAAGATCACATCCACATCCAGGCCTTCTTCGGCGAACCACCCTTTCTTCATGGCGACAAAGTAAGGAGAATGATCCCCGACGACTTTCCAGTTCAATATGAGAGAAGTTTTCTGGAGTTTCTTTTCAGCCGCCTCTGCCCCCGGAATCGACAGGGCTACCAAAGCCATGAGCCCAGCAACTGCGATAAACACTTTCCTTTTCATTGGGTCCTCCCTCCTATGGATAATATTTCGGGGATGAAATTTCTATTACCCCTTCTCCTTGCCTGGGTCATACCAGGGCATGAATAGGCTTTCCCCCAGCGCGACCAAGCCGAACAGTCCAAAACCCATCAGGGAAATCACGATGAGGGCCGCAAAAATTGCCGGCGTATCGAGGGTAAACTGAGAATTAATGATAATATATCCCAACCCCTTGTCGGAAGCGATAAATTCCCCCACGATCGCTCCCACCACACACATGGTGGAACTGATCTTTAACCCGGAGAAAAGGTAGGGGAGAGCATTGGGAAATCGAATTTTGATAAAAATCTGCCATTTGCTGGCATGTAAATAACGCACCAGGTCGAGGAGATCTTCCTCCACCTCATCTAAGCCTGTGGCCATGTTTATCACGATTGGGAAGAAAGAAACCAGGAAAGCGATGAGGATATTGGTCATAACCCCATAACCAAGCCAGAGGAGAAAAATAGGACCCACGGCAATAATCGGAAGGGAATTCACAAAGACGAAAAAGGGGAGCACGAAATTCCGGATGGACCTCGACCAGCAGATGAGCGTGGCTATCCAGGTAGCCACAACTGCGGTCACCGCGAAGCTGATGAATATTTCTTGAAGAGTAATTTTTATATGAACCCACCAGTGATAGGTCGAATCGGCCTGCGGCAAGATCAGGTGGAGGATCGCCGTCAGAGGGGGGGGAAGGATAAACTCCCGCACCTTGAACACCATGACCGAAAATTGCCACACCAGGAAGAAACCTAGAATGGTAACGGGCATCTGGTAATGAGTTTTTAGAGATTCCAATATCTTTTTCATCCGTTTCCCATCAGCCTGATTTTTGTTCCACCTTCTGCCAGGGCATGAATATCCTTTCGCAGGCTGTCAGGATCCCGAAAAGGCCCATGCCCAACAAAGAAATGAGGATCAGGCCGGCAAACATGGGAGGGGTGTCGATGGCCGCCTGCGAATCTTTTAACAGGTAACCCAATCCTTGATTCGAGGCAATAAATTCGCCCACAATGGCTCCGACCACGCAAAGGGTTGAGGAGATTTTCAGGCCGGAGAATATATACGGGAGGGAGTTGGGAAATCGGACCTTCATAAAAACCTGCCATTTGCGGGCATGTAAATACCGGACCAGGTCGAGGAGATCCTCCTCCACTGCATTGAGTCCGGCTGCGGTGTTGATGACCACGGGGAAAAAAGCAATCAGAAAAGCGATCAGGATGTTGGGAACGATGCCATATCCGAACCAAAGGATAAAGAGCGGGGCCATGGCGATCTTGGGAATCGAATTGAAAAAGGTCAAGAGAGGGGTGATGATTTGCCGGAAGAGGTTAGACCACGAGATTACCAAAGCCAGAAAAATCCCCAGAGAGGCGGTGACGGCAAACCCGAAAAAGATTTCCACCAGCGTAGCTCGGATATGTTTCAGCCAGTGGTAATTGGAGGCCATTTCCGGTACAAACAGACGGGCAAATACGGAGATGGGTGAAGGCACGATGTATTCCTTAACATTGAACAGCATGACCAATAGCTGCCAGAGGGTAAAAAAAGCAACAACGAGAAGGGGTTTGTGGTAATGGGCTTTGATAAAACCAAATATCTTTTTCATAAAGGGGAATTAGGCACTTATTGCCCAACCAATACCGATGTATTGTAATCCAAAGGTGTTTTCTGGGCCATCTAAGGCTGAAAGTTCATTGCCCGCATTTATCCGTTCTCCAAATCCCAGACAAATTCCAAATTTCAAAGTTCAATGACCTAAACCCGGAGGTGGGAATTGAGAGGTGAGGATATTTCTTTGATCCCTCACCCCTCACGATATGGAAATTCTTCGTCCTTCTTCCATGGATACATACCCAGCATACATCACTTCGACAACCTGTTTCGCCAATTCCAATCCTGTCAGGGGCTGTCGGTTGAAGGCGATGGCTTCCATGAAGTCCTGAATCTCGTGGGGATAGCCCAGGAGCCACTCCTCGTGGGGGTTGGGAAAGGAGAGGCCCGCCTTGGTCTCCTGCTTTTCGTTGAAATAGACGTCTTTCACCGGAGCAGGATCGATCGTGTAGAACTGGCAGACCCGCACCGGGCAGAGGTCAAATTTAATGCGAGCGTTGGACAGACGGACGTCCATGTTGGACTCCATTCCGCCCAAAAGGTCATCAGCGGCGAAGAAAGTGCCCCTGGTACCGTCGGTAAAGGTCACGGTGATCTGAGACCAAGTCTCCACATCTCCCCATCCCGTGACCAATGGACTGCCTTTCGCATTGGCGAAGGCCGGCGTTTTCGTCAGGTCCGTTCCATCCGCCCATACTTCCTTGGCTAAAATCGGCTTGCCGTATTTCTTTTCTCCCTCGAAATGCTTTAAGAAGAGACCACTGGCCAAGGGATGCGCGCCCAAGCGGGCCAAGGCTCCCCCGCCTGAATATCGCCACCACTTGGCGAATTCAGAGTGAGAGCCGCTGTGAGACTCTTCCCCCCGTATTTCCAAAATACTGCCGGAGGTAAAACACTTTTCCATCAGTTCCAGGGCCTTCTTAAAGGCAGGTGCATGGACCCAATTCTCGGCGTAGCAGAATTTAGCCGTGTGGCCAGCCATAACCTTGCTCACCATTTGGAGGTCTTCCTGAACTTTCTTGAGCATTTTCCTTTTGGATGTGGTCCCGACCTTCTCTTCGGGCTCTCCCTCTCCGAAGTAGCCGGTCAGGGGTTTTTCACAGATAATGTCCTTGCCCGCTTTGGCCGCCTCCAGGACCATGGGAAGGTGGAGGGAATTGGGGACGACCAGATCGATGACCTGAATAGATTTGTCTTCCAGAACAAACCGAAAATCGTTAAAGACCTTGGAAACTCCATGGCGCTTGGCCAACTCTTCGGCCCGAGCCTTGTTGATATCCACAATCGCCGCAACTTCAACCGGGACCCCTTGGACCTGGCGGTAGCAGCGCAAATGAAAGGCGGCCGCGAAGCCCGCCCCCACGACTCCGACTCTTACGGGCGTAGCCATCGATCCATCTTCCTTTCCGGATAAAATAAAAGCGCTATTCTTGATGGTATTATAACGCTAAATGGCGGGGATATATTTGTCAAGATGAATTCGAATCCTGGTTTTTCTCCTTGACAAATCAATCTACTTCTTTAAAATGACGGCAAAATGGAGGAGAGTCATGCCCCTTTCGCATATTAAAGTTCTCGACCTGACCCGGTTCCTCGCGGGTCCCTTTTGCGCCATGCTTCTGGCGGATATGGGTGCGGAAGTCATCAAGATCGAAACGCCGGAGCACGGCGACGATGCCCGATACCAGGGAGTCGTCGTCAAGGGGGAAAGCGGTTATTTCGTTGGGATGAACCGAAACAAGAAGGCCCTGACGCTAGACCTGAAATCCCCGGAGGGGAAAAAGATTTTTCTCCGGCTAGCGGAAAAGGCCGATGTGGTGGTGGAAAATTTTCGGCCCGGAGTTATGCGCAACTTGGGGCTCGATTATGAAACGCTCAGGAAAGTGAACCCGGGCATCGTCTACTGCGGGATCTCCGGGTTCGGGAAAGACGGCCCCCACGCCCTTCGCCCAGCCTTTGATTTTATCGCCCAGGGGATCTCGGGGTTCATGAGCCTTACCGGGTTTCCCGACCGGGAGCCGGTAAGGACCGGGATTCCCATCTCCGACTCGGTCGCCGGGATTTACGGCGCCTATGGGATCTTGGTCGCCTTGATGGCCAGACAGAGAACCGGCCGGGGGCAGGAGGTCCAGACCAGCCTGGTGGACGCCATGATCAGCGTGATGAGCCTCCAGGCGGATTGGTATTTTCACACCGGCAAGGTTGCCGAGAGAGCGGGAAATGACCACCCTGTGGGTGCTCCCTACGGAACCTTCAAGGCCCTGGACGGGTACATCAACATCGCCCCCGCCGGGCAGCCCATGTGGGAGAGGCTGGCCCAGGCCCTCGGCCTGAAGGATTTGATTTCGGACCCGCGGTTTGCTACAAATGATTTAAGGAGGGAAAACCGTAAGCAACTGAACGAGATCATCAACCGGATTACCTCCCAGAAGCCCATGAAGGAGTGGATTGATTACCTGAACCGGGAAGGAGTCCCCTGCGGGCCCATCTACAACCTGGCCCAGACCTTCGAAGACCCCCAGGTCAAGCACCAGGAGATGATGCTGGAATTGGAGCAGCCTTCGGTAAAGATGAAGGTCCTGGGTTTTCCCGTCAAGATGAGCGAGACCCCGGCAAGAATTCGCCGTCCATCCCCGCAATTGGGCGAGCACTCGGAAGAGATTCTTAGGAACCTTGGGTACTCCCAGGATGAGATCAGAGAGTTAAGAGGCAAGAAGGTGATCTGATTCCCGAGGCGAGGGATTCTCCCGTTAAATCCGTTTTCCGCGGGGGGGATCAGGCCGAGGGGACAAGAGGAAAGGAGCGGATTGATGAAGACGGACGAGGTTGTCATTCGTGAGGTCATGCTGCGGGACGGTCTGCAGAATATCGTCGATTTCATCCCCACGGAAGCGAAGATTGAGCTTTTCCGCCTGATCGTGGCCAGCGGCCTGAAGAGCGTGGAAGTTACTTCCTTTGTGAGTCCCAAAGCCATCCCTCAATTCCGCGATGCCGCCCAGGTGGTCCAGGCCACGGCGAAAATGACCCCCAAGGGAGTGGAGGTATCGGCCCTGATCCCGAATCTGAAGGGGGCTCAGCTGGCTTTGGAGAGCGGAATGCACAAGGTGGGGTTGGTCATGTCGGTGAGCGAATCCCACAACATCAATAACGTCAGGCGGACAACGGCAGAGTCGATCGATGAGCTGAAAAGGGTCCTGGAACTCAGGGGAAAATATCCGGACCTGATCGTGAAAGCCGGGATGGCCACCGTCTTCGGCTGTCCTTTTGAGGGCAAAATCAAACCGGAGGTAACTCTTGGTTTCATCCGCCAGTTTTATAAGCTGGGGATTCGAGACATGTCCATGGCCGACACGGTTGG
>DASPRR010000616.1:0-7418 GCA_035624375.1 Thermodesulfobacteriota bacterium | reverse complement strand
GATTCTGGATACCCCTGAGGACTGAGGATACGGCTTACTTCCCGGGGCTGATTCCTGTTTTGCGGCCTTGGCGGAAAAGACGGAGGGAATTCGGATTTCCCAACACTGAATGGCGGGGCCCCCCCTTGGCCTTGAGAAGGAGGAGGGTCAGGGACAATAGAACCAATTTTTCGATGATTCCCCTCCGGCATCTTTTTTCCTCCTTTTTTTCTATCCTTCCATCCTTCGCGGTTCGGGAGAGTCAAGCAAAACTCCACCCTCTCCGCCGTCCATGAACTTCGCCAGCAGGTTCAGCAATTCCTCCTTGGAGAAGGGCTTGGGCAGAAGGCTTACCGGATACCTGCTCTTCTCTTCATCCAGAAGAGGGAAAAAGGGACGCATATCTGCGCTCATATATATGGTCTTCACCCCGGGGTCTTGCTTGCGGATATTGTTCATCAACTCCATTCCGTTGGCTTTGGGCATGTGGAGGTCGGTGATCACCACCTCCGGCCTGAATAGGAGATAGTTGGCATAGGCCTCAAGCCCGTTCCCCGCGAATTGGACCTCATAGCCCTCTTCCTCCAGCATCATCTGGAGGAGAGAAGCCAGCGGGAGATTGTCGTCGACAACCAATACTTTCGTATTTCTTCTTCCTTCCCGGCTCAGATTTTGGCTTGGCTGCTTCCCGAGCAAAGGATGTGCCAAAGCTCGCAGAGAAGAAAGGGTATTGATTTTAATGGGGTTTCCTTGAGGAGCGGTTGAGCTAGGGAGAGGGATGAGGAGGGTTTTCCATACGGATACGAGCGGAGAGAAGGCGTTCGGGGTTGAATTCCCTTTATTTCCCTCGTTTACCCTGGGAGTAGATTTCCTACACCCTACCCGGATTTCTTAAAGTCAGCTGTTTGCAAATTATGTTTTTTCAGGAGGTCATAGAAATCGGCGCGGTATTTCCCGGCCATTTTGGCGGCCTGGCTCACATTGCCCTGGCAGAGTTCCAGGAGATGGGATAGGTATTCCTTTTCAAAAGAGTCCTTGGCTTCTTTAAAGGGCTTCGGGGACCCTGACGGTTCAGCAGTCTTGGCCTGGAGGATAAAGTCTTCGGTGATGAAATCCAGCTGGGTCATTGCCACGGCATACTCGATGGTATTTTCTAGCTCCCGCACATTCCCCGGCCATTCCTGGAGCATGAGCCCCTTCAGGACCCCGGGGGCCAGGCCTTTTACCTCTTTTTTCATCTGCTGGCTGAATTTTTTCAAAAAATGTTCCACCAGGGGAGGGATGTCTTCTTTCCTCTCCCGCAGGGGAGGAAGATGGATGGGGATGACATGGATTCGATAAAAAAGGTCTTCCCGGAAAAGCCCCTGTTTCACCTGTTCGGTTAGGTCCTTTTGGGTGGCCACGATCACCCGGACATCAACCTCCACTGGTTTTTCACTGCCCAGGGGGTAAAATTGGCGCTCCTGCAGGACCCGCAGAAGCTTGGCCTGGATCGAAAGAGGCATATCCCCGATCTCATCCAGGAAAATCGTGCCTTCATGAGCCTGGGTGAACAACCCTTTAGTGCTTCGAACGGCCCCGGTGAAGGCTCCCTTCTCATGGCCGAAGAGCTGGCTTTCCAACAGCGGCTCCGGAAGGGCCGCACAGTTGATGGCCACAAAGTGTTTGTTCTTCCGGTCACTCGCCAGATGAATCGCCCGGGCGATCAGTTCTTTTCCCGTGCCGCTTTCTCCGCGAATGCAAACGGTTGAATCGATTTTCGCGATCCGGGACACCATCTCCAGCACGGCCCTCATCTTTTCGCTCTTGGCCACGATATGGGCAAAATCATATTTTTCTTTCAAGAGCTCCTGCAGCCTTTGAACCTCCGAGGTGAGCCGTCGGTTCTCCAATGCTTTTTCGATCTGGAAGAAGAGGTCCCGGGGTTCGAAAGGCTTGGTGAGGTAGCTGTAGGCTCCTTTGCGCATGGCCTCCACCGCGCTTTCAATGGTGCCGTGCGCGGTCAGGATGATGATGGGCATCTCCGGACTCAGGGAATGAATCTCCTCCATCAGCGAAATTCCATCCCCCCGGCCAAGCTTCAGGTCAACAACCGACAGGTCAAAGGTCTGCCCTTTGACCGCGGCAATCGCTTCTTCCTCCTTCTGCGCGGTCGCTACCCGGTATTGGGCCGACTCCAGCCTCATGCGGAGCAACTCCAGAAGGGCCGGGTCATCATCCACCACCAAGATATTTCCCGACGACATGCCCTTCTATCTCGCTTTCTCTCTCTTTTTTTCTTCCACGGCGATATCCACCTGTTTCGATTTCTCAATCACCTGACTCAATTTCTCATTCTCCTGAAGCACCCCCGCCCATACCCTGGCCTCGTCGGCCAGGGGGCTCTTGGGGTAATCCTTGACCGCCCTTTTGAAAAAATCCAGAGCCTTGCCGAAGTCCCTTTGAGGATTGTTTATGTCGGCATAGATCAGCCCCATCTGGAAAAGAGCCTGGTCCTTGGGAGGGTTCTTCCCCGGAAGGGACAAGACTCTCTGGCATTCCTTCAGAGAACCGGCGTAATCCCCCTGGTGCAAGAGCTTTTTGGAGCGCAGGAGGCGTTCGCAGGCCGAAGTCGCACCTTCCTCATGCTGGGAGACTTTCTCCGGCGTAACTTCTTGGCTTGTGCTCAGATTAAATTCCTTCTTGAAGGTCATGCAACCCGAAAGGAGAAAAAAGATTAACCCGGCAGCACAAAAATAAACGAACTTCCCTGCCCGGGTTCGCTCTCCGCCCATATTTCACCCCCGTGTGCAGCGATGATCTGCTTGGCTATAGCTAACCCCAATCCCGTCCCTTTCCCGGATGCAGAATTCTCCCGGGGTCCTTGCTGAAATTTCTCAAAGATGGTCGCCAGGTTGGCCTTGGGTATGCCCGGCCCGGTATCGCTTACCGAAACTTTCATTTTACCGTTTTCCCGGCAGGCGGAAATTTTGATTTCTCCGCCCTCAAAAGAAAATTTTACCGCGTTCCCCAGGAAATTCCGCAGGACTTGGAGAATTTTTTCACGGTCCATTTTCACCAGCGGCAGACGTTCGTGGTTTCCAACCTGGAGGCGAATTTTCTTGGCCATGGCCAGAGGTTCAATCTCCCCGATCACCTTTTGAATCAACGGGCTGATATCCGCCTGGGTAAAATTAAAAACCATCATTCCCGCTTCCATTTTGGATAAATCCAGGGAGGAATTGACCAGGTCAATCAGCCGGTTGCTCTCCCCGGAGATAATTTGCAGGAGCTTCTTCTGTTTATCAGAAATCTCCCCGCCCACCCCTTCCAGCAAGAGGCTGGTCCCCTCCTTGATGGAAGTCAGGGGGGTGCGCAGCTCATGGGATATGGTGGAGAAGAAATCGGACTTCATTTGATCAAGGGTCTTCAGCCGCTCGTGCATGGAACCAAAGGCCAGGCCCAATTCCTTTATTTCTGGCGGGGCCGAGCGAGGCAAATGCCCATCGAAGACCCCCCGGGCGATGTCACGGGTCTTCCCGATCAGCATGGCAATGGGGTAGGTAATGCTCATGGTGGTAAAAAAGGACAGGATGACAACCGCCAGGAGAGCTATGGCGGTAATTCCCATCGTCAGCTGGCGGGCATTGATTCTGGTTTGTTCCAGCTTTTTTATTTTTTCCAGGGTATTTTGTTGAGAATGGATGGCCAGGGTCTGCAAATTTTCGAGGATCCGATCCGCCGTCTTATCTTTTTCCATAATAAACCCGGAAGGGGAATAGGGCTCCTTGGCCCGCACATGTGCTGCTTCTTCCGCGACCAAGGCTTGGTAAGTATTATGGCGGGACCCTACGCCGCTTAACAACTCTTTCTGGAAATCGGTATCGGCGAAGTATATAACTTCTTTCAGATATTTCTGGAAATCATCCCGGGCCAGTTGGAATTGTTGGTAAAGGTCTTCATCCCGGACGACCATGAATTTTTTTTCAAACCGCATTTGGGACAAGAGGGAATCAGTGAGTTTCTTTCCCAAATCCTCCATCCGGTGATCCACTTCTAGAATTGAATGGGTGATGTCTTCGAATTGGGCCAACTGGTAAATCATGTAGACGCTCACGGCCAATATGAGCAAGAAGATCACCAGGTAACCGTAAATTAACCGGGAAAATATTGTGAATCTCATCCCAGGAAATTCCATCCCCTAAACCGCAGGCTAACTTTCATGGGAGGGATAGCCCGCGGGATTTGACCAGGTGTTCGAAGGTGGGATAAACGCCGAGAAATCCAAGGAAGATAATGAAACGGAGATTCCCCAATTCATAATACTTTGACCCCCCGGGGGGATAGGCAAAAATAATCCCTCTGCTCCCCCTCTCTCCCAGGCTGAGGGTACCGTTTGCCTTCAGAATGGGGCAATAGATTTCGAGGGAACCCATTATTTATTAGCAACCGCTAAGAATAGAATTCAATACTTTATCAATAAAGTCAAGATGATTTTCATTCCCGGTCTCTATCCCCTTAGATATGCTCCTCTCCCATTTGAGTGGGCAGAAAGGGAACAGAAATATTCTCAGACCAGGGGGTGCGTTCCGCCCATGGCGTGATCGATTCGGCAGGAAATACCCGGATTCCGTAGCGGTTGCTTGGGTTCCGCAAAGCACCGGTCCCCGACACCCTTTCGGAAAAATGACCCCTGACTCGGGCCCGGGCAACCAAAGAATTTTCAGACCCGAACCGATGAAAGAACTCATGCCTCATTCTGTCTTGCCATGGGCAGGACGCACCCTGTGGGCCTGGCCGAATAACCTTGGCCACATGGGCGAGCATAGTGGCCGATTGAAAATAGACCGAAATCACCCACTCGTTCGCGAGAAGACCCCTTGAGAATAGAGTTGTGCTCAAGAGGGTAGTAAATTGCAACGGCCGTCACGCGAAGCGACTGCTGGTTACCCTTTTAACGGGCATTCCCCCCGAAGACGGGAGGGCCGGCTGTACATTCTTTTATTTGGTTCCGGGTTGGCCGGTTTCGGATATGCGACGGCGGGCTGAGGGAGGGTTGGGACTTTTCCAATTTCCCTCTTCGTGTTAGCATGGGTTTTTGAATTTCCATTTTGAGGAGAGGGATATGAAAGAGATGAAAGATTTAGAAGGAATTCAGAAATTCATGAACCGGATCGAAGAAGGGGCTTTTCTCGTGGTCAAGGGAAATGAGAGAGCCAACGTGATGACCATCGGCTGGGCGCTGATCGGTGTTGTTTGGCGACGGCCGGTTATGATGGTGGCTGTGAGGACGTCCCGCTATACGTATCGATTGATCGAAAAGGCGGATAGCTTCACGGTTAGTGTTCCCTCGGGGGATATGAAAAAGGAAATCAACATCTGCGGCTCCAAGTCCGGCCGGGACTTGGACAAATTCAAGGAGTGCGGTTTTTCCGCTTTAAAACCCAAAAAAGTCAGTAGCCCCGTCCTGAAGATCCCTGGATACCATTTCGAGTGCCGGATTATCAACAAAGCCCCCACAGACCCGAAATTCCTCTCCCCGGACCTGGAGGATATCTATCCGGCCAAGGATTACCATACCCTTTATTTTGGGGAGATCCTGGCGTCTTACCAGACATAACCGCTGCCGGCCCCCCGTTGCTTGCCGCCGGTCGCTCGTACCTCCTTTCCGATTGTTGATCGTTGGTTACTGGCGTCTGGGCCGATCAAACGAGGAACGCCGGGTCTTTGTGTTCCGGCAGATGGAGACGGTCAAATGAAGAGCAAGGTGGTTGCTCAGCAAGAGCTGGAAAACCGCATCCTCCACGGCCTGGCCTGCGAATGGGAAAGGGCCATCTGGATTCTGGACTCCGCCCATCGAAAGAAGATGCGCCGCCCCCTTTTCTCCTTGCGGGACCTCAATGGCCGATGGGGAACTTGGTCCGGGGAAAGGCGGGAGATTTCCCTGAGCCGGAGGTTGGTCTTAAACTATTCCTGGGCTTCAGTCCGGGAAGTCCTTTTCCACGAAATGGCCCATCAGATGGCGGAAGAAGTCCTGGGAGGTCAAGGGGAGACCGCCCATGGACCTTTTTTCCGGAGGGCCTGCGACCTGCTTCGCGCCAACCCCAGGGCATCCGAAAACTATCGACCCCTGGACGACCGCATTTCCCAAGAACCCCTGGACGGAGAAGACCGGATCCTGGCCAGAGTCAAAAAGCTTCTGGCCTTGGCCGAGAGTTCCAACCGGCACGAGGCCGAAGCCGCAATGGCCAAGGCCCACGAACTGATATCCAAGTACAACCTGGACCTTCTACGGACTGAAAAGCAGAAAGAATTTATCAGCCTCCTCGTGGGGAGGCCGGCTCTGCGCCATTTCCTTGAGGATTATGCCTTGGCCGGCCTCCTCCAGGATTTTTATTTTGTCCAGGGGGTCTGGGTGCCCGGGTATGTTCCCGAGAAGGGGAAGATGGGCCGGGTCCTGGAAATCAGCGGGACCATCCCCAATGTGCGGATTGCCGATTATGTCCACAACTACGTGCAGCGGTTTATCGCCCTGGAGTGGAAGGAATACAATTCCGGCAGGGCTCTGAACCGCTACCGATTGACAGATTTCGCGCAGGGGATAATTGAAGGGTTCCGTTCGAAACTTACGTCGAAAGAGCAAGATGGGGGGAAGGAACGGACCTCCTACGCCCTCATAAAGAAGGAAGACCCGCTCTTGAAGGAATACTTGGCTTATCGCTACCCCCATATGGCTATGATCAAAACCGGGAGGGGAAATCAGGACCCGGGGGTCCGAAGGGATGGAAAGCGAATCGGAAAGGAGCTGGTCATATCCAAAGGCGTTATGGAGGGAGCGGGGAACCGCGGCCGCCTGCTTCCCTCTTGAGGTTTGTTCCCTTAGGGACGGTTCGCAAACCGCCCCAACAAATCAGTTTTTCCTCTGCGGCCAATTGGAATTGAAATGGATAACCTGATTTCCTTCTTTCTCGGCCCTGTGGACCCCTTGGTTTTCCTCGGCCTGATAATCGTCACCTTCAGCGGCGCCTTCATCACCTCTGGATTCGGGGTGGGCGGGGGCATGCTGATGACCCCCATGGTCCTCCTTCTCCTCCCTCCCAAGTTTGGAATCGGCCTGATCGGTCCCATGATGCTCCTGATGTCCGGCACCGGAGTGCGGCAGTACTGGAAACAGTGGGACAATCATTGCTTGCTGGTTATTCTCCCGGCGATGTTGGCCGGCGTCTGGGTGGGCACTCATCTGCTTTCGGTCATTTCCGCAGATACGGTAAAGAAGATCGTGGGGGCCCTGGCCATTTCTTTCGGAGTTCTCCAGTACCTGGCCATCGACCGGCCGAAATGGAAAGAGCGTCTCCGCCCGACCGCCCCGCAGGGAGTAGGGCTGGGGTTCGCCTCGGGCATTATCAGCGCCATGGCTCACGTGGGGGGCCTTATTTTTTCCTTCTACCTGCTTCCCCACA
>DASPRR010000595.1:0-9366 GCA_035624375.1 Thermodesulfobacteriota bacterium | reverse complement strand
CGCCGGGCAGATGGCAACGCTCTTCAAACGCTCCTTGCAGCTGAGCGGGGATGTCCACCGGGCCATGGTCGCCCGGGGGTATCAGGGGGAGGTCCGGATTCTTTCCGTTTTTCACCTGCGCCCCGCGGATGGGCTCTGGGCCGGGGCCTGTGCTGGCCTCATGGCCTTTTTTCTCTGGGGAGGAAGGTGAGCCATGACTCAGGCCCCCTTCCTTGATCCTTTGATCTACGACCTGCGCGGCGTTGAATACGTCTATGGCGGAACCCATCGGGCGTTGCAATCCGTCTCCCTTCGGGTAAAACCCGGGGAGCGCATTGCCATCCTGGGGTCCAACGGGTGCGGGAAATCAACTTTACTGCAGATTCTGGATGGATTGTTGTTTCCGACCGCGGGAGAGGCCCGGGCCTTCGGTCAGAAACTCTCTGAAGAAAAATTTCGGGAGGCCTCCTTCACCGCCTTCTTCCGAAAGCGGGTGGGGCTCCTCTTTCAGAGCCCCGATATCCAGCTTTTTTGCCCGACTGTCTTAGACGAGATTGCCTTCGGTCCCCTGCAACTGGACCTCCCCCGGGAAGAGGTATTCCAAAAGTGTCAGGAAATGATCCGAATGCTCAACCTGGAAAAGGTCTCCCCCCGATCCCCCCACCGGCTGAGCGGCGGGGAGAAGAAGAAGGTCGCCTTGGCCTCTGTGCTGGCCCTGAATCCCGACGTCTTGCTTCTGGATGAACCCACCTCCGGATTGGACCCACGGACTCAGGTGTGGCTGATTGAAGTCCTGGAGGAGTTGCACTCTTTGGGGAAAACGATCATAACCGCAACCCATGATCTCTCCATTCTGGAGGAAATCGCCGACCGGGCCTATGTCATGGCCGAAGATCATGCCCTGGTCGCCGATGGACCCCCGGAAGAGATCCTGGACGATCTGGACCTCCTTCTCCGGGTGAACTTGATTCACGAACACGCCCACGAGCACGAAGGGTTCATTCATCGCCACGGCCATCTTCACGCCCTTCCCCATCGCCACGACCATCCCGATCAGCATTGATCCGGAAAAGCGAGAGGCCAGGAGCCAGGAATTTTTTCAGACTCAAGGCGGTGGGGGAAGAAATGGATGGAGCTTTTCTAAGGCGGAGAAGGCGCCAGCGGCAATTCAACGCGGAAAGTGGTCCGTCCATCCCGGGAGTCAATGTCGATTTTTCCGCCCATATGTTTGACCAGGCGAGTGGTGATATGCAGGCCCCGCCCTCGGCTTTCCCCCAACAGGAACCGTTCTTTTTCTTCCTCCGATATCTCCCCGGTGTTGGAAATTTCGGCCACGGCCCACATGTCTTTCTGGTAGCAGCGGATGGCCAGCTCCCCTCCCTCCGGGATGGCCTGGGAAGCGTTGTTCAGGAGGTTATCGAAAACTCTTTCGAGGTGCAAAGGAAAACACCGAATCCACAGAGGAAATTTCAATTCCTGTTCAACCTGAAGAATATTTCTCCGGTTTGTCTCCCGAACGGCTTCCTCATTAATCCGGAAACGCTTCTTCAGGATATCGGTCATGTCCAATGTCGTTTCTTTCCCTTCTCCGTGGAGAGTTAAGGCCAATGCCTGGATCCGGGAAGATTCCTCCAGGATGATTTCCATGGACTGTTGAATCTTTTCTTTCTTGGGAAGATCGGGAACTTCGCTCAGAATCCTCTGTAATCGTTTGGCAAACCCGGCGATGGCAATGGCCGGATTTTTGAAGTCGTGCAGGATATCGCCCATTTTCTCCAGGCGAAGGCCTTTCATCAGCTCCTTGCCCAGGAAGCTGAACACCATGATCTCGTCTTCGGAAAACTGCTGATGATGGGCCTGGGCATCGAAGGCCAAAAAGTACTGGACGACTCCATCCACCTCGAGCGGGATATAGAGAACGCAATTGATCTGCTGCGCGGCCAGGTAGTGTTTTAAATGGGGAGGCAGCAGGTGGCTCATCTGGGGATTGGTGATCAGGATGTAGGAGGGGTGTATTTTCTCATGCTCAAAATCACCGAAGGGCCCGCCCTGGTTCACAATCGCCCCGATGTAGGGCTCCTTTGCGGAAAAGACCTTGCCGATTCCGTGTTGCGCCCCCGGGAACCCGGCCTCCAATTTTACATGTTCCCGGTCTTCCAGGACCGAGAAAAGGGTGCAGCGCTGGATCTTCATGAGGTCGGCTAAGGCGGGGATCACCCGATTGAAGACGTCTTTCATCTTGATCCCTTCCCGCCTGGCCAACCGCAGGTAAATATCTTCCAGAATTTTATCCCTGGTTAGGTTGATCTTTTGCAGGGAGAGGATCCTCTTCCGGGCAATGACAAACTCCACCCTTCGGGAAAGGACTTCGGCCATTTGCACTTCAAAGGGGGTGAAGACCTTGTCTTCTTTCTTGTAGAAGACCTGGAGGACCCCCTGGGTGTCGGAACCCTGGGAGGTAAATCGCGGCAGGGAGATGGGAACGGCGAGCATGGAATGGACCCCGATCTCCCGGGCTTTTTCCTTATCCTGATAATTGGGGTCCCTAAAGACGTTCGGAATCTGGTAGCAGCGCTGGGTCCGGATGACTTCGCTGGCAATGGCCCTGTCGAAGGGGGTCAATTCGAGGATTTCCTCGCCCAGGAGAGGAGAATATGGAGAAGAGGGTTCTCCCTCCCCAAAGGAATCATAAATTCGGATGCTGGCAAAATCGGCTCCCAGAAATTGGACGATATTCCGGACCAGGGAACGGAGGATTTCTTTTTCACTGAGCAGGGGGTCGATCTCCAGGATGGTTTCTACCGGATGGATGATTCGATCGACATATTGATCCAGAATCTCATCTTTAATTCGATCGACGACGGCCGGGAGGTCCTGCTCAGACAGGTTTATTCCTTTCTCGGCCAAACACAGTCCGATCAATTGGACCAATTTTGGATCGATTTCCCAAAAACCCATGGCCCTTGGACGCTATAGAATGGAAGGTTTTGAATCGCGATCCCCCAGAAAGATTCACCCGCTGAAATCGAAAACCGGGTCTCTCTGGGCAATAGAAATTTCTGAACCATTCCCCTTTTCTATCCCTCGTAGGGAGATACGCGGGAGAGTTTGCTCGAACAACTGAAGGGCCGAGCATACAAGTGGGTTTAAGGTATCATGAACCTTCGGAAATTTCAAGGAAATATAGGGCAATATTTTCTTCTTCCATGACGGCCAAACGGTCTTGACAGGGATTTTTTATTTTTGTATACATTATACAATACGAAAGGAAGGAGCAGCCTGGCCTCGGATGAGAGCCATTCAAAATCGGCGCAATTTAAAGGAGGCGGTCCATCAACGCCTGAAGGAAAGTATTGTCCGGGGGGAAATTGCTGCGGGAACCAAGTTGGGCGAGACCCAACTCGCCCAAATATTGGGGGTCTCCCGGACTCCGCTGCGGGAAGCCATCAATCGGCTGGAGCAGGATGGATTTGTGGAAATCATCCCCCGCCGGGGGGCTTTTGTGAAAACGCAGTCCCTCCGGGAGATTCTGGAAAACCTGGAGCTTCGGGAAGTCCTGGAAGGGCTGGCGGTGCGTCTGGCCGCCCGGCACGCCACGCCGAAGATGATTCGAAAGATGAAAGCCTGTTTCCAGGGATTCTCGGCGCGAAATGTGGAGGACTCCATTTCTTCCTATGCCCATCAGAATATCCGCTTCCACAACCTGATCATTCAGGCCAGCCAGAACCGGAAATTGATCGCCATCATCCGCAACCTCTTCGATCAAATGGACATGGTCCGCCTCCACACCATCGTTCTTCCGGGACGAGCCCGTAAGTCTTTGTCCGAGCACTCGGCCATTATCCGGCACATCGAAAAGGGATCGGCCCAAACAGCGGAAAAAGAACTGCGGGCCCATATCGCAGATTTACGCCAGGCCGTCCTGAAGCTGCCGGAATTTCGAGCGAATGCGGAATGAAGACCTACGGTATGGAAAAACGGACTGCACGGACACCAAAGGAGGGGGCACTTGGAAACGCAGAATTCTTTTTCTCTCTGCGCCTACGCCGCTTGGCGTTGCCTCGTTACTGTCCATTCTGTGTTCCCCATTTTCCATTCTGAATTTTTACTTGACCCTCAAAAAGGGGGGACGTTAAAATGACCCTGTTTGTATTCTGTATACAATTCTGGATTGTCCATCCGGCGGAAGAAAAGGAGGATTTGCTGAATGGCCATCACGATCATCAAAGACTTTTGCAAGGGCTGCGGCTTCTGCATTACCAACTGCCCGAAGAAAGTCTACGAGCTATCCGCGGAAATGAATAAAAAGGGCTATCGTCTGCCCAACCCGGTGCGGGTTGAGAAATGCACCGAATGCGGCATCTGTGACCTGTACTGTCCGGATTTCGCCATCGTTCTGGAAAAAACCAAGAAAAAAGGAAAAGGAAAGGAGGCCCGCTGATGTCCTCGGGAATCAAGCCGGGAAGATATTTTGTTCAGGGCGACGAGGCCATTGCCGAGGGGGCCATCGCTGCGGGTTGCCGCTTTTTTGCCGGGTATCCCATCACCCCTTCTTCCGAAACCTCGGAGACGATGGCGCGGCGTCTGCCCGAAGTGGGAGGGGTCTGCTTGCAAATGGAAGATGAACTCGCTTCCATTCACGCCGTTGGAGGAGCGTCCGTGGGAGGGCTCAAGGCTATGACCATCTCCTCCGGGCCAGGAATCAGCCTGAAACTGGAGGGACTGGGCTGGGGGATCAAGAATGAAATCCCTTACGTAGTCGTCGATATCCAGAGAGCCGGTCCAAGCAACGGTGTCGCCACCCGCGTGGGCCAGGGGGACCTTTACACGGTTCGGTACGGCTCCGCCGGGGGAAACAACTGTACCATTGCTCTTTCCCCCAAATCGACTCAGGAGGCCTTTGACCTAACCATCGAATGCTTCAACCTCGCGGAAATCTTCCGCTGCCCGGTGTTCCTGCTTTCCGACGAGACCGTGGGACACACCCGGGAGCTCCTGGTCATCCCCCCGGAGGAGGAACTGAAGGTGGTCAAGCGCTTCAAGCCCACCGTACCGCCGGAGCAGTTCGTGATGTACCCCCTGGACACCCCGGGAGTCATCAACTACCCCTTCCCCAACATCGGCGAGGGATATGGGATCTGTGTGTCCCCCTACACCCACACCTCCAAAGGGTATGCCAGCACGGCCCAGGACATTCAGGAGAAGATGGCCAAGCGGCTGGTATACAAAATCACCGAAAACCTCGACAAACTGGTCCGGGTGGAGAAGCAGAAGATGGAGGATGCCGAGTTTGCGGTTATCGCCTATGGGGGAGACGCTCGGCCGGCCATGGCCGCCGTGGACCTCGCCCGGGAGAGGGGAATGAGAGTGGGATTCTTTCGCCCCATCATCCTCTGGCCCTTCCCTGACGGGGAAGTTCTCAAGGTGGCTGAAAAGGTGAAAACCATCCTGGTCTGCGAGCTTAACATCGACGGGCAGTTGTCCCGGGAGGTTGCCCGCGCGGCCAAAGGAAAAGCAGAGACCTATCACCTCGGGTCCGGAGGCGTAGAACCTCACCTTCCCATGCAGGTCTTCAATGAGATAAGGAGGCTTTACCGATGAGCACGGTCGGCGAGACTTTGAGACTTCTTCATCCGCTGGTCCAGAAATACCTGCGCAAGGAGCGCATGCCCCATATGGCCTGTTCAGGTTGCGGGATCGGACAGGTGACCCACTCCGTCCTGCTGGCGGTCGACGAACTGGGGTTGACTCCCCAAAACACAGTGTGGGTCCAGGGAGTGGGCTGCAGTAGCCGAATCACTTACTCCACCTGGGCGGGAGATAATATTGACGCCCATCACGGCCGGATTTTTGCCGTGGCCACAGGACTGAAGATGGCCCGCCCGGACATGAACTTCATCCTCTTCACCGGGGATGGAGACTGCGGGGCCATCGGAGGCAACCACTTCATCCACGCCTGCCGCCGCAACCTGGATGTAACCGCCATCCTCTTCAACAATGGGATCTACGGAATGACCGGCGGACAGGTCGCCCCGACCTCTCCATTGGGAGCGGTCACCACCACCACTCCCTACGGAAACATCGAAGACCCCTTCGACATGTGCCAGATGGCTGTGGCCGCCGGGGCCGCCTACGTGGCAAGATGGAGGTCCACCGACTTCAAGCCCCTGGTGGCTTCCATCAAAAAGGGCATCCAGACCAAAGGATTGGCCTTCATCGAAGTCCTGCTCCAGTGCCCTACGAACTTCGGCCGGTATGTCCTGAAGACTAGCTCCCCCCAGGAAGTGGTCAAGTATATCAAAGAGCACTCCGTTTCCCAGAAGGACGCGGGAAAGCTCAGTCGGGACGAACTGGCCGGAAAGTACCTCCTGGGCGAATTCGCCCACCGCCCGGAGAGGAAAGGAATCGTGGAACGGTATCAAGAATTTCTGAAAGCCCATCGGAAGGAGTAGATATATGGCTCGCCAGGAAGTTCGTTTTGCTGGATTTGGGGGTCAGGGTTTACTCCTGGCCGGCATCATCCTGGGGAAGACCGCCTGCTTGCACAGCGGGAAACAGGCGGCCCAGACCCAGTCTTACGGGACCGAGGCCCGGGGAGGAGCCAGCCAGTGCAACGTGGTCATCGACGATCAGGAGATCACTTATGTGGGGGTGGTAAACCCCGACGTCTTCGTGGTCATGTCCCAGGAGGCTTACGACAAGTTAATCGAAGAGGTGAAGGAAGGGGGAATCGTTTTTTACGACTCCGACTTGGTCAAGATTAAAGAAAATCCTAAGCTACGTCAGGTTTCGGTTTCCTCCACGGGATCCGCCAAAGAGCTGGGCCGCCAGATGGTGGCGAATGTCGTCATGCTGGGCGCCATGGTGGAGGGCACCAAAATCCTGGAAGCGGACCAAGTCAAGGTCTGTCTAAAAGACAGTGTCCCCCCCGGGACCGAAGAATTAAACCTCAAGGCGTTTGATAAGGGACGGGCGCTGTTCAAAGTCAGTTGAGAGTTGGGAGGCGGGAGGTGAGAGGTGAAAAGGATCGCTTTCGACAACTCTCATCTCTCATCTCTCAACTCCCTCTTTCAGGAGGTCTGCATGGACACTTTTCTGGGTTACCCGAGGCCAAACGGCCGGGCTGGTACTCGTAACTACCTGGCGGTCATTCCCACGGTCTTCTGCGCCAACGAAGTGGCCATGGCTGTGGCGAAGAAATTCAAGAGCGCCAGGCCCCTGCTCCACCACCAGGGTTGCGCCCAACTGAAGCCGGACTCGGATCGGGTCACCCGGACGCTAATCAGCCTTGGGGCCAATCCCAACGTGGGGGGCGTGCTGCTCATCGCTCTGGGCTGTGAGAGCGTTTCCCTCCCAGAGGTATACAAAGGGCTGAAGGACCGGGGCCAAAAAGTTGAAAAAGTGCTGATCCAGGAGATCGGGGGCATGAAGAAAGCCGTGAAGCGGGGGGTCGAGTTGGCCGCCAAATTGGACCAGTCCGTTTCCAAAATGAAAAGGAAGCCTGTTCCCGCAAGCCAAATCGCCATGGGGATTAAGTGCGGCTCTTCCGACACGACCTCAGGCCTGGTGAGCAACCCCGCCACGGGAAAGGCCAGCGATCTTCTCCTGGCGCAGGGCGGGACGGTCATTTTCGGGGAGACGACGGAGTTTATTGGGGCCGAGCATCTCCTGGCGCGCAGAGCGGTGAGCGGAGAGGTGGCTTCGAGAATCCTTCAAATCGTGACCAGCATGGAAGACCGGGTGAAAGCACTGGGATTCGACATGCGTGGCGGCAATCCGACCCCAGGAAACATCCGCGGCGGGTTGACCACGATCGAAGAGAAATCGCTGGGGGCAATCTGCAAATCGGGGTCTATGCCCATCGACGGAGTCCTGGAGTACGGCGAATCCGTACCGGGCAAGGGGCTTTTCGTCCTGGACTCTCCGGGAAAAGAAGCCGAGATCATGACCGGCTTATCTGCGGCGGGCGCAAATGTCATCGTTTTCTCCACAGGAGGCGGCGCGCCGCAGGGCTATCCGATCGTACCGGTCATCAAAGTGGCCGGCAACCCGGCCAAGGTCCGGGTTATGAAGGACCATATTGATCTCGACGCCAGCGGCGTTCTCGCGGGGCAGACGACCATCGATGAAGTGGGCCAGAAGGTCTACGATGCCCTTTTGGCTGTGGGAAGCGGGAAGAAGGTGAGGGCGGAAGCCTTGAAGTACGATCAGACCGTGGAGATTTACACGACGGGACCAACCATTTAATTGCAGATTTCGGATTGCGGATTGCGGATTGAAAGAAAAACCGGGCAAAATGACACTTGATTGTGAGTTGAAGTGAAGAAATATAGCCTCAGCCTGATTAACTTGCGGATTCTTTAATCCGAAATCCGAAATTGAGGTGGGGGGTTCATGCTTCTAACCCATCAGGAAGGGCCGGTGGCAACCATCGCGATCAATCGTCCTGAAGCTCTGAACACGCTTACCCATGAGCTGATTCTTGGGTTGACGGAGGAGCTCCGGCGGTGGAGCGCGGAAAAGGCTGTCCGAGTCATCATTCTCACTGGAAATGGGGATAAGGCTTTTGTAGGAGGGGTGGATGTGAGGTCCATGATGGACCTGGACCCGGCCGGGGCGGAAAAATTCATCACCGATTTGCATCGCTGCTTCGTGGCCGTCCGCCAATCGGAAAAAATGGTTATCGCCTCCATAAACGGATTTGCCCTAGGGGGCGGGCTGGAGCTGGTCGCTGCCTGCGACCTGAGGATCGCCTCCGACCGTGCCCGCTTCGGCATGCCGGAAGTCCGGGTGGGAATTCCTTCGGTTATCGAAGCTGCTTGCCTTCCCCGATTGATCGGTCTAGGCCGGGCCGCTGAGATGGTTTATCTGGGAGAAATGATCGATGCCCGGGAAGCCCTGCGCATCGGGCTGGTCAACGAGGTAGTCCCCCATGAGGAATTAAAAGAGGAGACCCGCCAGATGGCTGAAAAGGTCCTCCAGGGCGGGCCCACGGCCATGGTCCTGCAGAAGAAGCTTATAGCCCAGTGGATGGACCTGAGCCTGAGCGATGCGGCAGAGGCGGGAATCCGGGCTTTCCGGGAATGTTATAGAACCGCTGAACCGAAAGAAGGGATGAAGGCCTTTTTGGAGAAACGTAAACCAAGGTACTAAATATCGTTCATTGATCATTGACCATTGGCCATTGATCAATGATCATTGTTGGTACCCTAATCATGAGAGGAGGGCTAGACCATGGGGAAAAAGGTATGGGGAGTTTTGACTGTTCTTTTCATTCTGGCTCTGCTTTTCTTCTCCCCTACCCTTCCTGCCGCAGAGATCGGCAAGGGAGTGAAAATCACCTATTTGGGGCACTCGGCCTTCAAGTTGATCTCTCCCCAGGGGGTT
>DASPRR010000588.1:0-6471 GCA_035624375.1 Thermodesulfobacteriota bacterium | reverse complement strand
AGTTCATGGACGGCGGAGAGGGTGGAGTTTTGCTTGACTCTCCCGAATCGCGAAGGATGGCCGGATAGAAAAGAAGGAGGAAAAAAGATGCCAGAGCGGAATGATCGAAAACTTGGTTTTATTGTTCCTGCCCCTCTTCCTCCTCAAGGCCAAGAGGAGGCCGCGCCTTTTGGTATTGGGAAATCCGCGTTCGCTCCAGCTTTTCCGCCCAGGCAGGAAAACATGAATCGACCCAGGGAAGTAAGCCGTATCCTCAGTCCTCAGGGGTATCCAGAATCGACCTTCAAGACTTTATTGAAGATCCTCGCGAAGGGATAGAAAGAATCGTCGAGAGATGTTGGAAGAAAGTCTCCGGGGTCTGCCCAGGGCTCTTCCAATGACCCCGCCCGCCATGAAAGGCCGGATCGGACTGCTTATGCCCAACCCTGAAACCCGTCGGGAAACGGGCCCTCACGCTTTCCGTCCGGCCGGAAGGAACAGAAACCTGGACAGACCCCCAACAGTCAAAACAGCCCCAACCCCGTAAGTATCTCTGCACGAGCTGGACCTTACGGCACTGCGCAATTAGTCCGGGTATTGAAATAGATTCTTGCCCAATGGCGTCTGCTTCCCCCGACTCAAGAGAAACGACCGGACCTCTTGCTTGGGAATTCCCCTGAAAAGTCAGGCCTTCTTCTTTAAGCGAAGACCGACAGCCTTTCCCTCAAATACCCAATCAATCTTTGTTGACTCCCTTCATGCATGTTAGTAAACTTTTATTATTGTCCTTTTCACGCCCTAAAAAAATCTTTTAAGGAGGGAAACCATGAAATGGGTGACCTTTGTTGCGAAAGGCAGCAAAGACAGACAGCCCCAAGTGGGGGCTCTTCTCGACGACCATTCGGTATTAAGCTTACAGCCAGCAGCAGCCCTTTATTTAAAAGAAGTGGAGAAAGAGAAAGACCCTTTCTCCATGGCGGCCCGGCTGGCTCCCAAGGACATGGTTACCTTCCTGGAACGGGGTAAGACAGCCATGAATCTGGCGCGCCGCACCCTTAAGGCTGTGGCCCAATGGCAAAAAACAGAAAAGAAAGTCCTTAAGGGCCTGCGCAAGGAGCCCTTGATTTTCCCCCTGGCGAAAGTCCTTCTGAAAGCCCCGGTTCCCCGCCCCGGCAAGATCATCGCCATGGGGCTGAATTTTCGTGATCATGCCGAGGAGAATAAGGTTCCCATCCCCGAATTGCCCGTAGGATTTTTGAAGGCCTCCTCGTGCGTGGTGGGTCCTTACGATCCGGTTCCCTATCCTCATGATTCAACCAAACAGCTGGATTATGAAATCGAAATGGCCATCGTGGTGGGGAAGAAGGGGAAAAATATTCCCAAGGAAAAAGCCTACGAATACGTTGCCGGTTACACGATCATAAATGACCTGAGCGCCCGGGATATCCAGCACAAGGAGATGGAGAAGAGGCTCGTTCTCTTGTCCAAGAGTCTGGATGCCTTCGGCCCCATGGGACCCTGGCTGGTCACCCCGGACGAGATTCCCGACCCGCATAACCTCGGGATAGAACTCTGGGTGAATCAGGAACCGGAGCCGAGGCAGAAATCGTCCACCAATCAGTTGATCTACAAGGTTCCCGACCTGATTGCCTACTGGTCCCAGATGACCCTGGAGCCGGGGGACGTGATCACCTCGGGAACCCCGGGCGGAGTCGCCTTGTTCAGGCAGCCAGACCCGCAGCAGTGGTTCCTGAAGCCGGGGGATGTGGTGGAGGCCCGGATCGAAGGATTGGGGGCCATTCGGAATATGATCGTCTAAAATTTTAACCGCAGAGACCACAGCGGAGCAGAACTGCAATCAAAAAAATTAACCACCGAGGGCGCAGAGATCACGGAGCCGTAAAGAAAATATCCAAAATCTGAACCCCCCAAGGCCTAGGAGCAAACAGATAAAATTTTTATTTGAATCGTTGTTAATCCGAGGCCTTGGAGTGCTCGGTGGGCGACAAAAAGAAATGAGGGGAAGATGAATTCAGTGGCAAAGAAAGGGATCGAAAAGCTGGCGATGGCTCATGGATTAAAGGATTTCAAGTGGATGGACCCCAGGAGAATGATCATCGGAGAATGGGTGAGAATGAAGTGCAATTACGGTTGTCCCGGGTACGGGAAAAGGAAGACCTGCCCTCCCTATGTTCCTTCGGTGGAAGAGTGCACGAGATTCTTCAAAGAATACAGACATGGCCTATTCTTCCATTTCGCCAAGAAGTTCAAAGACCCGGAAATGCGCCACCCCTGGTCGAAGGAAGTGAACCAGAGAATGCTCGACCTGGAAAGGAAAGTCTTCCTTTCGGGCTATCAGAAGGCCTTCGTATTTCCCCAGGCCCCCTGCCGGTTGTGCAAGAACTGCACGGCTGATTCCCAGGAATGCCGACAGCCGTACCAGTCCCGCCCCACGCTGGAGGCTTTCGGGGTGGATGTGTACAGTACGGCCCGCATGCTAGGATATCCCATCCAGGTGGTGAAGGATTACCACGACGAGATGAATCGGTACGGGATGCTCTTGGTGGAATAAATGTACGTTACGGGTTTCGAGTTTCAAATTCCGAGTTGAACATATGGGAAGATAACAGAGTCTCGAATTTTGCGCCGGGGAGATAACGGGATGCCGAAAATTGCCGTTCGGGATATCGAAGTCAATTATGAAGAGGCGGGGAGCGGGTATCCCTTCATCCTGGTCCATGGTCTGAATGGGGACCTCACTGGGTGGGTCCTGATCATGCCCGAATTGTCCAAATACTATCGCACGGTCGCTATGGATGTCCGGGGGCATGGAGGAACCAGCAAACCGGACCATTCGTACTCGATCAAGGGATTCTCCGAGGACCTGTATGAGTTTTTCAAAAAGCTGCAGATTCCGAAGGGCCACATCTTCGGCTTTTCCATGGGTGGGGCGGTCGCCCAGCAGTTCGCTCTGGATCACCCGGAGATGATCCGCTCCTTAATCCTTGTCTCCACTTTCAGCCATATCGATGATCATACCCGGCGGGCCTTTGCTGGTTTAAAAGCCAGCCTGGCCCGGGGAGGTTATCCGGCCTTCTTCGACGAAGTGGTTCATCTGGCCTTCACTCCCAAGTATATTGCTGCCAATCCCGGCCCCATTGCCGAGCTGAGAAAAAAGCGGATCGCTATCAATTCCCCGGTGGCCATCGGCCGAGCCACGGATGCCTGCCTAGCATTCAATCTGAAAGATCAGATTTCAAAAATAATGATTCCGACCCTGGTGGTTTCCGGCCGGGAGGATGTTTTCACTCCTATTCATCTTGCCGAGCAAATTCACCGTTCCATCCACGGGTCCGAATGGAAAATCCTGGAAGGGGTGGGGCATAATCTACCCATCGAATCGGCCCCGGGTCTGGTTCGAGCCGTTCTGGATTTTTTGTCAAGAAATTGAAACCGAGCCTTTTCAGTTCAAACCGTTTGAGGGGAGGAAAAGATGAAGTTTCAGGCGATCGCCCTTCATGAAAAGGACAATGTAGGCGTCCTTCTGGAGGATGTAAAGAAGAATCAATGCGTTCCGATTGGGGGACGGCAAAAACACGAAATTGCGGCGCGGGATGATATTCGCTTCGGCCACAAGATCGCCCTGATGGATATCCCTCAGGGAGGGATCATCCAAAAGTACGGCCACCCCATAGGAGTGGCGACCCAGAAAATTTTCGCGGGCGAGCATGTTCACATTCACAACGTGGGCGGCCTGCGGGCAGGGGGAAAGTCGCCGGCCGGGAAAGGAGAGCGGGCATGAATTTTCTCGGTTATCGAAGGCCGGACGGTTCTGTGGGGGTTCGGAATTACGTTCTGATCCTGCCTGCTACCCGCCTGTGTAACCAGGTCGCTTATCGGATCGGGCAGACCGTGGCCCACACCAAAACAGTCATTTCCACCGGAGAATACGGGCGACACAAACGAGACCGGGATCGGCAGGCCAGGGTCCTTGTGGGGCTGGCCAGAAACCCCAACGTGGCAGCCACGGTCCTGATTGGGATGAAGGAAGGGGTCGGGTACCCCGAGTTCCAGCTTTCCCGATTAGTGCAGCAGATCGCCTCCTGCGGAAAGCCCCTGGTGGCCGTCAACCTGTCGGAGGAAGGCGGAATGCACAGGGCCATCGGCAAGGGAATCATCGAAGCCCGAAGGCTGGTTTACGAGGCATCGAAAATCCGGCGGGAACCTTTCCCCCTGGAAAAGATGATCATCGGGGTGAAATGCGGCAGCTCGGACCCCACCTCGGGAATTTCCGGGAACCCGGCCTTCGGCAATCTGGTTGACCGGGTGGTGGGGGCCGGGGGAACCGCCCTTTTTTCCGAAACCATCGAAGTGGTCGGCGCCGAAGACGAGCTGGCCAAAAGAGCCGTATCCCCCAAGGTGGCTGAAGACCTTTATGGGGCGGTTAAAAAGACCGAGAAAGCGGCGGCCGGAATCGGAGAAGATATCCGCACCATCAACCCTATCCCCGAGAACATCGCCGCGGGGATTACCACTCTTGAGGAAAAATCCCTCGGGGCCATCGCCAAGAGCGGGACCGTCCCTTTGCAAGGGGTTCTGGAGTATTGCCAGCAGCCTCCCGGAAAAGGATTGTACTTCATGGACGGCTGGATGTCTTCTTTCTCGTTGCCCATGAGTTTCGCCGCGGCCGGCTGCCAGATGGTTTTCTACCAGATTGGAGGGCAGGGCATGCCCGACGAGGACCCCCCCATCTATGCCACGAACACGGGAGTGGTAGCCCCCCTGATCTACGTTACTGGAAATCCCCGTACCTACCAAAAAGCCAGACTGCATATCGACATGACCACCGGAGAGGTCCTGACTGGGGAGATGAGCGTAAGCCAGGCAGGAGAGCGGCTCCTCAACCTGGCGGTGGATATCGCCTCGGGCATGTTGAGCAAAGGGGAGACGGTGAATTATATGGATCCCCTGGAGGTCTATTTCGAGGGGCCATTTTTGTAAAATGCGGAATGCGCCCTGAACCATGTAAGGTTCAGGGCACGACCCTGAATCCCATGTAGTTCAGGGCAAGGCTTTGAATCCTATGTGGTGCAGGGCGGAATTCAGAATGCGAAACAGGCAAGAAAAGGAAGGGAAGGACAGAAAGCATAAGGTTAAGGACAAAAAAGGAAATTCTTCCAAGAAAAAAGAATTCATCGACCGGGATGGGAATCGGTTCGCGGTAACCGCCCAGGGAATGTTCTATTGCCCTAAGGCCACCAGGGCGAAAAAACACAACTGCCCGGATTGCTATTTCTGTCAATGGTGTTCCGACTCCCGGTGCGGCCTTTGCCGAAAAGTTCCAGAGTCGTGGCCAACCGGAAAGGAGTCTTCCGATTGATGTTTCGGAGGTTTGGTGGTATAAAAAATTAGGAGCCTTATCGCCCCTTCAGAGAGTCGAGGGCTTTTCATGCAGGAGGAGCAAACCCCGTTTCTGATTCCGGAGCGGGGTTTTTTGTTGCCAGAGATTTTGGAGCAGCGAATTCGAATAGGGAAAGGAGTTAGAATGATTCTCAGACTAATGGTGACGGCATTATTCATCCTGGCGGCCGGTTCGGCAGGGGCCCAGGACAAGCCGAGCCTAAAGGATCAGAAGGAGAAGATCAGCTACATTATCGGGATGGACATCGGGGCAAATTTCAAGAAGCAATCGATCAACATCGACCCGGATATCGTGGCCAAGGGGATCAAGGACGGGCTTTCCGGAGCCAAGCCGCTTCTAAGCGAACCGGAAGCCCGGGAAGTCATGACCGCTTTTGAGAAAGAGATGAGGGCCAAGCAGGAAGCAGCCCTGAAAGTAGCCGGGGAGAAAAACAAAAAGGAAGGAGAGGTCTTCCTGGCGGAAAATAAAAAGAAAGAGGGAGTGAAAACCCTGCCCAGCGGGCTGCAATACAAGGTGATCAAGCCGGGGACCGGAAAGAAGCCTGCAGCTACCGATACCGTAACGACCCATTATAAGGGGACTCTGATCGACGGAACTGAGTTTGATAGCTCCTACCGGCGGGGAAAGCCGGCTACCTTTCCGGTGAGCGGAGTGATTCCGGGTTGGACGGAGGCTTTGCAGCTCATGGAGGAAGGCGCGAAATGGCAGCTCTTTATTCCTCCGAACTTAGCCTACGCGGAACGCGGGGCCGGCCAGGTCATCGGCCCCCATGCCACTTTGATTTTTGAAGTCGAGTTGATCTCTATTCAGGAGAAGAAATGAGCGCCCGCGGACCGATTCCTGATTATCGGTTTCAGCCCATGGAGAAAGGCGACCTAGCGGAGGTAATCCAATTCTGGCAGGGGATGGAGGGAATCGGATTGAGCGAATCTGATTCCTATTCCGCCCTCTCCTTTTATCTGCAGCGGAATCCCGGCCTTAGCTGGGTTACACGAAATAAGGACCGGGAGCTGATCGGCGCCGTTCTCTGCGGGCATGACGGCCGGAGGGGGTATCTTCATCATCTGGCG
>DASPRR010000554.1:0-3726 GCA_035624375.1 Thermodesulfobacteriota bacterium | reverse complement strand
GGTTCCACCCAAGCACCGAAGCGGTAATTTCCAGTGCTTCAATTTAACGAAAAGGAGGATTCTATGGAAGCGGAAAAGGGCCGTGCAGAGCGTTTTGCCTTAGCGGCAGAAAAATATGTCCCCGATGCCATCACCTCCGCGGTGATCATGGTGATCATTCTCTTTCTTTACGCCTGGTCCATCGGGGTGCCTGCGGATAAGACCACGGATGCCTTTTACCGGGGGCTCTGGATGCTCCTGGCCTTCACCATGCAGATGACCCTGATCATCACCCTGAGCGCCGTCTTCGGGCAATCGCCCATCTTTAGGAAGGCCATCATGGCCCTGGCCAAGGTGCCCAACTCGCCCTTCCAGGTGGTCATCCTTGCCGCCCTGGCCACGGCGGTGCTAGGATATTTTTACTGGGGGTTGGCAATCACCTTGGGGCCGGTCATCGCCGTCTATTTCTGCGGGGAAGCGGAGCGCAAGGGCATGAAGGTGGACTTCATGCTCACCCTGGCCGTTGTCTTTGCTGCCCATTCCGTGTGGCAGTACGGTTTATCCTCCAGCGCGCCGTTGCTTTCCGCCACCCCGGGGCACTTTCTGGAAAAATTGACTGGCAAAATGCCTTTGAGCACCACCATCTGGACGCCCGCAGCGATCTTCCAAATCGTCGCCTTCATGGTCATTTTACTCATCGTCGCCCGGTACCTCGTGCCCAGAGTGCCCAAGACCATCTCCGAATATCCCGAGGCCTTTAAGCTTATCGAGGCGAATCAGGCTGCTCCGGCGGCGGCCGAAGAGATCAAAAACCCCACCTTTTCCCAACGGCTGGAGAGGAGCAGGCTGGTCGGTTTCCTCCTGGTCATCGGCATCCTGATCTGGCTGTACCATCATTTTTCCACCAAGAATTTAGGACTCGACCTGAACTCCCTGAATGCCATCTTTCTCCTCCTCTGCTTTCTTCTTCACAAGAACGTGCGCAACTTCACCCTGGCCCTCCAGGAAGGCATCAAGTCCTCCTGGTCCGTGGTGGTGATTTACCATCTCTACGCAACGGCCGCCGGGATTCTGCAATTCACTCCTGCGGGAGACACCATTGCCAAGTTCATGTCCAGTATATCAACGACTTACACCTATCCATTTTGGATGGCCCTTTCCGGAACCATCATCGCCATTTTCGTCCCCTCCAGCGGCGGCCAGTGGGTGATTCAAGGGTTCATCACCTCGAAAGCCGCGGAAACGATCGGGGTCTCCTTCCAGCGGGGAATGCTCTCCCTGGGGGTGGGCGATCAGATGGGCAACCTCTGCTCTCCCTTCTGGTATGTTATCGTCGCCGGAATTGCCCGGGTCGATTTTCGAAAGTTCTTCGGCTATGGGATGATTTTCGCCGCTATTTGGTTTATTTTGGGAGTTTTGGTCTTCACCTTCCTTCCCTGCTAGGATAAATCATCACCTTCTTTTTTCCGCGGGGGCCGGAAGGAAATTTGGCTTCCGGAAGAAATTAGAAACATTCTTAAGAAGAAGGAAAAAGAGAATGAAATTAAAAGGAAAAGTAGCCATCATAACTGGAGCCAGCAAAGGGATTGGGAAAGGGATCGCCATCCGCTATAGCCAGGAAGGGGCGGCAGTAGTTCTGGCCAGTCGTTCCTTGGACCTCCTTTCGGCCATTGTTGATCAGGTCCGGAACGAAGGGGGCCAAGCGATGGCCCTGGACCTGGACGTAACCCGTTATGAGAGTGTGGAAGAAGTCGTGAATCAAACGATGGAGCGATTCGGGCGTCTCGACATCATGGTAAACAACGCCGGAATCTCCATGGCCAAGCCCTCCGAGGACCTCTCCCCGCAGGAATGGGCTCGGGCGCTGGAAACGGACCTATACGGGGTTTTTTACGGGTGTCAGTGCGCCGCCAAACGGATGATCCCGCTTGGAGGGGGAACGATCATCAACATCACTTCGGTTTACGGACTGGTGGCCGCCCCTGGAAGGGCGGCCTACTGCTCCAGCAAGGCGGCAGCCAATATGCTCACGAAGGTTCTGGCCATCGAATGGGCGAAGAAGAACATTCGGGTCAACGCCATTGCCCCGGGCTACTTCCGCACGGAACTGGTGCAGGGGGTGATTGACAGCGGAATGCTGCCCCTGGGGGCGATCGAAAGACGCACCCCTATCGGAAGGATCGGCGAGGTGCCAGAGCTCCTCGGCTTGGCCGTATACCTGGCCAGCGACGAATCTGCCTACATGACCGGGTCGGTGATCAACATCGATGGGGGATGGGAAGCGTACGGGTATCTTTGATGAACTTCGCCGATCGGGAAGGAGGACCGTCCTTATAGGGTGATTTTCATCCCATCTTCAGCCAGGAGAATCCTTCCAGAATACTCCTTCCTGCATTCCTCCCGGATGTCGTGACCCTGGAATACGGGATAGAAGTGGGTAAGGAGGAGCTCTTTGCATTGGGCCTCCCGGCCGATTCGGCCGGCCAGCGCCGGGGTGAGGTGACCGGGTGCCTTCCTTTCGTCGGGAAAAGAGCACTCCAGGATCAGGAGGTCCGCCTCTTTCCCCAGCCTTACGATGTTCAGACAATCATCCGTATCCCCGGAATAGACCAGCGAACGGCCTTCCGCCTCCACCCGAAATCCGATGCTGCGCTCCGCGTGGGCCATGGGCAGGGTTTCGACGGAAAAATCCTGGAAGTCGATTCTTGATTCCCCCGCCTCATGGAAAGCGAGGGGATACGTGCGGGCTTCAATCCAGTGGCCAAAGATCCCCCGCATCCTTTCATAAAAATCCCTCAGCCCTGCGGGGCCTACGACCTGGAGGGGCTCGGAACGCCGGAAATCCACGGTGTAATTCATGGCGAAGAGCAGGGGGATGAGGTCAACACAGTGGTCAGGATGGAAGTGGGTGATGCAGTGGAAATCCACCTTGCGGAAGTCCAGGCCCAGCCGGGGCATCGGGCGCAGGCTGCCCCCTCCGCCGTCGAAGAGGATCAGGTGGGACCCGAAGGTAAGAGCAAGACCCGAAGGGCCGCGGTCGACCGCGGGGATACAGGTACCTGAGCCCAAAACAGTGAGTTCCACTTGGAGTGCCTAAATTACAAATTTCAAAATCCAAATCCCAAATTCCAAACAACTTCCAAGCATCAATCTTGATGATATTGTAAAAAATACAGATTCGCGTCATTGTAAGGAGCGCAGCGACAAATCAATCTCATGAGGTCCAAGAGTTAAAGGCAATGGGATTGTTTCGCTTCGCTCGAAATGACTCATCTTTGTATTTTTACGAGACCATCAATCTTCAATGTCCGAAACTTGGTTGTTTGCTGATTCGGAATTTGGTGCCCGTTGGTTATAGGGTGCTTGGGATTTGGGAATTCGATTTCAGGCGCTTTTGGCTGCCTTCTGCAGAAGATAGGCCTGGATGAACTCATCCAAGTCTCCGTCCAGGGCCGCGTCCACGTTCCCCATCTCAAAGTTGGTGCGGTGGTCCTTGACCAGCCGGTAGGGCTGAAGGACATAGGAACGAATCTGGCTGCCCCAGGCGATGTCCTTTTTGGCGCTGTGAAGGGCTTCGGCCTTTTCTTCCTGCTCCCGTAATTTCATCTCGTAGAGGCGTGATTTCAGCACCTTCATGGCCATGGCCCGGTTCTTGTGCTGGGACCGTTCATTCTGGCATTGAACGACGATGCCCGTAGGGATGTGGGTGATGCGAACCGCTGACTCGGTCTTGTTGACGTGTTGGCC
>DASPRR010000553.1:0-6153 GCA_035624375.1 Thermodesulfobacteriota bacterium | reverse complement strand
CAAGATTGCCTACCCGGGATGGGACAGCAAAGACCAGGAGAAAGAGGTCACCAGCATTTTTGCGGCCTATGAGAAACAAGTCCCCGGTATGAAGGTGGAAATCATCAGCATCCCCTTCCATATGATGAAACAGAAACTGGTTGTATCTCTGCGCTCCGGCGATGCCCCGGACGTGGGTTACGTGGACGGCCGCTGGCTGCAGGAGATGCAGGCCGCCGGGTTCCTGACCGACCTGACGGACTACTCCAACACCCTGGACAAGAAAGACTTCTTCGAACTGCCCTGGAAAACGGCCACGGTGGAAGGCAAGATTTACGCCATCCCTGACCGGATCGACCCGTGGATGTTCTACTACAATACGGATATGTTCAAGGCCGCCGGGATCAAGGAGTTTCCCAAGACCATGGATGAACTGGTGGAGGTGTGCAAAAAGATCACTGTGGCCGGCAAACAGTACGGATACGGCATGGTAGGTATCAATGACGCCACGTTCATCGGCCGCTTTCTCAACATCCTGTACGCCTTCCACGGCGATTTCCTGACCCCGGACGGGAAAAAGGCGGCTATCAACAATGAGGCGGGAGTGGCGGCCTTCCAGTTCTACGGAGACCTGTTGAATAGATATAAGGTGGCCCAGCCTTCGGCCATCGCCAACAGCAACGCGGACGTGCGAAAACTCCTCCTGACCAGCCAGGTGGGAATGATGATCGACGGCCCGTGGGCGACTGGCACCCTGCGTCAGCAGAACCCCAACCTGAACTGGTACGTGGGGCAGATTCCGCGGGTGAAGGACATGAAGCCACGGTTTACCATGAGTTCCTGGTACTACGTGATCTTTTCGCAGAGCAAGGTCAAGGACGAGAGCAAGAAATTCGCCACCTACATCCTTCGGCCGGAGAATCAGGCCCGAAGCGTGGTCACGATCCCCGGGCGGAAATCCGCCGCGGCCATGCCCAGGTTCCAGACCAGAGATTGGAAACCGTGGGTGGAAGCCGCCCCCTACGGGGAGCCCCTGCCCATTACCGACAAATTCAGCCAGATTGCGGATATCGTCGGCAATGCCTCGCAGCAGGTTCTTTCGCAAAAAGCCACGGCCAAGCAGGCGGCCGATCAGGCGGCAGAGCAGATCAACAACCTTCTAAAGTAGGGGCGGGCTTCAAACCCGCTCTTAGGGAGCCAGAAGGTGCGAAAAAATCGATTTGGTTTTTTTATGTCATTCCGGCGAAAGCCGGAATCCAGTGTTTTCAGGGTCTTACGAACTGACTGGACCCCGGTTTTCGCCGGGGTGGCGAATGAAATCCAATTTTGCACACCCTCCCATATTCCGGAGCGGATGAATGGATAGGCATGTTCGGGTAGCCATGCTGGGGACCGGGTTCATAGCCGGATTCCGCACCCAGGTGTACCAGCGACTCCAGGGGGTGAAAGTGGCCTCCGTCGTGGGACGGGATCCCGCCCGCACGCGAAAATTTGCCGAGGCTAACCACATTGGTTTTGCGGCGACCTCCTTTGAGGAACTCCTGAAGGGGCCGGATTTCGATGCCGTGGACCTTTGCCTGCCCAACCACCTTCACCTGGCAGCAGGAATCCAAACGGCCAAAGCAGGCAAGCATATTCTCTGCGAGAAGCCCCTGGGCCGCACCGCGGAGGAAGCCGAGGCCATGCTGGAAGCGGCGGAGGCGGCCCGGATCATTCATTGCTACGGAGAAAATCTTCTCTTCACTCCGGACATGCAGGAGATTCTCTCAATCGTCCAGCGAGGGACGATCGGTGCTCCCTTGTGGATGCGGGGGCGGGAAGGTCACTTCGGGCCCCATTCCCCCTGGTTTTACGAGCATGCCTTTTCCGGGGGCGGGGCCCTTCTGGATATGGGCTGCCATGTGATCGGGGCTTTCAATTTCATAAGCAAGCAGAAAGCGAAAGCGGTCTTCGCTCACACCCCGACCCTTCACCACAGCACAGATTGCGAAGACAACGCCCTGGCAATCATCCGGTATGGGGAAAAGCTGGTGGGCCAGGCCGAGGCCAGCTGGACGCAGCGGGGGGGAATGGCCGTGGTTTTTGAGGCCTGGGGGGACGAGGGAATGATCACCTATGATCGTTCCGGACTCTCGCAACCCATCAAAGTCTTTTCCAAGAAGCAGACCGACACCTATTTCAGCGAAAAGGTGGAGCACAAACAGGGGTGGCTATTCCCCACGGTCCAGGAGTATTGGAGGTACGGCTACTACGATGAAATCAGCCATTTTGTGGAGTGCGTGCGAGAGCACAAGAAACCGATGTTGACCTTCCGGGACGGATTGGAAGTGAACCGGATCATAGACAGGGCCTACGCCTCCGGGCGGTCAGGGAAGTGGGAAGCTCTGGATTAATCCGGGAGACCGGTGCGTTCGGGGAACGCACCCTACATTTTTGATGCCTGGAGATTCGCGAGCCTTATGGTTTATCCAAGCGGATTTTGTAGGGCGCGATCCCCGATCGCGCCGCGGTGAATCAAATGCGGATGTAGGAGCAGGCTGAAGGATTGTTAAAAGGTCGCACCAAATTCATCAAAGGCTACCTCTTTGCCGCCCCTCTGCTGGTGGTCCTCGCTGTGGCAGTGCTATTTCCCGCTCTCTACAACCTGGGGATTGCTTTCTCTGATTACAACGTGACGACCAATTCCTGGCGGTTCGCGGGGATGCAGAATTTTGCCAAGCTATGGAATTCCCCCTTCTTCTGGAATTCCTTCAAGGTCACCCTTCTGTGGGTGGCGGGCAACGTTTCCCTGCAGCTGTTTGTCGGCCTGGCCATCGCCCTGGGGCTGAACTCCATCATCCGGTTCCGCGGGCCCTTTACCGGGATTCTCCTCATCCCCTGGATCTCCTCTTTCGTGGTGGTGGGGATCCTTTTCATCTGGATTTACGATCCCCAGATGGGGGTGCTGAATGACATCCTACTGCGCCTCGGCTTGATCGAAAAGCCCGTTGCCTGGCTGGCCTCTCCGCATCTCGCCCAGACCTCCCTGATCGCGGCCAATACCTGGAAATTTTTCCCCCTGGTCATGATCACTCTTCTGGCCGGCCTGCAGGACGTATCCCCGGAACTTGTAGAGGCCACCCAGGTGGATGGGGCCAACTGGCTGGGGACTTTCCGAATGGTCATTTTCCCAACCATTCTCCCGAGTATCTCCACCGGGGTCCTGCTATCCACCATCTGGGCCTATAACTCCTTCACCCTGCCGATCGTCATGACCGGGGGAGGCCCTCTGCGGGCCACGGAGATCTTCGGGCTGTATATTTTCAAGCTGGCCTTTGACGCTTTTGATTTCGGCGCGGCGGCGGCTGCCTCGCTGATTCTCTTCACCCAGATTCTGATCGTCATCGTCCTCTACCTGAAGGTGGTGGAGCGAGATTGATATGTCCCTCATGGCTTCGAAGCGCGCGCGAAGGAAACTGACCCAGGGGTTCATCTATTCTTTCCTGGTCATCGCCTCCGCGGTAGTCCTTTTCCCGTATCTTTGGATGGCCCTGACCAGCTTCAAACCCATCGAGGAGTTTTTCACCTACCCCCTCCAGTGGTTTAGCAAGAACTGGACTCTCGCCCAGTATGCGGGGGTCCTGGAAGACCCGAAGTTCATGGCCTGCCTGTGGAACAGCCTCCTGGTCTCTTCCATCGTCACTGCCATCAGCCTGGTCCTCTCCATCCCCGCGGCTTACGGCCTGACCCGGTTGCGGGCCCCCGGGGGAAGATCCATTTTGGTGGGAATCCTGAGTTCCCAGTTCTTCCCGCCCATGATCTTTTTCGTTCCCTTTTACATCATCCTTTCTAAATTCAGGCTGCTGAATACGATCCCCGGTCTCGTCTTCGCATACCTTTCGGTCACCCTGCCCATCTGTACCTGGATGGTGGCCACCACCTTCCGAAACATCCCCCGGGAGCTGGAAGAGGCGGCGAAAGTGGACGGATGCGGGGATATCAAGACGATTTTCGAGGTCGTGCTGCGTATGTCCTTGCCCGGGATCCTTACCGCCGGCCTCTTTTCATTCGTCCTGGCCTGGCAGGAGTACATATTTGCCCTCCTGTACACCACCACAACAGCCGCCCAGACCGCGCCGGTCCTCCTCTTCTTCTACCTGGGACAACACCAGATCGACTACGGCCGGCTCATGGCTGCGGCCATATTGCTCAGCCTCCCAGTCATTTTCCCCTTCGCTTTCATGCAGAGGTATTTCCGGCAGGGGAGGGGGGAAGGGAGCATCAAAGGATAAGGGGAATGGATATTCTCTCGTATATTTATGAACAACCGCAGGTCGTAGAACGGGTTCTTAAAGAAGTTCCCCGGGACCTTGCGGCAATTCCCAAAGTCTCGCCGGCCCGAGAGATTTTTCTTGTGGGTTCCGGCACATCGATGAATACCCTGGTGGCTGTAGAACCACTGCTGGCTTCATCGGTGAATTCCAGGGTTCGAATCCAGGGGCCCCTGTCTTTTCTGTCTGAACCCGGAAGGGAGCATGACCAGGATTCTCTAGTGGTCATCCTCTCTCAAAGCGGAACTAGCACCACCACGATCCAGGCGGTTGAAAATGCCCGCCGCCTGGGCATGAGGACGATCACGGTGACTGCGGAGCGGGAGAGCCCGATCGCCCGCATATCTTCGGAAATACTGAAAATCCCGGCCGGGCCGGAACCCGTGGGCCCCAAGACGAAAGGATATACAGGCGGAGTGCTCACCCTCCTCTTAATGATTCTCGTGCAGACCGGCCGGGTGCTCGAGGCCCCCCGCTTTCCGGCGGAGCTTTCCAGCTTAATTGACCATTGCAAAATAGCCTGCAAAGAGTTAGCCAGAACCTTTCGCGGGACGGATTTCGTCATGGTCATGGGGCAAGGAAGGCATTACGGCACGGCCCTTGAGGGCTCTCTGAAAATCACCGAAATGAGCGGGACACCGGCAGCCGCCTTCGAAACCGAGGAGGCTTTTCACGGCCGCTTCCACGGATTGGGCAGGAAAAGCCTGGCCCTGTTTGTAACCGCTTCGCCGGATCAACAGGAGATGGCCGCCAGCGGCGCCGAGGTCCTCTCCGGGCTGGGGGTTGGGGTGCACATCTTGAACCTAGCGAGGGGACCTTCATCCCCCTTCGATTTCCACATGCCCTGGCCGGCAACCAATGCCCTACCCGAACTGGACCTTTTAAGCGCCATTGTCCCTTTCCAATTCCTGGCCTGGCATCTGGCCGGGGAAAAAGGGATCGTCCCGGAAAAGATGAAATATCCAGGTCTTTCGCAGAAGCTGGGGATTAAGACAAAGGTAAACCTATGAATGTAATTGCCGGAGTCGACATCGGCGGGACAGCGATCAAGATTGGATTGGTCTCCGACGAGGGGACCTTGCAGGCGAAGGCGAGCATAGACTATGACCCCCAAAAGACCTTTGATCGGCTGGTGAACTCGGTCTGCGATTCCCTACGATTGCTCCGCTCCCGGACAAATGCCGATTTGAAGGCCATTGGGATTTCCACCCCGGGTTACGCTGACCCCAACACGGGCATTCTTATCGATGGGGCGAACAATGTTCCTGCCCTCCAGGGACAATCGCTCCCCGGCGCGCTTGGAAGCCGGTTCAACCTACCCGCCTTCATTGACAACGACGGGACCTGCGCAGCCACCGGTGAGCTTCATTTCGGCGCCGGGCGAAGCTTCAAAAACTTTGCCCTAATTACCCTTGGCACGGGTATCGGCGGCGGCGTCGTGATCAACCGCAAGCCGGTGACCGGCCGGGACGGGCAGCCGCCGGAGATCGGGGCCATCTGCCTGGACCCGGACGGCCCGGTGAACTACAGCGGAGTCCCCGGGTCTTTTGAACGCCTTGCCTGCGCTTCGGGGTTCGTGGATCTCTACAGGAAATTCGGAGGAAGGGAAGAGGCCGGCATGACCCCCCAGGAAATCTTTGAGCGGGCCGCTCAGGGAGATCGGGCCGCCGAATCGGCGATTGACCAGGAAGGGAAATACATCGCTCAGGCCTTTGGGGTCATGATTAACCTCCTCAACCTGGAAGCCTGCATTATCGGTGGGGGAATTTCCGCCGCCGGTCCACCGTTAGTGGATGCCGTCCGCAAACACTTGCCGTCCTTCACCTGGCCCAACCTCTTCCGCAAATCCCAGGTCCTCCTGGCC
>DASPRR010000542.1:0-6680 GCA_035624375.1 Thermodesulfobacteriota bacterium | reverse complement strand
AGTTCCAGATTCTCTAAAACCGTCATGTAAGGGAAAAGCCTCCTCCCCTCCGGGATCAAAATCAACCCTCGTTGAGCGATTTCATGTCCGCTGAGCCGATCGATCCTTTCCTCCTGGAAAAAGACGGCCCCCGAGGAATTTTTCACCAGGCCAGCGATGGTCTTCAGCAGAGTCGTTTTCCCGGCCCCATTCGATCCCACGAGGGAGACAAATTCTCCCTTCTCCACCCCTAAAGAAGCCCCCCGAATGCATTGGATGGCTCCGTAAAAAACTTCCAACGTTTGAACTTTAAGCAAGGGAAAAATCCTCCCCCAGATAGGATTCTATGACCTTTTCGTTGTTCATGATTTCCTGGGGGGTCCCTTCGGCGATCTTCTCCCCAAAATTGATAACGATGATTCTTTGAGAAATTTGCATAATGGCGGCCATGATATGTTCCACAATGAATAAGGTCACCCCTCTCTGATTGCACTCCCTTAGAGTCGCGATCATCTCCTGGATTTCGGTTTCATTCAAGCCGGCCATCACCTCATCCAGCATCAAAAAAATCGGCTGGGTAGCCAAGGCCCGGGCGATCTCCAGCCTTTTCAAATACGGCAAAGACAAGCTTTCGGCCAAGGTGTCTCGCAGGTCGGCCAATTTTAGAAACTCCAAGATTCTAGCAGCCTGGTCTTGGGCTTCCTGTTTGTCATGGGTGCGGGCAAAAGCGCCGATCATCACATTCTGTAGAACGGTTGCCGACCGGATCGGTTTGGGGATCTGGAAAGTCCGGCCCATCCTTCTGCGGATAATTTTGTGGGGGGGCCGCAAGCGACTGATATCTTCCTGGTTGAAGAGGATCCGCCCCGAAGTGGGCTCAATAAAACCTGAAAGGAGATTAAAAAGGGTCGTCTTTCCCGCCCCATTGGGGCCGATGAGGCCCACGATCTCTCCCGGGGAGACATGAAAACTGATATCCCTGACTGCCCGAAGCCCCCCAAAATTCTTGTTGAGGTTTTCGACTTCCAGAATCATCCCTTTGCTGGAGCTCCTTTAGGTTTTTTTTGAACCAAATCTGAAATCCAGCGCATAACCCCTTTGGGAAGCAGGATCACGATCAAGATCACCATGATTCCATAAATCATGGCATGGATCCCGGGCGTTTTCCCCCCCAATAGGTCCCGGATGAATTCCCCCAGCGGGACCAATACAAAGGCGCCAAAAGCTGGGCCCAAAAAAGTCCCGATTCCTCCGATGATCGACATTATGGCGATTTGAATGGAAATCCCAAAAAGAGAGAACGCCACCTCGGGCTCGATCAGGGTTATGTATTGGGCATAGATGCTTCCCCCCACGCTCGTGAAAAAGCTACTGATGAGGAGCGCCATGAGCTTACATTTGGCCGTATCGATCGCCATGGCCTCGGCCGCATCTTCATCATCTTTGATTGCTTTCAAATAAAATCCGATCTTGGATTGTTCGATAGAATAAGAGATGAAAATGATTCCCAGCAGAAAGATCAGGGTAATATAGTAATAGCCCAGCTTGCCTTCGAACATCAGATTGTAAAAAGAAGGGCGAAAGGGAATCATGAGTCCCAGGGACCCTCTCGTGAGCCCTCTCCAATAGATGGAAACCTGCATGATGACCTCGCCAAAGGCTAAGGTGGCGAGAGCAAAGAAAATCCCCTTTAATTTAAAACACGGATAGAAGATAAGAACCGAAACAAGGGCGGAGAGAACCCCCCCGGCCACCATCCCCAGCCAGGGAGTCACCCCAAATTTTAGGAACAGAAGCGTGGAGGTATATGCGCCAATCCCGAAAAACGCCGCGTGTCCCAGCGAGAACTGCCCGGCATACCCTCCAATAATATTCCAGGCTCCGCTGATCGCCCCGTAGAGAAAGATCATAATAAGGACATGCAAAAAGTAGGGGTTGGAAATAAAAAGGGGAATTCCCCCCAACAAGAGAGCCGCGGCAATGGCCCAGCCAGTTTTCCCGGACATGTTTCCCCTTCTCACATTCCGATACGTTCTGAACCCTTTCCCAACCCCAGAATCCCCGTAGGCTTAATCAGCAGAATCAGGATAAAAGCGGAGAAATAGATTGTTTCCTTCAAGGCAGTCGTCAAAAAATAACCACTAAAGACTTCGAGAATGCCAATAATAAACCCGCCCAATATACACCCGATCATATTGCCCAACCCGCCCAAGAAGATCACTACAACGGCAGCCAACATAAAATAGCCCCCCACACCGGGAAAGGCGTAATACATGGGGATCAATATAACCCCCGCAAGCCCTGCCAGCGCCGTGCCAACCCCCAGGGCATAGATATACATACGCTTAGAGTCTATGCCCATCAATTCCGCTGCCTCTCGGTCCTGGGCGACGGCCCGTAGGGCCTTTCCGATCATCGTCCTTTTCATAAAAATATACAAAACCAGCGCGCTCAAAATAGAAGCGATAAAGGCTACCAATCTTGGATAGGAAACATTAATCGGCCCGATTCTGAGAATCATGTTGTTAATCGCCGTATGAACCGTTCTATAATCTGCCCCCCAGAGAAAAAGAGCTAAATTTTCCAAGAAGATGGAGAACCCCAGCGTGGCGATCAAAACCATATCCATGATGGCCCCCGGGATGGGCTGGACAATAAATCTTTGAACGAAAACGCCCAGAAAGAAGGAGATGAGAATGATCAGGGGCGCCGAGAGATAAGGATGAATCTCAAAGACCTTAAAGATCCAAAAGGCCAGGTACATAGCGAGCATTACGGCAGCGCCCTGGGCCAAGTTCATGATGCGAACGACCCCCAGGATAACGGTCAGGCCCAGAGCGATCAGCGCGTAGATTCCTCCCAGCAATACCCCTGAGGCCAGAATTGCCAGGAATTTATCCAACATCTCGGTTCGATCTCCTTGGGATTGGGGATGGAAAATTTTTAGGTTGAAGCTGGGCGAGCGGAGATT
Source organism: Thermodesulfobacteriota bacterium (assembly GCA_035624375.1). GTDB lineage: Bacteria > Desulfobacterota > SM23-61 > SM23-61 > SM23-61 > SM23-61. Next base: position 3,730 of record DASPRR010000542.1, on the reverse strand, counting down.
CTCCAGAAAATCCTCTGCCCGCCCTCCGAAAAGAACCGGGGTTTCGTTTACTTTCTAAAAACCCCTTCGGTGATGGCCGCCCCTGGAGGGTAAACGGCGCCCAGGGTCAAATCTTTCTGCCACATAAACAATACGGCGGGGGATCTCGTATTCTGGCCGGTTTCCGGGTCAAATTTGACGCCCCAACCGGCTTCTGTACCCCCAAGCGGGATGTCGATCGTCATGGCCGCCTGGCGAATGGCTAAGGGGTCCATTTTCCCGGCCTTTTCAATGGAATCGAACAATACTTTGGCCCCCATGTAGCAAACGACCGAATGCCCCGCGTGGGGTTTTTCTTTAAAAGTCTTGAAATAGCGGGTTTCAAAGTTTTCAATTCCCGGAGTATACTTCCGGTTCATCCCGTAATAGGGGAAGACCGTCACATACACCCCGATAGCATCTTCTTTGACTGCGTTAACGAAATCCAGTAATCCATGCCCGCCGCTCGAACCAAACTGCGCTTTCACTTTTAACCCTAATTCTTTCATCTGCCGGGATAATAATATTGCGTCCGTCAGATAACAAGCCGAAATCAAGATATCGGTCTGTTTATCCTTCAGCTTCAAAACCAAGGGGGATAAATCGGTCGCCTTGGCGCTATAGGCTTCGTAATGGACCACATTGAGGCCTTTCTTTTTACAGTCATCCATAATGAACTGAGATATGGAGGTGCCCATGAGCGAATCTTCGTGGATGACCGCAACCTTGAGGTCCTGCAGCTTCACGCCGATCTTTCCGGATTTGGCGCTATCGACGATAAAGTCGACAATCGCCCCTCCCATCCCGGAGGTAAGCATTGCGGTACGGAGCAAATACTTAAATCCCCGCTGGGTGAGCTCATCGGAAACTGACGTGAATTCGAAATATAAGGTTTTGTTTTTCTCCGCCACCGCGCTGGCGGCATATCCTCCGGAACTCCAGTAGGTTCCACAAATAACTTTCACCTTCTCCCGATTGATTAAACTCTCGGCATTGGAAACTGCGGCATCCACATTGGGAGCATCGGTATCCACATAAATGACTTTTTGACCCTTGATGCCCCCTTTTTCATTCCTTTCCAGCCTGGCGATCTCAGCCCCTCTCCAGCTTTCGATTCCGAGGTCTGCCAAGAAGCCACTCCGGGGAAATATGGTCCCGATGCGCACCGGGTCAGTAAACCCAAAAACGATCGATTGGGTCGCCAAAAGGGTGAAGACTAATGTCAGAACCATTCCCCATACAAAAACTTTCCCTCTCCCTTTCATCTTTTCTTTCCTCCTTTCATCCAATTCATCTGGCCAGGGATTTGCGTCTTTCCAGCGCATAGCCAGATATTAACTTCTAGTGTCCAGGGTTCCCAGGATGACAATCTTTTTGGGCATTCTATATTTTTCGACCAATCTCCCAACCTTCGGCAATGGATTCAAGGGCATTCCTTGGATGCTTGGCATCCCCGATCACAAAAGTGGGAATCCCGGTGATACGTTGGGCCCATGTATTTTCCGAGACGGCTCCGATAGCTAGGACGACATGGTTCATCCCCCGTAAGGCTTCCTCCCGGCCCTCTTTGACGTATTTCACACCATCCGGCAAAATTTCGATCACCTTTCCGCCCAGAATAATCCCGACCCCCTTTTCCTTCAAACGCCGGATCAACAGACTCCTCGCCATGCTCTTTTCGTCGAGGGCGATGTTTTCCTGCAGCTCGATGATGGTTACCTGATTGCCTTTGGGGGTCAGGTCATCGGCCGGATGGGCGATGAAATCGGCAGTTTCACACCCCACTTTTCCCCCACCCACGACGACCACTTTTGGACCCACCAGGCTTCGACCCGCTAGCACCTCCCACGCGGTGAGGACGCATTCTCGGTTGAATCCAGGGATATCCCTCGGGATGAAAGGAACCGCGCCTGTGGCTACGATAATCGTTTCCGGCCGGAGGGAACTCACGAGGGCAAGGTCGGCTTCCCTGTTCAACTCCACCTTCACTCCGGCTTTTTTTACCTGATGGGACAGATACTGGATGAGGCAAGTGTATTCCTGTTTCATGGGAGGAAAGGATGCCACTAGCAGCTGTCCTCCCAGTTTAGAGGCCCTTTCTATCAGGGTGACGCGATGGCCCCTCATGGCTGCCACTCGCGCGGCTTCCATTCCAGCGGGGCCGCCCCCGATGACCAGCACGTTTTTGGCAATGGCGGCGGGCGGAATTGGATCTTCCTCCTCGCGTCCCGCCATCGGGTTGACTAAGCAGCGGATTCTTTCCTCCATCTGCACGTAGGTCAGACACATGGAATCTCCCACACACGGCGCGATTTCGTCCCAATCCCCCCGGGCGGCCTTGTTGGGAAGTTCCGGGTCCGCCACCAGAGCCCTCCCCATGGCCACCATGTCGGCCTTTCCACTTTTCAAAAGGTTCTCAGCTGCCCAGGGATGGTGAATCCGGCCTACGCAAATGATGGGGACATTCACTTCTTTTTTGATTTGTTCGGCTAAGAACGCGTTGGGGGCTTCGGGTGATCCGGTCGGGGGGACTACCACCCAAAAATTGTTCCCTGTCCCCGCGGAAACTTGAATGGCATCCACCCCCCCCTCCACCAGGAGCGAGGCGATCTGTTTGCTTTCCTCCAGGCTCTGGCCTCCGGGCAGGAATTCGTCCCCGGAAATGCGGACCAGTATGGGAAACCCGGGGCCCACTTTGGACCGGATATGCTGAATCACTTCCAAGGGGAGTCTCAACCTTCCCTCCAGGGAACCTCCATAGGTGTCCGTCCGTTTATTATAAAGGGGGGAAAGAAAGCCGCCCAAAAGATGGTGCATATGCGCGCAATGAATTTGCACCGCATCGCATTCCGCTTCTTGGGCCCGGCGGGAAGCCTCCCCGAATTGCCGGACGATTTCCTTGATTTCCTCGACCGTCAGCTCCCGGGGAATTTCCCTGAACCGGCGGGAAGGAATGGGGGAAGCAGCGACCGGCTGCACGCCCGAAAAGACGGAAGGGGCATTGAAGCTAGGATGAACGAGTTGGGGCGCGATCTTGGCCCCATAGACGTGAACCGCCTGGGTCAATTCCTTCCAGCTCTGAATGAGGGGATCCTGGTCAAGACGCAGGCCGTGTGGATGATAGATCGCGGAGGAGGTGATCGTGGTATCGTCGGTGATGATCAAACCTACGCCGCCTCGGGCTCGGGCCTGATAGTAGCTGACTAGGGAGGGGGTAACTTTCCCTTCCAGGCTCGCCAAGTTGGTGCCCATGGGCGCCATGACCAACCGATTCTTGACATGCATGGCTCCGATTCTGAGCGGATCAAACAGATACCGTAGTTTGCTGGTAGACATCGCTTAACCTACGAAACTTTCCGGGCCTGATTTTTGATTCTGAAAAAATCCTGAGCCGAAAAAAGAAAGGGAAGGAATCTGCTGCTCAAAATAGGGTCACAGTTCTGAAGGAAGAGCAAGAATCGTTTGGCCGGTTTTTCTAAAAATTTAACAAAGGAAAGGCGCTTCCGGTCGTGGTGTAAAATATATCGCGTCAGGGCGATCTGGCTTCGGGTCAGCTTGGAATGTTTTCTTTGGACTTGTTCGTGGAAAAAGAGATTCATTTGGAATGTAGAAAAAATTTCATTTATTCCACAAAATGTAGGACCAGACTCTATCGCTTCCCATTCTCCTTGTCAAGACCTTTTTGGAGGCCCTTTTTTGAGAAAATCGATTC
>DASPRR010000512.1:0-6191 GCA_035624375.1 Thermodesulfobacteriota bacterium | reverse complement strand
GTTCCGGGCTGGGGCGCCGGCTGAGCAGGCGCAGGTTGAATGGGGATACCCTTTTCCACCGGAGTTGGTGGTTGAACCGGGGCGCTCTTGGCGGGTCTTGTCTCCCGCACCGAGGAAACGCCCGACCGGTGGCTGTACATGTATGCCAAACCGATGGAAGTGACCATGAAAATGATCGCTACGCCGGTGGTGATCTTGGTGAAAAAGCCGGCCGGGCCCGCAGACCCGAAAAGGGTTTGGCTGGACCCTCCGCCGAAGGCCGCCCCCATGTCCGCCCCTTTGCCGGTCTGGAGAAGAACGATCATGATCAAAAGCAAACATACCAGGATATGAACAATTGCCAGAGCCAAGCCCATAATCGAAAAAGCCTCCCACCCGAGGTAAAAATTCTTATAGCACACCCCCGGGAAAAAATCCAGATAAAAAAGGAGGTTAAAGGCTCACGCTGGGAAACTGCGTCCCCCAGCCCAAGCAGCGGTGCGACCAGAAGGCGACTGGATTTCTTGGTTTACGCCCTCTTTATGATTTGGCAAAAGGAATCTATCTGTAGGCTCGCTCCCCCGACCAGGGCTCCATCCACGTCCTCCATGGCCATGAGTTCGGCGGTGTTTTCCGGCTTCACACTCCCCCCGTAGAGGATTCGCATCCCCTGGGCGATGGAGGAAGAAAAAACCTCTCCCAGAAGCTTCCGAATGTAAGCCTGGACCTCCTGGGCCTGCTGGGGAGTTGCCGTCTGCCCAGTCCCGATGGCCCAAACCGGCTCATAGGCAATCACCAGGAGAAGGGGGTCTTTCAGCGACACCCCCTTTAACCCCTGCGTGATCTGGCGCTCGATGATCCGGAAAGTCACCCTTTCCTTCCGTTCAGCCAGAGTTTCGCCAACACAAACAATGGGAGTCAAACCTTCCTTCATCAGGGCAGCCGTCTTCTTGTTGACCGACTCGTCGGTTTCATGGAAATACTGCCTCCGCTCCGAGTGGCCGACAATGGCCATACGGCAGCCTGCATCTTTCAGCATCCGGGGAGCAACCTCTCCGGTATAGGCTCCGCTCTCCGCCCAGAAGACATCCTGTGCAGCTATCGCTATGGAAGTGCCCTGAAGGGCATGGGCAGCCGCAGCCAGGGCGGTAAAGGGTGGGGCTACAGCCACTTCTATCTGTTTGCCCTGGAGGGCAACGACCTCGCCTTTAAGCCGCTGGCAGAAATCCAGGGTCTCCGGGATGGTCTTGAACATCTTCCAGTTCCCGGCGATCAACGGAATTCGGGGCATAAATTCCAACTCCTTTCAAAAAGCCTTCACCATAGAGGCACAGAGGACACAGAGAATTTTTGGGTCCAAAACAGAAAATAGGGTTTTAGGTTTATTGCCTCATTCAAAATTTGGTTCTCTCTCCGTGATCTCTCTGTCTCTGTGGTGAACATTAGTTTTTTAAAGCTTCCACGCCGGGGAGTTTCTTACCCTCGAGCAACTCCAGAAAGGCGCCCCCGGCCGTGGAGATATAGGAGAATTTATCCGCCTGCCCCGACTTGTGCACGGCCGTGTCCGTATCTCCTCCCCCCACTACGCTCATGGCCCCGGAGCTTATGATGTGGCGGATCATGCCCAGGGTCCCTTTGCTGAAGGGTTCCATTTCAAAAACTCCCATGGGCCCGTTCCAGAGGATCGTCCTTGCATCCTTTAGGGCTTCGCCGAAGCGGTTCAGAGTCTCAGGACCGATGTCCAGACCCATGCTATCGCCGGGAATTTTGTCCACCGGCACTACCTTCGCCTTGGCTGAGGGGTCCATTTTTTCGGCTGCCACGCAGTCCACCGGGAGAAAGACCTTCACTCCTTTTTTCCTGGCTTCCTCCAAAATGCCCTGCGCGGTTTTGACCAAGTTCTCCTCCACCAATGACTTGCCCACGTTCATTCCCACAGCTTTCAGGAAGGTGAAAGCCATTCCCCCTCCGATGATCAGCTTATTCACCCGGGGAGCAAGGTTCTGGAGAACTTCCAACTTCCCCGAAACCTTGGCCCCGCCGATCACCGCCACCAAAGGCCGGGCCGGGTCTTCCATGACCTTCCCCAGATAGTGAAGCTCATCCCTCATCAGAAACCCGGCGGCTTTGTCTTTGAAAAACTTGGTCATTCCCTCCACCGAAGCGTGGGCGCGGTGGGAGACGGCGAAGGCATCATTCACGTATACGTCGGCCAGCTTGGCCAGGCTTTGGGCAAAACCCGGGTCATTCTTCTCCTCCTCCTTGTGGAACCGCAAGTTCTCCAGGAGGAGGACATCTCCTGGCTTCAAGGCTTCCACCATTCTTTCCACTTCCGGGCCGATGCAATCCGGGGCTAGGGGGACCTCTTTCTTGAGGAGATCTCCCAGCCTGCGGGCCACCGGGGCAAGACTGAACTCAGGCTCAGGCTTTCCCTTGGGCCTTCCCAGGTGGGAAGCCAGGATGATCTTGGCCTTCGCCGAAAGGGCGTATTTCAGGGTGGGAAGGACGGCCTGGATCCTGGTGTCATCGCCGATGTTTCGATTCTTGTCGAGGGGGACGTTGAAATCCACCCGCATGAATACTCTTTTCCCGGCAATATCGACCTGATCGATGCTCCTGAAGGCCATAAACAATCCTCCTTCCCCAAAGATATGGAATCAAAGGGAGCTTAGCATCATAATAGGAGTTTTCATTGCCTAAAGTCAATGCTTTGATGATAAACAGTTCGGGGTCATTTATACCCAGCGGCATAAAGAATACAGCATCATCTGCCTTCATATCGTGCAATCAGCCCTAAAGGACTGAGTTACAGCTTCAGGGATGCTTGTAACTCAGGGCTTTAGCCCTGATTCCTGCTGCCGATATAGGATGCTGTGTTTAGCTCGAAGTCCGGAGATACATGAACCGACCGAAGGCGTTGAAGAGCTGATAGAGAGATCTTTGATCCGAACTCCGAATTACATTACTCCGAACGAAACCGCGGGTTTAAAGCTTTTGACTTTGGCCCATGTTAATGATATTTATAGTAAAAGGAATTAATTTTTCATCCTTAAGGGGAAGAGATTCTCCCGTTCAATCTTGCCCGGCAGAAAGGAGTCGGCCATGGCAATCAAGATAGGAATTAATGGCTTTGGCAGGATCGGGCGAAGTGTTTTCCGCGCCGCCCTGCAGGGAAAGGAATTCTCCAACGCCGAGATCGTGGCCATCAACGATCTGACCGATAATGCTACCCTGTCCCATTTATTAAAATATGATTCCATCATGGGCCGCCTGAACGCGGAAGTGAAGGTAACCGAAAAAGGCCTGGTAGTCGATGGAAAAACCGTAGTCATCACCGCCCGCAAGGACCCCGCTCAAATTCCCTGGAGAGACCTGGGCGTGGAGTATGTGATCGAGTCCACCGGCCTCTTCACCGACTCCGGCCGAGCCCGCGCCCACCTGGATGCGGGAGCCCGCAAGGTGATCATCACCGCCCCGGCCAAGAATGAAGACCTGACCGTGGTCATGGGAGTGAACGAGCCCGACTACAATCCCTACCAGCATCACATCGTATCGAACGCTTCCTGTACGACCAACTGCATGGCCCCCATCGCCAAGGTCATCCTGGAAAAATTCGGCATCCGCCGCGGACTGATGACCACCATCCATTCCTACACCAACGACCAGCGCATCCTGGACTTTCCCCACAGCGATCTGCGGCGGGCCCGGGCCGCGGCTCTCTCCATGATTCCAACCAAGACGGGAGCGGCCCAGGCGGTGGCCCTGGTAATTCCGGAGTTAAAGGGGAAGTTCGACGGACTGGCCGTACGGGTGCCGACCCCGAACGTCTCCCTCGTCGATCTGGTGATCGAGCTGGAGCAGGAGGCCACCGTTCAGGACGTGAACCAAGCTTTGAAAGAAGCCGCCAACCGCTACCTGGGATACACCGAGGAGCCTCTGGTCTCCATCGACTTTCAGGGGGACGCTCATTCTTCGGTGGTCGACGGCTCTTCCACCAAAGTCACCGGCACCATGGCCAAAGTCCTGTCTTGGTATGACAACGAATGGGGTTATTCCAACCGGGTACTGGACCTTATTCTTTACATGGATTCACAGAAGCCTGTCTAGAGAACGGAGTCTTTTCCATGGCCCCTGATTCCCCCTCCCTGGACTCTGACCGGGTGCGCCGGGGCAGCGACCCGTCCCAGGACCTCTTCGATTCGGACGCCCTCCGCATCAACCTGGAAGAGACGGCCGTGGACCAGGTTGCCGTAGACCCCAAGTACAAAGTTCTCCAGGAGACCGTGTCCGGATACCGGGGGATCCTCAAATCCCTCGACACTCTCCTCTACGAGCTCAATCATCCCTACAAGAATTGGGAGATCATCCTTCCGGAGCTTCGGGGATTCGCCTTGAAGTATTTTTCTTCCTACTCCCGCCACCCCAAGGGAGCCCAGGCCGTTTCGTCGATGATCGAGATTTTCCTGGATGCCCTGCTGAACTCCCAGCGGGAGGACTTGGAAGCCAAGGCCATTGATCACCTCCTAAGCTACCTCGAAAAAGTCCTCAACGAGATGAACCCGGCGAACCAGGAGAGTTTCCTGCCCACGCTCCAGGCCTGCTTTGAGAGGCTCTCCTCCATGCCGGAGAAGAAGTTTTTCCTTCTCGCTTCCAGCCATATCCCCTTGAAAAGAATCGGTCAAGTCCTGCTCCGTAAAGTTTCCGATGGGTCCGGCCTGAGTTCCTTCAACCGGCTTCTGGCCCAGAGCCTGCGGGTGGCCTATGGGTATTGGCTGAAGGAAGAAGACCCCCAGGCCTGGTTTGTTCCCGGGGCGGGCGACCTCCCCCGACCTTGGGAGAAGGAACCGGACATCTTAGACGGAATTTCCCACCAGCGCCTCCGGGAATACCAAACCCGGTTGGATCAGCTTTCCGTCCGGGATGGGTCGGCGGAAACCCTGCAGAGCCTTCTGGCTCTGCCGGGTTATCTGGAGATCGTCCGGGCTTACAAAGAGATTCCCCATCGCCTGGGAGCCGATTCGGACGGCGGCGGGGACCCTTTAACCCAGGGCTGGAAAATCTTATCCCTCTTCAAGATCATGGAGATCCCGGGGCTCAAGGACATCCGCGAGGAGACCCTGAGGGAAATCAACCATACCCTGGTGGCCCTGATCAAGAAGGAATCCCCCGAGCGGGTGGGAGAGATTCTGATCAAGACTTTTTCCCTCCTCAAATCGAATGTGGAGAATTATCCCCAGACCGCCCTCCAGTGTATCCAAGCCATCGGGGCCGAGGTATTCAACCGGGAGTACAGCCCGCTGGTCGAAACTTTCCTGGAGCAGGTCCTCCGCTTTGGCTTCCAGTACCCGGGGTACGAGGGGGTGAATTCCAACTGGCAGATCCTTTGCAACCCCTGCCACGTGGTCAACGTCCGGGTTTGGCTGGACATCATTTCCCGGAACCCCAAATGGTGCAGCACCCTCCTATCCGCCCTGATCATCAACTTGCAGCTGGGCGGGACCTGTATCAAGGATACCGACCTTTTCCAAAAAGAAATCACCAAACTTCTGAATTCCGACACCGAGCCGGTCTACAATTTGGTCAAGCAGCTGACCAAAGCCCTGCCGGTCTATTTTAACGAGATCGGGGCCGAGGGCCAGCTGCGGGATGTGACCACCGATATCGATGAAATCCGCAACCGGAAAGACATTCTCATCCATTTCCTGAGGAAGCAGAGTCATGTGGAAAGCAGCAACCTGATTGAAGATTTCATCCGGGAAATTTTCCGTTTCTGGCGGTTGAAGGACAAAAGTGGGCTCCGTCGGTTCCTGCCCGCGGAAGTCCATCATCCCCTGAAGACCGAGGGCCCTTTCATCGACGAAGTGTGCGGAATCCTGCGGGAACTTTTTCTGCAGAAGGGCTTCCAGAAGGAGGAAGACCTCCTGCGCCTGAGCGAATCGGAGGTGGAGTCGATCCTGGCCGAGCTCCCTGGATTCTCGGACCCGGAAAAGAAGCGGGTGGACCTTTTGATCAAAGTCTATCGCCTGATCAACCAAAAATATCACCTGGGGTTTCAGGAGATGCGCTACCACCTGCAGCAGGCCTCCCGGTGGGGCTTTGAGGGGCTGGACGAACTCCAGAAGGTTCTGGACCGCAACGACACCCTGGAATGCCTGGAAGCGATCCTGACCTACCTGGAAGGGTTGAAGGAAATCACCACCTCTGCGGAGCGG
>DASPRR010000506.1:0-14480 GCA_035624375.1 Thermodesulfobacteriota bacterium | reverse complement strand
TTTGATGTGACCCTAGCACCCGGGGAGATCACGGAGGCGGAGAAAGAATTCCGGCAGTCCTACCACCGGATGTACGATAACGATGAATGGTTCTTCCAGAAATCAACCCGGCGCCGCTTTGCCCAGCTTCCTCCGAGGGCGAAATTTTCGCAGTTTGTTTACAAAGTCTCCGGTGGGCCCATCTTGCGGGTCAACCTCGCCGTCCTTGAAGACCAGGTTCTCGACGTCCTGATTACCGGAAACATGATGCCTTCCCGAAGGGAGATTCCGGAGGAGATCGAACAAGCCCTCCGTTCCGCACCCGCCATGGAGGCCGAAATCGAGAAGATCATTCGCCAAAAATGGGAAAAAGAGAAAATGATCGTGGCCGGGGCCCGGGTGGAGGACTTTATCACTGCGGTTTCGGGAGCCTTGCGTGCCCTTTCCTGAGGCTCTTTATACCCCGTGAGGCTTTTCCAAGGATTTCATTCATCAAAAGGAGGTTGTGCCATGGGAAAATTGTTTCGTCCCTCTATCCTCGCTTTGAGCATCTCCCTGGTGGTCATTCCTTTTGCTTTCAACCCCGGGCTGGCGAAAGACCTGGTGATCGGGATCAACACCCCTTTGTCCGGAGCCGCTGCCCCCACAGGGCTCGGGCTTCTGCGGGCGGTGGAACTTGCCGCCGAGGACATAAACGGCGCCGGTGGGATCAAGGTCGGGAAGGAAACCTATACCTTCAAGCTCATCACCTATGACAACAAATACGACGCCAAAGAAGCGGTCGCTTCGGTCAATAAGCTTATCTATAATGATAAGGTGAAGTATATCGTCACCACCGGAGGGACTTGTGTTATTGCCGTCAACCCGCTGATAAATGAGAACAAAGTCCTCCACATCGGCTACGCCTATGGGGGGAAAAAGGCCACCAATCCCAGCACCCCCTATACCTTCCGGTCCATCATGGAGCCGATCCAGGGCCACTCCGCCCTCCTCCCCTATATTGTGGAAAAATTTAAGGTGAAGACTATCGCCCTCACCTCGACGGACGACGAGACCGGATTGATCCAGGCCGAGGATGCGGAAATTGTGGCCAAGAAGCTCGGCCTGGCCATTACCGACAAATCCTTCGCTCCCCGCGGAACCGCCGATTTCACCCCCATGCTGACCAAACTGATCGCCAAGAAACCTCAGGCCATCGACTTCGGAGCCTGGGCCGGTTCGGACGGACCCCTGGCCTGCAAACAAGCCAAAGAGCTGGGGTATACCGGGGTGATGATCTTCAGCTACTCCCAATCCATCCCCACCTTTGAAAAAGTGGCGGCCGGGTTCATGGACGGGGTCCTCTTCTACGGCATTTATGCCACCGATCCTAGCCCGATCGCCACCAAGGTGGCCAAACAGTATGAGGGAAAATATAAACAGAAATTCGACCCGATTGTCTGGAGAAATTCGGATGTAGGCTATGTACTCAAAAAGGCCATCGAGATGGCTGGAAGTGTGGACTCCACGGCGGTAAGGGATGCCATGCCCAAGGTGCAAATCGACGGAGTATTTGGGCGCACGAGGATCGGCGGAAAATCTTATTACGGCATTGACTGCCAATTCCTCTTCCCGGTGCCTCTGACCACCTATGACACCAAGCAGAAAAAGCTAGTGGAACTTCACCGGGGGGGCATGCCGGAAGGTTATTAAAAGCTGAAAAGACCTTGTATAAATCCCCTCTGACCCTCAAGACTGTGCGGCAATTCGCCATTCGTCCTTCGGCACGCCTGTCCTTGGCGAACCCCTCACCCTTCGACAAGCGTTCGACTGAGCTCACGCCGAAGGCTCAGGGGGAACGGTAAGTCGATGGGCTCAGGACAAATGAGGAATCGACGGACTCACGACGAACGGCTAAGCAATTGACTTCAAATGTGCCGTGGTCCGTTCGTGGTGAGCCCTTCGACTTCGCTCAGGACAGGCCTGTCGAACCATGAACGGACTTACGATACAGTCTCCCTGCAAAGAGGAGTGGGGGGATTTCAGAGAATGGTAATGGACTCCTTTCCTTTTTACATGCAGGTCTTCACCAACGGAGTGGTTCTCTCCTGTTACTACATCCTCGTGGCACTGGGATTGAACCTCATCATGGGGATCATGCACATCGTGAACTTCGCCCAGGGAACGGTGTACATGCTTTCGGCCATGCTACTCTACATCCTCTGCGAGGAACTGGGCCTGGACTATTTTTCTTCGGGGGCTCTGGCCATCGCCGGCACGGCCGGCCTCGGGATTTTGATGGAACGATTTCTCTTCCGCCGTCTCCTCGGGCAGTTCCTTCCCAGCCTGGTCATGTCTTTGGGACTTCTTCTGGCCATCGAGGGAGCCGTCTGGCTGCGCTTTGGCATCATCTCCAAGGCGGTCTCCTCGCCCTTCCGGGGGCTGTTGAAATTCTGGGGCGCCTCCATATCTTACGAACGCCTGGTGGTCATCGTCGGGGGCCTTTTATTGATCGTGGGCCTTTTTATCTTTATCCGTCACACGAAAGCGGGGAAAGCCATCCGGGCGGTGGAGCAGGACCGGGAGGCGGCGATCCTCCACGGGATCGAGATCACCAAGATATGCCGTCTGGTCTTCGTGGTCAGCTTTGCCTTAAGCGCCGCCGCCGCCTTCTTGGTTTCTCCCATGCTGGTGATCGACCCCAACATCGGCCACACCCCCTTGCTCAAAGGACTGGTCATTATCGTCCTGGGAGGCATGGGGAGCGTGACCGGAACCCTGGCAGGGGGGTTCATCATCGGGTTCATCGAAAGCATTGCCGGAAGCATCTTTGATCCTACGATCGCCAGCATCTTCAGTTTTGTAATCCTCGTCGGTATCCTCCTGGTGAGACCATCGGGCCTCTTGCCGTATCGGATGTGAAATGAGTCTTCCTCCCTTCCTTATTGTCGCCGCGGTCCTTGCCGGTCTCCCGATCCTGATCGGAGACCCCTACTGGCTTCATGTTTACATCATGACCTGCCTTAACATCATTCTGGCGGCGAGCCTGCGGGTGCTGTGGAACGTGGGCCTTCTCTCCTGCGGACATGCGGCCTTCATGGGGATCGGAGCCTATACCTCCGCCCTCCTGGCCAAGGAAATCGGCCTGAGTCCGTGGCTGGGAATGCTGGCCGGGGGTGGGCTGTCGGTGGTTGTTTCCGTGGTCTTAGGATACCCGGCCTTGCGGCTTACGGGGATCTATTTCGTCTTGGTCACTTTTGCTTTCAACGAGGTCTTCTTCCTCATTGCGACCCGCTGGCGCGAGTTCACGGGAGGGCCAAGCGGACTCCTGGGAATTCCCCGTCCCGAAGGAATTCCCGCCGGGAAATTGGCCTATGCCTATTTTGCTTCGATCTTATTATGGCTCAGCTTGATCATTCTCTTCCGCTTCGAGCAATCCCGAGTGGGGAGAATCTGGCTGGCCATCCGGGATACGGAGCTGAGGTCCAGGTGCGTGGGAATCCAGACCACCCATTACAAGCTCTTCGCTTTCGCCGTCAGTTCATTCTTTGCCGGGGTGGCGGGAGCGGTGTATGCCCATTACATCGGGTTTATCTCTCCGACGGACTTCACCATCTGGCAATCCATCTACACCCAGATTTACATGATTGTGGGCGGGGTGGCCGCTTTTGCCGGGCCGATCCTGGGAAGCGTGGTCCTGACTGTCCTTTCCGAGTTCATCCGGGCCGTCGGCCCCCTGCAGTCGGTTGTTTATGGGACGATGCTGGCGGTGGTGATGCTTTTTTCCCCAGGAGGGTTGGTTTCTCTGGGCCCGTATTTTTCGGGGTGGTTCAAGAAAAGGAAGGAAGCTTCCGCTCGTGTTTGAGGAAAAGGGGAAAGTCTTTAATCACATTCTGGAGGTCCAAGGATTGACCCGTCACTTTGGGGGGTTGGCCGCCATCTCTGATTTCAACCTTGCGGTGCGGCCGGGGGAGTTTTTTGGGTTGATCGGCCCCAACGGGGCGGGAAAGACTACGGTGTTCAACCTGATTTCCGGGGTCCTGCCCCCCACCCGTGGAAAAGTCCATTTTTCCGGGGCCGATATCACCGGAATGCCTTCTTATGCCCTCCCCCGCCTGGGACTGGCTCGGACTTTTCAGATTACCGCCCTCTTCCAGTCTTTCACTGTCTTGGAGAATGTTCTTCTGGGCACCTACGGAGTTTTCCGGATCAATCCCCTGGCGACGCTATGGAATACCCGGCGGGCCGGAGAGACCGAGAGGGCCCAGCGGGAACGGGCTTTGGACCTTTTGCGTTTCCTGGGGATCGATCGGCTGAGGGATGAGGTAGCCCGGAATCTTCCCCTCGGACACCAGCGAATCCTGGAACTGGCTGTTGCCCTGGCCAGCAGCCCGAAGATGCTTCTGCTGGACGAGCCCTTTTCCGGGCTCTCCGCGGAGGAAAGCCGTGAGATGATGGCCCGGATCCAGCAGGTCCGGGAGGAAAAGATCACCATCATGCTGGTGGAACACAATGTCCGAATTGTGATGGAACTCTGTGAAAAGATCGCGGTGCTCAACTTCGGCCGCAAGATCGCGGAAGGAACCTTTGCCGAAGTGAGCCGGCACCCGGAAGTGATCAAGGCTTACCTTGGAACTAAACGCTATGCTGCTCAACGTTCGTGATTTAGTGGTACGCATTGGGAGGATCGAAGCTCTCCGGGGAGCCAGCCTGGAAGTAGTGGAAGGGACTATCGTCGCTCTCCTAGGAGCCAACGGTGCCGGCAAGTCCACCACCTTAAAGACCATATCCGGACTGCTTCGCCCCTTATCGGGGGAGGTCCTCTTCCAGGGAGAGCCCATCCATCGGAGCACTCCCCGGGAGGTAGTCGCCTTGGGGATTGTCCAGGTCCCGGAGGGCCGGAAGCTTTTTCCCCGTATGAGCGTCCTGGAAAACCTGGAAGTGGGCGCTTACCTCCGTTCAGACTCCAGAGCTGCTTTGCAGCAGGACCTGGAAAGAATCTTTGAGCATTTCCCCGTCCTCCGCGAGCGCAGGAGGCAGGAAGCCGGGAGCATGAGCGGAGGGGAGCAGCAGATGCTGGCCATTGGGCGGGGCCTCATGGCTCGGCCCAAGCTCATTCTTCTGGACGAGCCTTCCCTCGGGCTCGCTCCGCTCATGGTCGAGGAGATTGCCAAGATCATCGGGGAGATCAACCATTCGGGGGTGACCATTCTCCTGGTGGAACAAAATGCGGAAATGGCCCTGAGCATCGCCCATCATGGTTTTGTTCTAGAGACAGGTCGGATAACCCTGCACGGCTCGGCTTCTGAGCTGCTTTCCAGCGAGACCATACGCCTGGCCTATCTGGGAACCTGACCTCCTGCCCTTTGTCGATCTTTTTATGGAGTTGCATTCCTCTCTTTCCCCTGTTATTTTATTTTCTCAAGATGGAGAAAAAGTTTCCGGAGATCATTTTCACTCCCCCCAGAATATTCCGCTGCGGCAGAGGGTTTGTTGTCTTCGTGTTTTTCTTCTCTCTTTTCACGTTTCTCTCCAGCCCGCCAGGAATCGCCCGGAAAAAGGAGGGCGTTTACCACATTGTGACCAAGGGAGTCACCCTGTACAGGATCAGCCAGGCGTATAAAGTCCCCATTGCCAGGCTGATGGAGGCCAACAAGCTCTCTTCTCCGTCGGCGGTCAAGGTCGGCCAGAAATTGTTCATCCCGGGGGCCAAGGCGGTTCTGCCGGTGGAACCCTATATTCCCCTTTCCCCATCGGAGAAAAAGAAGTTGGAAGAATCCTTGGATACAGGGGAACCACCCGCTCCTCTTCCGCCCCTTTCAGAGTACAACAAGGCGACGCAAGACTCGGAAAAGCCTCCCTGGTGGGGAAAAGAGCTGGACATTATCTGGCCCATCCAGGGGAAAATTACCTCTCCCTTCGGGCCCAGGGGAAAAAGATTCCACGGCGGGATTGACATCCGTTCTCCCTCCTACCAGGAGGTGAAAGCGGCCATGGACGGGGAGGTGATTCTGGCCAGGAATACCCAGACGGGCTACGGCAAGGTCGTTTTCCTCCGGCATGATCAGGGCTTTTTAACCATCTATGGCCATCTCAACGTGATCATGGCCAATGAAGGGGAGGCCGTGCGCCAGGGGCAATCGATCGGGGGGGTAGGCAGCACGGGAAGGTCCACCGGACCGCACTTGCATTTCGAACTGCGTCACAATAGCCGCCCCTTGAATCCCCTTCCCCTCTTGCCCCCGACCATCGAGGAACTTCTGGAAAAAGCGACGAAAAGATAATAATATAAAATCGGAATTCGGAATGAAAGAACCAAAAGGGCAGGATCCACAGACCAACTGATTGAGGATTCACCTCTAAGGAAGGGATGGTTATGAAAGTCGATTCCGACCTCTATGCCTATACCTGGAAGAGCTCCATGGAGAACAACTGTAACAGCTACGTCATCGGGGGAGACATCCCGATAATCATCGACCCGGGCCATCAGCATCTGGTGAAGAATCTCATCAAACAGATGGAGAAAGACGGGAACCGGTTTGAAGACATCCGCCTCATCATCGCCACCCACGGCCATCCGGACCATTTTGAGGGTACCCAAACTTTCGCTCGCGGCGGGGTTCAGGTTGCCATCCACGAGGAGGAAGAGAAATTCCTGAATGAAATCGGCAGTCAATTTTACCGCGCCATGGGCGGGGAGATGCCCGAGCTGAAGATAAGCTTTTACCTCAAGGAAGGGGAGCTAAAAGTGGGCTCCAAGACCTTCCAAATCCTTCACACCCCCGGCCATTCCCCTGGGTCCATTAGCATCTACTGGCCGGAGAGAAAGGCTCTATTCACCGGTGATGTGGTATTCCCCATGGGGGTCGGCCGGACCGATTTTCCGGGAGGGGATGGGATGCTGCTGCGGGAGTCCATCGAACGCTTGGCGAAGCTGGACGCCGAATGGCTCTTGGCGGGGCATGGAGAGGTCATCAAGGGAAAGAAAAATATCCAGCGCAATTTCGCCTACATCCGCACCAATTACTATGATTATCTGTAAACTTCTCATCCTTTCCCCGGCCAAAAACATTTCTCGCACCTCTTCTTGGGAGGAAAGGGGTTAGAAATATGAGGAAAGCGACGTTCCTTTTATTCTTTCTTTTCCTGTCTAATTTCGCCTTTGGTCAAGGCGCGGAAATTCACCAGGCAGCCTATCACGGGGATATAGACAAAGTGAGGGAACTTCTCCAAAAAGGGGTAAAACCGGATGAGCGAGATTCCTTCGGAGGGACGGCGCTCCACGCCGCCATGTTCCAGAAAAACATGGAGATTGTGAAACTCCTTTTGCAGCATCACTTCGATATCAATGCCCAGGGGACCCAAAATGGTTACACCCCCCTTCACGATGCCGTCTGGGCCAATAATATGGAAGCCATAAAACTACTTCTGGATGAAGGAGCGAAAACGAACCTCAAAGGGAGAGACGGGCTGACTCCTTATGTCAAAGCAAAAAAGGAGGGAAAGACGGAAATCGTCAAATTATTCGAATCCAGGAAAATCAAGGAATGAACTCGTCGGCAACAGACGGGAGTCAAAAGGAGTCTTCCCCTGCAACAAGTCCGGGAGTTGAATTCTTTCTGCTTGACAAGTTCTCTTTTTTCCTTTAATTTTCATTCATCGTATTCACCACCCGTTCTGACTCAGCCCAACAGCCCAACCCTTAACTCTCTGACGTAGGTCATGAAAATCAATTTGCAGAGGGGTATCCAGGTGAAGGCTCCAAGGAGGATTTTGCATTTCCTTGGAGCTTTTTGGTTTTCCTCCTCCCAGCATCAGAGAGGAGAGGAAAATGCCGACCATCGATGATGTCATCCACCCAAAGAAGTGGGTTTCCGAAACATGCCCAGGATTTATGAGAAAGTCCGATAAAGATCCCGATAGGAGAAAGTCATGGGGATTCGGGAATTGAATGTGGACCTGACCGAGGAGCATATCGCCCTGCGGGATGCAGCGCGGAAATTTTTGGAGGGAGTCTGGAGGCCCGCCTCCATCGCGCTGGATAAGCTTTCCGATCCCCAAGAAGTGATTGCCCATAATTCCATCCTCTGGGACGTATTCCGCAGAACCCAAGAGCTGGGCTACCACAAAATGCCTTTCCCCAAAGCCGTCGGGGGGCTGGAGCTGGATATCCTGAGTATGTCCCTGATCAGCGAGGAGATGGGCTGGGCCGCTCCTGACCTGGCCGTGAGCCTGGCTGTATCGGTCACTCCTTTTGCCTATGCCCAGCTTTCTCCGGAGTCTGAAGTGCGCGACCTGACCCGAAAATTCTGCGAAGATACAGATGCGAGGATGATTGGGTGCTGGGCGATAACCGAACCGGACCATGGGTCGGACTGGATTCTCCTGGACGTTGAAGAAGGAAAAAACCCCAAGATCGTCCCCCAAGTCAGGGCCGTCCCGGACGGCGACCACTACCTCATCAATGGCCAGAAGTCTTCGTGGGTTAGCAACGGCTCCATTGCCACTCATGCGGCCCTCTGGGTATCCCTAAATCCATCCATCGGCATGGAAGGGGGAGGAATCGCGGTCGTTCCCCTCAACCTGCCGGGGGTCTTCCGGGGAAAACCTCTGAATAAGCTCGGGCAGCGGGCGTTGAACCAGGGAGAAATCTTTTTCGACAACGTGCGCGTTCCCAAAAGCATGATGATTGCCCAGGAACCCATGGGCTTCAAGTTCATGTCCCATGCCCAGCTGGCGCTGGCCAACGGACTGATGGGGCTTTGCTTTGCCGGAACGGCCCAGGCTGCTCTCGAAGAGGCCATAAAATATGCCAGGACGAGGGTGCAGGGCGGGCAGCCGATCTGCAAGCATCAGGCTGTGAAACTGAAGCTCTTTGACATGTTTGTATCGGTTGAAGCAGCACGCTCACTCGCCCGGCGGGTAGCCGTTTACAATGGAGGTCTCCTGAAGAAACTGCAGCTTCCGGCGGTCCACTACGCCATGGCGGCCAAGGTCCTTTCCACCGAGACGGCTTTTCGGGTGGCCAGCGAGGCGATCCAGGTCTACGGGGGATACGGCCTCTGCAAGGATTACTATGTGGAAAAGATTTTCCGGGATACCCGGGCGGCGATGATTGAAGACGGGACTAACGAAGTGTTATCCTTGGGGGGAGCGGATCGATTGATGAGCGCGAAGGTGAGGGGAGAGGTCTGAAAAATTGCGGATTAAAGAAAAAATATAAACCGCAGAAACTACAGAGACTACTGGGGAATAAACCGTTTTTCTCATTTTTCCTTTTTTGCAAGATGAATCCCTTGGGTCTCTGCGGGCTTTGCAGTTTAGTCGTATTTTGGGAAAGAAAGAAGGAGGAGTAAAAATGGGATACGTGAAGACTTCCGATGAACTTGCCAAGGTCTACCGGGAAACCTATGATTTCTACGATGCGGAGATGCTGACTGTGGTCTGGGAGACAAAGCCGGAAGTCGTCAAACGGCTCCTTCCCCCTCCGCTCAAACCAGGAAAGAGACCCATTGCCCTGGCCTTTGTCGCCAACTATCCCCGAACTAACTTCGGCGTCAGCTACCTGGAGAGCGCCCTTTTTCTAAGGGCAGAATTCAGCGGGGAGGAGGGAAACTATTGCCTGGCCATGCCCGTGACCAATGATATGGCCCTGGTCCTCGGGCGGGAAGTCTTCGGGTATCCCAAGAAAATGGCGAATATTCAGTTCCGCCGCCAAGGGAAGGAAATCGAAGGGTTGACCGAACGGCATGGACAAATCTTTTTTGAAGTGAAAGCCAGGATGACCGGACAACTCAATTTTCCTGAGGCGCAGAATGTCCTCATGGAGACGTTTCGCTTCGGCGCCAGCCTGGTGGTGATTACCTTTAATTTCAAATATTTTATGGCTCCCGAAGGAGACGGATTTGATTATCCTCCGAGGCTCATGCGGGAGGAGGTGGAATTCCGTCCACGGGCCATCGAGATTGGAGAGGTGGAGCTGAAGTTACACCGGTCCGAATTTGATCCCTGGGCTGAAGTGGAGCCGGTAAGAGTCCTGGGGGCATTTTACACTATCGGCCACAACTCCATGCGGAAGGGCAAAATCGTGGCTGAAACTGATCCGAAGGGATTCATCCCATTTTCTTTTATGAAGACGGATTTCTAAATTACGGGAAGGTCGTCAAGAAGGTGTTATTCCTCAAATCTGGGCAAATCCAGAAATCCCCCCATTTATGAAGGGGGGCAAAAGAAAACCTCGAAAGGAGGAATTACCATGGCTACGTTTTTGATGTTCGGTAAGTATTCAGCGGAGGCGGTGAAGAAGATCAGCGCCAAGCGCACCAAGGATGCTGCCAACCTGGTCAAGAAATATGGGGGCAGGGTCGAGGCGATGTATGCCCTTCTCGGAGAAAAGGATATTGTTTTTATCCTGAATTTTCCGGGGGTAGGACAAGCCATGAAGGCTTCGGTGGCCCTGAGTAAAATGACCGGAATCGGCTTCTCCACCTATCCGGCAGTAAGCGTGGAAGAATTCGACAGGCTGATGGCCAGGAAGTGACGCCGAGACTTTGCCCGGCCAGAAACTCCTGAGAGGCCTTCCGCCCGAACGGTTCCCGGGGGATGAATCCTTATTCCGCCGGACGGAAGGCCACAACCCCCACTCTGGGGATACTCTTATCCGCTTCTTCCCAGTGCTGTATTGCCCCCAGCGATACGGGCAATTCCCTTCTTATTCGGGACCAGGAAGTTGAGCCGGGAAATTGCCCAACCCTGAAAAAAAGGGGCAGTGGAAAGGCTGAATCCTCTGAGGAACGCCCGCAAGAGGCAGCCGTAAGGGGTTAGAGTTAGAGGCCCAGGTAAGCGGTCTTTACGTGTTCGTTGGCGAGTAATTCTTTCCCCGGTCCATGGAGCACAATCCGGCCCGTCTCGAGAACGTATCCCCGATGGGAAATGACTAGAGCATAGTTCACATTCTGTTCAACCAGCAGGACGGTTACACCTTGCCGGTTGATCTTCTGGATGGTTCCAAAGATATCGTTGACCAATAAGGGGGCCAGGCCTAAAGAGGGCTCATCCAGAACGAGCAATTGGGGTTTGGAAAGGAGCCCCCTCCCGATGGCCAACATCTGCTGCTCTCCTCCGGAAAGAGTCCCCGCCAATTGGTTTTTCCGCTCATCCAAACGGGGGAAGAGCTGAAATACTCCGGCCATTGTGTCTCCCCTAGCAGCGCGAGCCACGCGGGAGTAAGCTCCTAGTTCTAAATTCTCCCGTACCGTCAGGCCGGGCCATAAGCGCCGCCCTTCCGGGATGTGGGCTATACCCATCTCAACGATGCGGTGAGCCGGCAGACGATCGATGCGGCTCCCATCGAAAAGAATCTCGCCGGAAATGGGGGGTACCAGCCCGGAGAGGGCTTTCAGGGTCGTGCTCTTGCCGGCCCCATTCGAACCCACCAGGGTAACGATTTCTCCTCGGTTTACAGCGAAAGAGACATCCCATAAGGCCTGAGCGTCATCGTAAAATACGTTGATTCTTTCTACTCGGAGCATACTGTTTCATTCCCCGCAAGGATCTCACTCGATCCCGGGTGATCCCATGGCGGACCTTCTCCCGGACCGTCAGGTCGCGCCGAACCCCTTTCCCAGGTAAGCTTCGATCACCTGAGGATTGGCCGATACCTCCTGGGGGGTCCCCTCGGCTATTTTTTGGCCAAAATTGAGGACCATGACCCGATCGCTCACTCCCAGGACTGCCCGCATGACGTGTTCCACCATCAGAATGGTAATTCCGTTGTCCCGCATCTGCCGGATGAGGCGAATCATCATGTCCGTCTCCGTGGGATTGAGCCCGGCAACCACTTCATCCAGCAGTAATACCTCAGGACGGGTCGCCAGCGCTCGCGCCACCTCCAGACGTTTCCGGTCCGGCAAAGTCAGGTTGCGGGCCTGAAAATTCGCTTTGGGCAGCAGCCCGGTGAACTCCAGAACGCGAGAGGCCTCTCGAGCTGCATCTTTCACTTCTCCCCGCACCCAGCCCCGGCCGAAGAAAGCTCCCACGCGAACGTTGTCCAGGACGGTCATGTCGGGAAAAGGTTTCACCACCTGGTGCGTATTGGTGATGCCCCGTACGCAGATGGCATGAGGGCTTAATTTGGTGATCTCCTCGCCGCGAAAGGAAATCCTCCCGTTGGTAACAGGATAGACCCCGGTAAGACAGCGAAAAAGAGTTGTCTTGCCGGCACCATTGGGGCCGATGAGACCCAAGATTTCCCCTTGATGAACCTGGAAAGAAACATCATTCACCGCTATCAGTCCGCCGAAATATTTACTGACATTCTTTCCTTCGATGATCACCGCCATTAGCGATAAACCTCATCTGACCCGGGCTGCATTATCATCCCTTTCTCGGCTATCTTCTTTCCGTTTGGCCCATTTCCTGGCCAGTCGCTTTTGCAGGCCCAGAATTCCCTTGGGCTCAAAGAGGACGATGACCACCAATAGACCTCCATAGATCAGGAGGTGCAAGCTGCTCAGAGAGAGTTTGAAATCCCCGAATTCCAAGTTGGCGGTTAGGATCTGGTCCTGGACCACAACGTAAACGACCGCTCCCAATACCGGACCTAATAGAGTCCCTATGCCGCCGATAGTGGGCATCAGGACCATGGCAATGCTCATGGGAAAGCCGAATACCGTCTGCGGATCGATGTAGAATACATACTGGGAATAGATGCTCCCGCAGATGCCCACCATGAGAGCGCTCAGCATGAGGGCTAGATTCTTATAGTAAGCGGTCCTGACCCCCAATGTTTCCGCGGCGTCGATATCCATGTTGATGGCCAGGAGTCCCAAGCCAAACTTGCTGGTCTTCACTTTCCAGGAGACCAGCAGGGCGGCAAACATAATGCCCATGGCTCCATAATAAAAGCCCAAGGCATAAGAACGGATATCCGGGGGTGTGGGCAACATGAGCCCGGTGGCTCCTCCGGTGAGGACGCCATCGTGCAAGAATCCTTTAAGCCAGTCGTTGTTTTTGATCAGGTCATCCATGTTGAGCATTAACAACCGGGTCGCCTCCCCCACGCCGATGGTGGCGATGGCGAAGTATTGGCCCCTCAGGCGCAAACAGGGATACCCCCATAACAACCCGTACAAGGAAGCCACGATGCCGGCCAAGGGAATGGTCAGGAACGGGTTTAGGCCCCGGAGAGTCAGGATGCTTGTGGTATAAGCTCCCAGACCGTAAAAAGTCGCATGGCCGAAGGAGATTTGACCTGTATAGCCCCCCATGATATTCCAGGCGGTACTCAGAGTTACGTAGAGGAAAGTCAAAAACCCGAGAGTCTGAAGGTATCCCCCCCCGATCCCGGAGAAAGGGATCCAGACAAGGAAGGCCAAACCCAATAAACTCATCCCCATCTTCCAGGCGCGGGACAATTTTCCTCTCCCGGGGCTCCTTGGAAATTCAGGTTTTCAAAAATTTTTGCAGCAGGCCCAGCATCCCGCCGGGCATCACTACCAGAACGATCACCAGGATGGCGAAACTGACGAAGTCTTGCATCGCCGGCATAATCCAGAGTACGCTTAGAGCCTCGGCGATCGCCAAGACCAATGAACCCAGAGCAACTCCAACCATGCTTTCCAGGCCGCCTAGGACGACGATACAGAATCCCTTCAAGAGATGGGACCTTCCGAAGTCGGGATCGAAGGCAAAAATCAGGGCCATGAGGGACCCGGCCAGGCTGGCTAGAGCAATCCCGATCCCGAAGGCCATCTCCATGACCCATTGAGTGTTGATTCCCACCAGTTTGCTCGCCTCCCCATCCTGGGCTGTAGCCCGGATGGCTTTCCCCAGGTAGGTGTGCCCTAGGAATTGCCGGAGGCTGACCAAGGCTAAAATCCCCACGCCAAATACCACCAGACGGTTGACGGAGATGGAAATCCCTCCGACCAGGAAGGTGGAAAGGGTGTATGGGGTGGTAATCGCCCTCGTATCCCCGGAGAAGATGAGGTAAGAGATATTCTGCATGATGAGCCAGACTCCGAAGAGAAGGAGGAGAGAAGAGATGGGGGGAGCCGACATGATCCGGCTGACGATATAACGCTGCAGTAGGATTCCCAGGAAAAAGAAGGTGGGAACAATCAGAACGGGGGCTAAGAAGGGATTCATTCCCAGATTTACGATGAAGATGAAAGCGAGGTAGGCGCCCCACATCATCACCCCGGCATGGGCCAGGTTTACGATTTTCATGACGCCGTAGATCAAGGCCAGGCCGTAAGACATGGTGGCATACAACCCGGCCAGTAGAATCGCGCTGACTATTAGGGCGGGGAGGTCTATGTGCATTTTCCCTCGCTCGAATTCTCCCAAGAGGATGGACGGGTCTTTCTATTTCTTGGGAATGGGCACGATGGCTTTCGCCGTGGCCACCTCCGGGGGATAGATTAAGGAAACTTTTGCTCCCGGGAGGTTTTGCATCATCACGTAGTCGTTGTCGATTTGCCCATTGGGTTTAAACCAAACGCGTCCTCCGACCACGAGGG
>DASPRR010000478.1:0-6564 GCA_035624375.1 Thermodesulfobacteriota bacterium | reverse complement strand
CCCAATGTTTCCGGGGAAGGTTCAGAAAAGCCACCTTGATGGCCCCGGTTCTGAGGTCCTTAATCCGGACCGTGGCACGCAGATCGTATCCCTTTTCAGTCACATGCCTGGCGGTGACTACATACAACTCATCCGCCCACTGGACGAAGAAGGCCGTTCCATCGGATTTGTTTTGCTCTTTAACCTTGCCGGGGCCTTCGGCGGCAGCTTTTTCGACGTGCTCTAACCTGATGATAAGCCGGTTGGATTTGGAGTAAAAACTCTCCTTCTCCTCGCCTTCTCCTTCCCTGAGGCCTCCCAGCAATAAAAAAAATACGAATATAGATACAAAAAATCTTCTTCCCATCTGCATTTTTCTCCGCTGCGATTATGATTAAGAACTCGCCGAAGAAATCGGGAATACCCTTCGTTGAACTTTAGCAGTTTGCCAACAAAACCCTTTCCTTTCTGGCGATGACTCCAGCGAGAACAGAACACCTCTACGGATTTCGTGGGTTCCCGGTAGTGACCGTGCCCCAGGGAGTTTCCCCAGCCATTTAATGAGATATTAGCACTATCCGTGAAAACTTCAAATGTCCCCCCGCAAAAAAGGAGCCTCGAAAAAAAAAAGAAGCACACCCAACTCGGGTGTGCTTCCTCTTGTCCGCCCAGAGAACCAACCCTATTCTTAATAAGGTGAACCAGGTTGGCTGTTTGCCGGAATCCGGTAGGGAGCAAATCTAAAACTGTCATACTCCTCTTCTTTGAATCCCGAACCCGCCGGGGTCATCTCTTCACTCCCTTCCTTGGGTAAGGAACCGGAAGGGGTCATCTCCTCATCGTTCCATTGGTCTTGGCCTGGAACCGCTGGAGTCATCTCCTCGCCCTCGTATTCATGCGAAGAAGTTGCGGGGCCCATCTCTTCGGATTCGTGTCCTTTGTATAGCGACTCATCTTGCGCCATGGCTCCCGAAGCCATAAGAGCCCAAAAGGCCAGCGGAAGAGCCATCATTCCCAATAGCCAGAATTTTTTCATTCTACTCACCCCCTTTGGTCAATGAACTCTCTCGCTTCTATCTACCTTCATTACACCCAAATAACCTAATTGTCTGATCACCCATTCCGAACTGCGCTTTCTGCTCCGCCTGGTCCTTTGCCGAATCCCTTTGGCAGGAAATACTGCTTTCTTGCTTGTTTAGATGAGCAAAGACCCCGGGAGGTTCCAGAAATAGTTGCTGACCCAACTGGCTGGAAGAAAAGGAATAAAACCCAATAACTTTCGCCGGGTTATTAAAATGACCCGGGAAGGAAGGTATTGTGGGTGGGCAGGACCTTAAACTTGAAACCCGGAATTCGAAATTTATTTCTTGCTTGGTCCCAAGATCAAAGCCGCGGTTAAATCTATGACGCTTATGTTTGGGGAAACCACGACCCCGCTGTTCAATTTCCACAAGGCAGGAGTTGTATTGTGGTGTTTCAATTCTCCGATTATATCCACACCTTTCCTCTTGGCTTCATCTCCTGTCCAGCCATCCACAATCCCTCCGGAAAGGCACGGAATTTCTTTTTCCCCGTGGGAAAACTGAAAGCCGGGTCCGTCGGTACCATCCGTATCCACCGAGGCGATGACGATTCTTTCGCTCCCTTCGATCCTTAGAGCCGCTGAGAGGGCGAATTCCTGGTTTCTCCCTCCGATCCCCTTTTCCTTTCCTACGGTCACGACTAGCTCCCCGCTGGAGAAAAGGACACAGGGAGGCTCGAAGGGCCGACCGCTTCTTTCGATGGTGTTAGCCATGGAAGCCATGTAAATGGCAGCCTGGCTGGCTTCGATCTCTATCAGTTGATCGGCCAGTAAAAAAGCTTTGAATCCCAGTTCCTCAGCCTTCTTCATGGCCGGTAGTAACTTCCCGCTCTGCCAGTCTCCGGGCATGAGGCCGAAAATGCGGAAAGACATCCTTGCAAAGTCCCTGGCTTTCAAAGTCTCCTCCCCCGGGTCCGCTCTTTCCAGATGTCTGCGGACCGCTTCGGGGATAGCATCCCAGGCATCGTATCTTCTCAGACTCTCAACGGCGTCCTGGAAGGTCGTGCTGTCCGGCAGGGTATGGAGCCAGTAATTGTGGTACATCCGCTGTTCATAATCGCCGGGATCGATGGCCAGAATATGGATCATCTTTGCCGGATGGAAATAGCGGGAGACCCGCCCTCCTTTCATCCGGTCCAGGTGATTCCGGATCGGGCTCAGTTCTCTCGTAGTCATCCCCCGCTCGATCTGGGTGACCAATGTGGTCTGGCGAAGGTCCTCCAGGGTTAAATCATGGGCGGGCAAGGTCAGAAGAGAAGAGACGCCGTTGGCCACGCAGGTGAAAACCAGGTCCTGATCGGTTAGGCCTTTGGCGAACTCCAGAATTTTCTCGCACCCCCGAAGACAATCTTCATCCGGCGCAG
Source organism: Thermodesulfobacteriota bacterium (assembly GCA_035624375.1). Classification (GTDB taxonomy): domain Bacteria; phylum Desulfobacterota; class SM23-61; order SM23-61; family SM23-61; genus SM23-61. The sequence continues at coordinate 4,140 of DASPRR010000478.1, read as the reverse complement.
GATGCCCTCCCAGGGTAACACCGATTTTTTTCAATATTATGGGATGGCCCTTCTTGTCGATCACGTGCCCGCCGGTAAGCCGATCCCCCAACACTTCCTCGATGGCCCTGGCCACATTCTGGATACCCTTGCCGGCTCCTACCACGTAGATATTTCGGACTCTGGATAAGTCATAGACCTCGTCGCCGGTTCGGGGAGACCCGGTGGGTTCAAATTCCGGGTTGCCGACAACCAGTTTTCCGCCTTCGACACGGATGAGCCTGCGGGCGTTGTGGTAAGGGTTCGCGGCCTGCAGGCCCGCTTCCAGAATCTGGACCATGGCCTTCCGGCCGGGGATATTTCCCGTGGAAAGAAGAGTGGGCATGTTTTGGATTCTGGTTTCCATGAATACGCAAAACTCCAAAGCAACAAGTTTCGGGTCTCGGGTCTCGAGTTTTAGCTTAAGAGCAGCTACCTCTCCAAAGCAATTTTGGCCTTTAAACCTGAAACCCGAAACTCGGAACCCGAAACTATTTTTTTAAGGCTTTAATCGCTCCGTGCCCTGCGTATTTCGCCCTTCTTCCGAACTCTTCCGCAATGCGAAGCAGGCGGTTGAACTTGACGATGTATTGCAGGTTGGGAGGGCCGGTCTTGATCTGTCCGGCGCCGTCCAGTACGGAAAGATCGCAAATAGTCGTATCTTCCGTCTCCCCTGAACGGGAGCTAAGCATGGCTCCCCATCCCGCCTTTTTAGTAATCCGAATGGCTTCGAGTGTTTCGGTCAAGGTTCCGATCTGGTTTGGTTTGATGAGCACGGCGTTGGCCGCTTTCAACTCGATCCCCTTGCGGATGCGGGCCGGGTTGGTGGCGAAGAGGTCGTCTCCGACCAGTTGAACTTGGCTTCCAATCCTCTTCGTCACCTCCTGCCAGCCTTCCCAATCTTCCTCGGCCAGGGGGTCTTCGATGCTCACGATGGGATAAGACGCTACCCATTCCGCCCACAGGTCTATCATTTCCTTGGAGGTGAGGGATCGGCCTTCGCCCTTTAAAACATACTTCCCGCCTTCATAAAGCTCGGAAGTGGCGGCGTCGATTCCGATAAACACTTCTTCGCCGAGCTTGTAGCCCGCCCTTTCGACAGCTTCGGCGACGACCTCCACCCCCTCCCGGTTGGACTTCAGAGACGGGGCCAGAGGGCCTCCCACTTGCGTGATTTTGTGGCCCTTCGCCTGAAGCACTTCTCTCAAGGCTCGGTAAATATTGAATCCCGCCTGGATCGAATCCTGAAAAGCGGGGACCCCGCAAGGTATCACCAGGTATTCCTGCAAGTCCACCGTGCTCTGGGCATGGGATCCCCCGGCAAGCATGTCATAGACTGGCACGGGCAGACGGAAAGGGCCTTTTCCTCCCAGATAACGGAACAAGGAAAGATTCTTGTAGTCCGCCGCGGCATAAGCTGTAGCCAGGGAGACCGCCAAGATCGCGTTGGCCCCTAGCTTGCTCTTGTCGGGGGTTCCATCCAACTCGATAAGCTTTTCATCGATTTCCTTCTGCCGGGTGGCCTTCATCCCTTTCAGTGCCGGCGCAATCACCTTGCGAACATTCTCCCCTGCACGGAGAGCCCCCTTGCCATCAAAGCGCTTGGGGTCGCCGTCCAGCACTTGCACCGCCTCGCTGCGCCCGGTGCTGATCCCCGCAGGCACGGCAGCTTTCCCGTAGCTGCCGTCTTGCAGAAAAACCTCAGCTTCCACCGTGGGGTTGCCCCGGAAGTTCAGCACCTCCCGCGCCCGAATTTTTGCGATTGCATCTGATTTAGCCACTGCCGGTCTCCTTAGGGAAAATAGTATTTTCGACGCCTGATAAGATCGATAAATTTTTCAAAAACGAACCTAAATGATGTTACTATAAATTGGCTTACAAATTCAAAAGGAAAGGTGCGCATCTGAATTTCGCTGTCGAAGTCAAAGGGCTGCGGAAAACTTTTGTTTCCGGATGGTTCCGGAAAAGGCGGGTGGAAGCCCTGAAGGGTGTGAACCTCACCGTCCCGGCCGGAGTCTTTTGGGGGATCCTGGGCCCGAACGGTGCGGGCAAAACCACTTTCCTTTCCATCCTCTCCAACCTCCTGACCCCCGAGGAAGGAGAGGTTCGGATCCTGGGCAGGGATGTCCGCACTGACTCCATGGAACTCCGCAGGAGGATCAATCTTTCCTCCGGCCATGCCAACTTTCTCTGGAGTTTAACCGTCAGGGAGAACCTGGAGTACTACTCCATGCTCTACGGTCTCTCCAAAACCGATCGGCAAAAGAAACTGGAAGAGCTCTTCCATCTTTTCGACCTTTCTCCCTTTGCCCGGGTGCGGTTTGAAGAGCTCTCCACCGGAACCAAACAAAAGCTATCTCTGGCCAAAGCCCTTTTGAATGATCCTGAACTTCTTCTCCTGGACGAGCCCACGGTGGGCCTTGACCCGGACGTGGCCCGCCGCATCCGCGAGCTGGTCCAGAAGCTGCACCGCGAAAAAGGCACGACCATTTTAATGACCACCCATAACATGAAGGAGGCCGAAGCTCTCTGCGAAGAGGTGGCCTTTATCCGGGGAGGAATGATCAAGGCCCGGGGAAGGCCCCAGGACTTGAAGCGGGACCTGCGCCTGGGAGATACGATCGTAGTCACCTTTCGCGGGACCTTGCCCTCTTCCTCCCTGGAGGGTTTGGACGGGATCTATGGCCTGCAATGCAGCGACTCTTCCTGCCGGATCCTGGTGGATGACCACCGGGAACGGCTTTCCCAAATTCTCGATCGGTTGACCGGCGCCAAAGTGGCCATTCATGACCTTCGCATCCAGGAGTCGGACCTTGAAGATGTATTCATCGCTTTTGCCCAATGAGTTGATCAAGACCCGGGCATTTATTTACAAGAACTGGACCATGGCCAAGAGGAATGTTTTCACTCTGTTCGAAATCCTCTTCTGGCCGGTGGTCGGCTTCTTTTCCGTGGGCCTCCTCACCGAGTTTGCGGGCATGCAGCCGCAGATGAAGGCCTTCGTCCTCGTGGGCGTCGTCTCCATGGGCACCATCCAGGTCTGCCAGCTTGATGTGGCCTATGTGCTCCTGTACGACGTGTGGAGCAAAGCGGTCAAGCACGGGTTTATCGCCCCGGTCGGAATCCGCCACCTCCTCCTGGGCTCTCTCGTCGTGGGGATGGCCCGGGGGGCAGCGGTCTTCTTTCTGCTCATGGGAGCCAGTTACGCCTTCTTCCAATTCGATTTCCGGGTGCCGGGGATCGGGCACCTGGCCCTCTTCCTTTTCGGACTCTTTCTCTGCGCCTCCACAGTGGGAATCCTGGTATGTATTCTGGTACTGATCTTCGGAAACCGGGCCGATGTGGCCGCCTGGTCCCTGGTCAGCCTTATGCTCCTGGTTTGCGGAATTTATTACCCGGTTTCAATCCTCCCCGAATGGGTCGTTCCGGTGGCAGCGCTCATCCCCCTGACCTATATGCTCGAATACTTCCGCCAGTTCTACGGCTTCCAGCCCATCTTTTCCCATCCCCTGGCTAAAGGATACATGCTGCTCCTCTTGTATCTCCTCCTGGAAATATCCTTCATGAAAGTGGCCCTTAGAAGGGCCAAGAAGAGCGGCCTGCTTTTGAGGCTTTCGGAATAGCGCTTATGGCCCTACTTCTACCGCCATGTAGATAAAAATGGATTTCCCTTACCCGTAGGGGCACGATGCATGGTGCCGTTAAAAATGTGCCGCCTGTAATATTCTTATTGGGCGATAAAAAAACCCCGCCCCTCTCGGTCAGAGAAGAGCGGGGGGGTTGATTCCTCAGACTTCAGCTCAGTGGGCTTGCCCGACTTTCTCCTGCTTCTGGAACAGCTTCACGTACTCCCCGTACCCTTCCTTTCCCAAGTTTTCCTTAGGGATGAAACGGAGGGAAGCGGAGTTCATGCAATACCGGAGCCCGGTCGGCGCCGGTCCGTCGGGAAATACATGGCCGAGATGGGAATGCCCGTATTTGCTCTTCACTTCAGTGCGGGTCATGAAAAAACCGTGGTCCTCTTTCTCCACGATGTTTCCCGGCTCAAGGGGTTTTGTGAAGCTGGGCCACCCCGTCCCGGATTCAAACTTGTCCAGCGAACTGAAGAGAGGTTCTCCGGAG
>DASPRR010000452.1:0-2872 GCA_035624375.1 Thermodesulfobacteriota bacterium | reverse complement strand
GAAAAAGACCTTTCCCTGATTGGGTTTGTAGACTCCGGCGATGATGTTAAAGAGGGTTGTTTTGCCGGCTCCGTTCGGTCCGATCAGGCCCAGGATTTCTCCCTGGTTCAGAAAAAAAGAGACGTCATTGATCGCGGCCAGCCCGCCGAAGTATTTGGTCACCCCCTGCCCTTCGAGCAGGAGACCGTTCTTTTTCTGTTCCATGTTTTTTTCATTGGGACGCAGATCTCGCAGACTTACGCAGATAAGCCCAAAAGGAAATTCAAACCTAAAGCCAATTCAATTCACAGCGACTTGAACTCCAGGAAGAGGTGTCATTCCGCGAAAGCGGGAATCCAGAAAAAAACTGGATTCCGGGTTAAGCCCGGAATGACCCCCGCGATGAAATTCATGTCGTCATGCTTAAAAAATGCATCTGATGGTTCTTAGATTTTAGGTTCTTTTATTAATCCGCGAAATCTGCGTCCCCGAAAGTTTCTTTATTTCAGCCACGGAGGAAGCTGGAAGGTGCCGGCGGCCAGGCTCGCAGGCCAGATGACACGGTGCTTCCCCTCTTGGATTTGGCACGCCGGGACCGGAACGAAATCTTCGCCATATTTGATCTGGTGGTTGGACTGCTCGAAGACGTACCGCCCCATGATTCCTTTCAGGTCCAGCTTGGAAAGGGCGTCCACGATCTTCTTGGGGTCCAGAGACCCGGCCCGCTGGATCGAATCCAAAATGTTGTGCAGCCCGTCATAAGCCGAAGCGTGGTCGCTGTTTACGACCACATTCCACCTTTTCTTGATTTTCTCGCCAAATTCTTTGTGCTTGGGATTATTCTCCGGGTCCACCAGCAGCGTGGACCAGAGGAGGAAGTCCGCGGATTTCCCGGCCTGGGGGATGAACTCCGGACGCAAGGGGTAATAAATCGCATGGTGATAAGCTTTCAAGCCCACCTCTTGAAACTGTTTGGTCAGGGCTACGCCGGAAGAAAGGGGAGTGAAGACGGACATCAATACATCCGGCCCGAGATTTTTTAGTTTTCCGAGTTGGGGGTAAAAATCCGTATATCCCAGGGGAACGGTTTCCATGGCCACGCTCTGAAACCCGATCCCCGCGAATAATTCTTTGGTTTTATCGGCGTTGGACCTTCCATAATCCGTGTCTTCAACGATAAAGGCGATCTTGTTGGTCTTGGATTTGAAAAGCCCTTTGCTTTCCATAAACCGGTACGTGGAAAACACCGAGTCGGCATAGCCCGTGCTGCCCCAGTCTCCCTTCCAGAAGTTCCAGTATCGCTTGGGGTTACTGGCGATCTTCTTGGCAATTTCCTCGCTGACCGGCTCCACGCTCATGATCGGCTTTCCGTATTTGGGCGCCAGTTCCATGATGGCCATGGTCACCGAGCTGTGGAAGGCATCCCCCAAAAGGACGTCCACTTTATCGCGGGTGAACAATTTTTCGGCAATGGCCACCCCCACTTCTGGTTTCGACTGGCAATCTTCGACGAGAACTTCCAAAGGGACCTTCTTGTTGAACTCCTTGAGCATGACCCCGCCGTTGGCGTTCCATTCTTCCATGGCCAGGATGAATCCCTGCTTAAGGGCTACCCCCGCCTCTGCCGCCGGGCCGGTCAGAGGGGCGGTAATGCCGATTTTAATGGCTTTGGGCGGTGCTGCGGCCAAAACCGGCCCCGAAGCGAAAAGGGCCAGGGTCACGAAAAGCAACAAAAACCGGACCAACCTGCATCTTCTGCTCATGGCGAACCCTCCTTTTTTCTTTTTATCAACCAGGCTTGACCAAACCTGCCGCTGAATCTATCCCTACAAAGATTGCCCTATATACGCTCTGCCTTATGCTCTTTCCGATTTTCTTCGTTCATTCCACCTTTTCCGCCATGGCTTCGTCGAGAATTTTGAGGCCCCGGTCGAGCTGCTCATCGGTGATCACCAGGGGCACCAAGTGGCGGATCACGTTGCCGTAACCTCCGGCGGTGAGAATGATGAGGCCCTTGTCGTAGCATCGCTTGACGATGGACTTAGTCAGGTCCGCGTTGGGCTTGGGATTCTTCTTGTCGGCCACGATTTCCATGCCATTCATGGCCCCCAGGCCCCGCACGTCCCCGACGAAGGGGTATTTTTTCTGGAAAGAGCGGAATTTGGCCATGACCTTCTTCCCGATTTCATTGGACCGGTCCGCCAGCTTTTCTTCCTTCAGGATTTTCAGTACCGCCAGCCCCGCCGCGCAGCACACCGGGTTGCCCCCGAAGGTGCCGCCGATGCCCCCGGCGTCCACCGAATCCATGATCTCCGCCTTCCCCGTGATCCCGCCCAGGGGGAGACCTGCAGCCAAGGATTTGGCGGTAATCAGGATGTCTGGTTCGTCGATGGAATACTCATAGGCGAACATCTTTCCCGTCCGGGCGAACCCGGTTTGAACCTCATCTACGATCAGAACGATTCCGTTGTCCTTGCAGGTCTTCTGCAGCTTTCCCAGGTACTCCTTGGGAGGGACGATGAAACCCCCTTCTCCCTGAACCGGCTCCACGATAATCGCCCCGATGGATTCCGCCGCCGCGTAAAGATCGAAGAACTTCTCCTGGATGAAGTCGGCGCAATAGACCTTGCAGGAGGGATACTTCAGGCCGTAGGAACAACGGTAACAGTAGGCGTAAGGAATCCGGTGCACTTCGGGCATGAAGGGCCAGTACCCGAACTTGTAGTTTTTTACCTTGCTGGTTAGGCTCATGGTCATGGCCTTTCGCCCGTGGAAGGCGTTCTCGAAGCAGATGACCCCCGGCCTTTTGGTGTAATACTTGGCGATCTTGACCCCGTTCTCCACCGCCTCGGCTCCGCTGTTGACGAACATGGTTTTCATGGGAGTCTTCCTG
>DASPRR010000427.1:0-6726 GCA_035624375.1 Thermodesulfobacteriota bacterium | reverse complement strand
CGCCAGTCGGGATAGACGTAGCGGCCCATATTCTTGTCGGTGGGATGTTCGTACCGGGCTCCGGGGAGAAGGATGACGGTCTTCATCTCGGGGCGTTTCTCTTTATTCTTGCGGTTGACAATATCCACGAGGTAACTGGGGTCTTCGTAGCAATTGGCCCAGTTGTCGTGATGGTCGGGGATGACCACCTTCGCATTCATCGCTTCGGCCACCCGCCATACGTCCCAGGGGGACATCTTGTCGGTATACCCGGGGGCATTATTCCCCATGTCCATACAGACCACATCGATCTTGTATTTCTCTCCCACCATGCGATACCCGTTGTGATAGAGAGTATCTCCCAGAAAGGCGATGCCGCCCCCTTGGGTGTTGAAAATAAAGCTGACGGCCACCTCTTCGAAAGGCTGCGGGGTTTCAAAACCCGTCTTGGTCACGATAACATCGAAATTGGGAGCGAAGTCAATTTTCATATCCTCGATGGTGACGCTCTTTCCGGGCTTGGTGACGATGATCCGGTCCTCGGGCACGCCCATGTTCTTCTTCATCCGGCGACAGGTTTCCGGAGGAGCAATGAACTTGCATTTGGTCGTCTGTAAAGCCGCCTGAATGGTATAGAAGTCCATGTGGTCCTGATGGTGATGGGTGATGCAAACGGCATCCAGACGTTTGAACTTCCAGGGATCGATGACGTGGGGATTGAGGCGCATCCAGTAAAGCTTGTCAGCGCCGCTCGTGCGGCAGACCCCGCAATAGGAATAATCCGTGAAGAGGCTGGGGCCGGCATAGAGATCGACCAGGAAGACCGCCCCCCCCTGAGACTTCAATGCAAAGGACGGACCGCCGAAGTACCACATGGCCCCGGTTTTGGGCTTGACCTTAAACTGATCAATTTCATAATTCAGGTACGTGCCCCATTCGGGAAAGACTTCCTCCAGCCAAATCTCCCGGGTCATCTTGCGGGGCAGGCCGACCGTTCCCCCGTCCAAAACGCCTCGCTCATCATACTTCACTACGCTGTCCTTGCTCATTTCTAGCCTCCTTTTGATTGGTCCCAGATTTCGAAGTGCATGAAAGGGGTTAGAGAAAAAAATCCCCTTAAGCAATTTTAAGAACTTTGCCCTATGGGCATTTTTTCACAACTTGACTCCCAAATATTTTTCCACTTCTTCCTGCCTCTCGTGCAGTTCCCCGCGCTTTCCGCTCATCCGGATGTGGCCTTTCTCCAGAATGTAGGCCCGCAAATTCTTGCTCAGCTGGAGGGACTTCTCGTAATTCTGTTCAACCAGAAGGATCGTCACTTTATTCTCATGGAGCTTCTTCAGCATCTCCCAAATTTCTTCCACAAGGATGGGTGCCAGCCCCTCCGTAGGCTCATCGATGATCATGAGCTTAGGATTCGCTACCAGCCCCCGGGCCGTCGTAAGCATCTGCTGCTCGCCCCCCGAAAGACTTTCTCCTAATTGGTTCAGGCGCTCCTTGAGACGAGGAAAATAATGAAAAACCATCTCCAGCGTCTCGGGCAGGTCGACCTTTTCCCTTTTCATCCGGACCAGCATTCCCAATTTCAGGTTCTCGAATACGGTCAGGTTGGGAATGACCCGTCGGTCTTCGGGAACCAGGGAAATCCCGCGGCGGGCGATCTCATCGGGGGGGAAGCCGGTAATGTTCTGACCGTTGAAGGTGACCTTCCCGCTCCGGCAGGGCTGAATCCCCATGATCGTCTTCAGGGTGGTTGTCTTCCCGACCCCGTTCCGGCCGAGAAGGACCACGATTTCCCCGTCCTGAACGTCCAGGGACACATCATGCAGAATATGACTGGTTCCGTAGTAGGTATTGATGTTTTCGACGGCTAACATGCCTTCGTTCCCCCCAAATAAACCTTCTGGACCGAGGCATCGGCACTGATCGCTTCCGGAGTCCCGCAGGCCAATACTCTTCCCTCGTTTAAGCAGAAGACTTCGTCGGATATGTTCATGACCACGTTCATGTCGTGCTCCACGAGAAGGATGGTCAGGTTCAACTGATCCCGCAGGTTCCGAATCAGGTTCATGGCCAGAACGGTCTCCGCCGGACTCATTCCCGCCGTTGGCTCATCCAGCAGGAGGAGCTTGGGATCGGCGGCCAAGGCGATGCCGATTTCGAGGTACTTCCTCTCTCCGTGGGAAAGGATTGACGCGGGTCGATCCTGGGAATCCAGCAATTGGACCATCCTCAGGATCTTCCGGGTCTTCTCGTTGATCTCCTCCAGGGCGTCCGCCTTTCTCCAGAAATTGAAAGAAGTCTTGCGGGATTGAGCCGAAATGCGGACATTCTCAAAGACCGAGAGGCGAGGAAAGATATGGGTGATTTGGAATGTTTTGGTAATCCCGAGCTGGGATGTGCGGTTCATCTTCTTGCGGGTAATATCCTCCCCCTGGAAGAAGATCTTTCCCGCGGTCGGCTCGTAGAGCCCGCAAAGAAGATTGAAAAGGGTCGTCTTCCCGGCTCCATTGGGTCCGATGATGGACTTCAGCTGGCCTTTTTCCACGGAAAAATTTACCTGATCGACCGCTTTCAATCCGCCGAAATATTTGCACAGACCTTTGGTTTCCAAATAAGGCATAGTTTAGTGCCTCGACGCCGTTTCTTCTACCGGTTCGACCTCCTGGCTGGCGGTCCTCCGCGCCAAATATTTCGATTTGATCGTTCCCACGATTCCCTCGGGGAAGATCAGGATCAGAGCGACGAACAGGATCCCCACCACCAATTCCCAGCGTTCCAATATCCAACTGAATTTATTCTGGGCGTAGAGAAAAACTCCTACCCCCACGACCGGACCGATAAACGTGTGCATTCCCCCCAGGATGGTCATGAGCAGGATCGTTCCCGAAGTAAGCCAATAGAGTGTTTGCAAAGGACCGTAGCCCAGATAAATACAGAATAATCCCCCGGCGAGGGAGGAGAAGAGCCCCGAGAAGACCAGGGAGATAAATTTGGCCAGGGTCACATTGTATCCTGAGGCAAGGGTCCGGGGTTCATTTTCCCGGATGGCCTGGAGCAGACGGCCAAAGGGAGAGTTCAGAATCCGCCAGATCGCCAAGATAGAGATTCCTACGATGAAATAAACAAAATAGTAGAGAGGAATCGGACTTTGCAGGTCCACGGCAAACGGAAAGGAAAGACTCAGTTTGGGAATGAATTTCAAACCGTCTTCCCCTCCGGTCCATCTTTTAAAGGGGGAAAGCGCCATGAAATAGAACATCTGGGCGATGGCCATAGAGATCATGGCGAAATAAACGCCCCGTTTTTTGATGGCGATGGCGCCTACGGTCGCGGCCAGGATCACCCCCAGGATGAGGCTTACGAAAAGCCCTCCCCAGACCGACAAGCCGAAATCCCGGATGGCGATCCCGCAGCCATAGCATCCCAGCCCGAAATACGCCGCGTGGCCAAAGGAAAGGATTCCCGTATACCCGAGAAGGAGATTAAAGCCCAGCGCAAAAAGGCCCGAGATCATGATTTCCGTCGCCAAGGCGGTCGAGATGATATTCCCGGGAACCAAATAAGGAACCACCAAAAAAATCAGCAGGGTAATCCAGACAACCCGATTGCTCGTCTGTACCTTTACGGTTTTCATTTTGGTGGCCATTCTAACTTTCCAGCCAAGCCCTCATTTTATAATCTTCCGGCTTCCCCGAACAGCCCGCGGGTTCGCACCAGGAGAATCAAAAGCATGGTGATGAAAATTGCGACATTGGACCAGTCGCTGGCCAAGAGGGAGACGAAACTGATGACCTGCCCGATGATCAATCCTCCAAGGATCGCTCCGCCCAGGCTGCCCAAACCGCCGATGACCACCACCACGAAGCATTCAATGGTCATCTCCACGCCCATATCCGGCAGAGCCGATTGAACGGTGGAGTTGACCCCTCCGGCCAAAGCCGCCAGACCGACCCCCAGGGAGAACCCAAAGGTCCAGATCCTCGGCACGTTGATTCCCAGGGTCCGCACCATGAGGCTGTCGCGGGTAGCCGCGCGAATAATCATTCCCAAACTGGTCTTCTTGAAAAAAAACCAGAGGAATAGCAGGACTCCCAAGGTTAAAAAGATAATGAAGACCCGGTATTTGGGGATAAAGATTCCTTCCCACATCAGGGAGCCGGTAAAAATCTGGGGAAGAGGGACGATCCGGCCAATCGTCCCGAAGATCCCGCGCATTAGGTCGGTTACGGCAACGGAAAATCCAAAGGTCAGCATTAATGGGTAGAGGGGGTCTTTGCCATAGAGGGGCTTGATGAGATACGATTCCGTGATCCACCCGATCAAGCCTACGATGACTACGGCGCTCGCCAACCCTAGCCAAAAATTTCCAAACAGGGAATCGATCACAAAGGCCGCAAAGGCCCCCAACATGTAAAAAGTGCCGTGGGCAAAGTTCACCACATCCAGCAGCCCAAAGATAATCGTGAGTCCGCAGGCCATCAGGATGTATACCGCCCCCAGGGCGAGGCCGAAGAGCATTTGATTGATAATCAAGGTTGCGTTGAGTTCCATTCCCTACCTTAGAAAGAGGCTTGGGGGAGAATCCCAAGCCTCCGAGCTTTCCTACTGAGTGAAATGAATCACATCCAAGCGTCTCATCCTGCAGAGGCGCGAATCCAGGAAAAAGCTGGATTCCGGACCTACCCCGCACTGGAATGGGGGGCAAGCAATCACCCCCTCCCTTCCCTCCCCCCTCGAGGGGGAGGGTTAGGGTGGGGGGGGAAGGAGCAATGCTTTCTTGCGAATTGCCAGAATTATTATGCGACGATTGGGTATACTTACTTCCCTGGAAGTTTGACAGCCCCGTAGGGAACGTCCTTCTTATTGTTTTCACAGCTTTCGAGGGTCTCGCTGACGGGATATTCGGCCACAAGGTCTCCGAAGTTCCAATCCTTGGCCTTGGCCCCGATCCCCCTTACGATGACGACGCTTGTCTCCCGGATATGATCGCAGGCCCGGAACTGCTCGGGGCCCTTGTTGTAATCCATCTTAAACCCTTCTAGGGTCTTAACCAGTTTGTCCACATCCGTGGTCGTCTTCGCCGCGTTCATGGCCTCTAACAAAGCCCGGGTCCCCGTGTATCCGCCGTCCGCGTCCTGAGAGGGGGGCATGCCGAATTTCTTCCCATAGGCCTCATTGAACGGCTTGGCCTTGGGGAATTTGTCCTGCAGGGTCCAATAGTACGTGTGGCCGCCGTAGAAATTTTCATTGTAAATGGCGCCAGCCGCCTTGATTTCCCAAATATGGCTCTTGGGCATGACAAATTTCATCTTCTTAGTGTTGAGTCCGGCTTCACCTAACTGCTTGATGATCGCACCCAAGGATTGGCCATAGACATTGAGGACTAAGATTTCCGGGTTCGTGGCCACAATCTTGGGAATATGGGCGGAGTAGTCGGTTTGTCCCAGGGGAGAGTAGATATTTCCCAGGAATTTTCCGCCCATCTTTTCACTCGTCACCAGCCAGGCGGAAAGTTCATCCGTGCCGAAACGATAGTCCTGGGTGATGATCATCCAGGATTTACCCAGGTGCGTGAAGGCATACTTGGCGGTAGCGACACCGGTCTGGTAGGGAATCATTCCGGAGACAAAGCCGTAGCCGCACTGCTCCTTTCCCAGGGGAATGCTGCTATGGCAAAAGGACATATAAAGGACCTTGTTCTTGCATGCCCATTCGTTGACCGCCACGGCGATTCCGCCGGAGAGGGTTCCGCCGATGGCTTTGATTCCCTGGCCGTCGACCATCTCTTTGTACTTGCGGATGGCCACCGGCGCCTTAAACTCGTCGTCCCCCGTGACAATTTCCGCTTTTTGTCCCAGGACGCCACCCTTGGCGTTGATCTCTTCAACGGCGATTTCCGAACCTTGCTTCATATCCGTCCCCATGGCTGAGAAAGGACCGGAAATCGGGAACAGCAGGGCGGCAATCGGCTTCGCCGAAGCTGTGCCGGAGATCGCCACCATGAAGATAAGAACCGATACGAGAGCCACACCGAACTTTTTCATACCCTGACCTCCTTATCGTTTTAGTATGCTGAAAGGAATTCTGCTCTCTTCCTTTGTCCCATCGTCCCTTCTGAAAATAGGTTTCCCCTCTAGCGCATCCAATTTCGCTCAGCCAGGTACCCTATCCCACCGCCTGCTTTCCCGCCCCCGAAAGAAGGATAGCCGCACCAGCTTTTCCAAAACGCAGGGGTGGATGAACTCACTTACGCGCAGGGATCAGAACTGCAAGAAAAAGCGGGTCCGCCTCAAATCGGCGATGAAAAATTTTTCGGAATCACCGGAAGGGCGCTGAATAAATAGGCATCTGAAACCTGCCCGCTCTTGGGCGATCGACAAATTGGTTGTTCATCCGAAAAACTATGATTAGAACTTCAGAATTATATATATATGACGGGTTCAGGGAAGTCAAGCAATCAGAAGAAAGGGTCAAAGGATTCGGAAGTGCACGTTAGGCTCACCCTGATCTTTCCAGTCTGAAATATGATTTCATCCAGGTCCTATTTTTCGGCCGAAAAGAATTTGAATAACTTCTCATTCAGCTCTGGGTCTATTTCCCCCCTTTCAACTTTCTGGAAAAATAGCTCTTTCAGAGGACCGAGCAGCTTCCGGGTGAACTCCCGGCCGAAACCCGGGTCCTTGTACTGGAAAAAGGGTTCCATGTAAGAGAAGACGGAGTAGAAGAGGTTCCCGAAATAATAAT
>DASPRR010000422.1:0-13859 GCA_035624375.1 Thermodesulfobacteriota bacterium | reverse complement strand
CGACGAGTTCCAGGGGCTTACCGGGAAAAGTCTCTGCCCCCATTGCTTGACCGCCCGCCAAAAAAGAAATCATTACCAGGAAGGCGGCGCAAGGCAACCTTCTTCGACTCTTCATAATCACTCCTTTCCGGTCCATCTAGGAACTTATTTCTCATCCAGGATCTTGGCCAGTTTGATCAAGGGGAAGACGGCGCCTTCACTTTTGCCCATGAGCCGTTCGTACTCCTCGGGGGGCTGGTAATCCACCCAGCATTGAAGTTTGGTCAGGGTTTCCAGAGTGGCCTTGTCCTGAATAATATTTTTAAAAGCAGCGCCCAGGGTCTTGACCCGATCGGGGGAAACTCCCTTGGGAAGAACGATCCATCGCCAGAGATCAACCGCCACATCGATCCCCTGTTCCCGAAAAGTGGGCACGTTGGGCAGGACGACCGGGTCGCGGGTCGTTCCGAACTGTCCCAGACATCTGATCTTTCCTGCACTGACATAAGGCTGAAAAGCCACCGGGCTCCCGGCAACACAGGCCACATGCCCTCCCAGAAGGGCGGCAATGAGCTCCGGATCACCACGGGTGGGGATATGTTTGATGACGATTTGCCTGGTGGTGGCAAACCCTTCCATGGCGAGGTGGTCCTGGCTCCCGACTCCCGGGGTGCCGTACTTGATCTTCCCCGGGTTCTGCCGGGCATATTCGATGAATTTCTCCAGGGTATCAAAGGGAGAATCCCCGCGCACATAGAAAGCCTCTGACCCCACCATCACCTGAGCGATTCCCACAAAATCCCGCCAGGTATAATTGGTTTTGTTCACCACCGGGGCCACCATAATGCTGGAGGTAGAAGTGGACATGAGGGTGTAGCCATCGCTCTTTCCATCCAGGACATATTTGGCGGCGGCAACGCTCCCGGCACCGGTCTTGTTGACCACTATGCAAGGTTGATTGTTCAAGAATGGCGCTGCCCGGGAGGCTAAGGTCCGGCACATCACATCCGTCGAACCGCCGGCAGCAAAGGGAACGACGAGCTCCAGAGGCTTGCCGGGGAAAGTCTGGGCGCCCACGGCTGTCGGGAAGAGGAGAAAGATAACCAGAAGAAGCGGGGTCCATCGAATGAATTCTTTTGGGTCCATAATCGCTCCTTTCATCCCCAAATATTCCGTTCCCCCAAACGCATCCTGAATCTGAACAAAACGGGGGGTTATTGATTTTACAGACCAGCAGCCTTGATTAACGGCATAATCGCTGCTTCGCTTTTGCTCATGGTTTTTTCATAATCCTCACCTGGAAGGTAAGAAACGGGACATTGGATCTTTTCCAGTGCGACAAGGGTCTCTTTATCCCTCAGGATTTTCGTAAAGGCTTCCCTCAGGAACTTGATTTTTTCGGGGGACACGGCCTTGGGCACCACAACCCAGCGCCACAGGTCCACCACCACATCGACCCCCAGTTCTTTATAGGTGGGGATATTTGGCAGGAACGCTTTATCCCGCTCCGCGCTGAACTGGGCCAGGCACCTGAGTTTCCCCGCATCCACATGGGGCTGGTAAGCGATAGGATTCCCCGAGGCGGCCATCACATGGCCTCCCAGGAGAGCAGTCACGGCCTCCGCGTCCCCCTTGGTGGGGATTTGCTTCAGGGAAATGCCCTTGGCTGCAGCCAGGCCCTCCACCGAAAGGTGGGGGGAACCACCCGCCCCTGAGGTGGAATATTTGATCTTGCCCGGATTCTGCTTGGCATATTCGACAAACTGATCCAGCGTTTTGAAAGGAGCGTCGGCCCGGACGTAGAGGGCATCCGAACCCAGCATCGTCTGGCAGATTCCGATGAAATCCCTCCAGGAAAAATTGGTCTTGTTGACCACCGGAGCAATCATCATGCTGGAGGTGGAAGTCGAGTAAAGGGTGTAACCATCATTCCGGCCATCCAGAACATAGCGCGATCCGACAACGGTTCCTCCCCCCACCTTATTGACCACCACGCAGGGCTGATTGTTCAGGAAGGGCGCCGCTCGGGCTACGATGGTCCTGCACATGACATCTGTTGAGCCCCCAGCGGCATAGGGGACCACCAGTTCCAGGGGTTTAGTGGGAAAGCCTTCCGCCCCCCACGCCTGGGTGGCCAGCAGGCTAAAAGCGAAAAGACTCGCGATCCAAGTCATCCGATGCCCACGGTTCATTTTTCCTCCCTTCTCAACCGGGTGTTGCCAGCCATCCGTCAAATTTCATCCACCTCGATCTTTTCCCTTTTCCGTTTAAAGGCGGGAATCAAAGCGGAAACCAAAAGGAAAATCGCCAGCCCCATGGCCACGGCAGAAATCGGCCGACTAAAGAAGACCCAGAAGCTTCCGTCGGAGAGGATCAAGGACTGGCGAAAAGCCTGTTCCATTTGTCGCCCCAGCACAAAGGCAAGTACCAGGGGTGCTAAATCATACCCATATTTCCGCAATAAGTATCCCAGAGCCCCGAAAAAAAGCATCACCAGCATATCCGCAGGATTATTATTTTCACTGTAGGCTCCGATCAGGCAGAAAAGGAGGATCATGGGAAAAAGGATCTTATAGGGCACTTTCAGCAATTTCACCCACAAACCGATCAAGGGGAGGTTCAATACGAGAAGCATGACATTCCCGATATACATGCTGGCGACCGTGCCCCAGAAGATTTCCGGATGTTGCTGGAGGAGGAGGGGACCTGGCTGCAACCCATGAATCATTAAGGCCCCCAAAAGAAGCGCCATGGCCACATTGGAGGGAATCCCCAGCACAAAGAGAGGAATGAACGCTCCGCCGGTGGCCGCATTATTGGCCGATTCGGGTCCAGCGACTCCTTCGATGGCCCCGGTGCCAAATTTTTCCGGATGCTTGGAAACTTTCTTCTCTACGGCATAGGAGACAAAGGAGGAGACCACGGCCCCTCCCCCCGGCAGGATGCCGAGGAAGAATCCCAGAAGGGCCCCCCGGGTGATCGCCGCCCAGGAATCTTTCCAGTCCCGAACCGTGGGGAGTAGCCCTTTGATCTTCGTCTGGAAAATTTCCCGGGCCTGTATCTTCTCCTCGATATTGCTGAAGACTTCGGCGATACCGAAGAGCCCCATGAGCAGGGGAATGAGACCCACCCCATCCCCCAGAACCAGCAGGCCAAAATCGAACCGCGGCTTTCCGACCACCACATCCATCCCCACAAAGCTCAGGCTGACGCCCAACGCGGCCATGAGCAAGGATTTGAAAATGGAGCCCCGGCCCAAATACGAAACGATGGAAAGGCCAAGGCACATGATGGCAAAGTATTCGGGGAAGCCAAATTGCAGGGCGACATTGGACAGAGGAACCGCCAGGACCATGAGGCCAACCACGCTCAAAGTCCCGGCAATAAAAGAGCCGAAAGCTGAAATCCCCAGGGCCGGACCCGCCCTTCCCTGACGGGCCATTTGGTAACCATCTATGCAGGTTACAACCGACGCGGCTTCCCCTGGAATGTTTACTAAGATGGAGGTGGTTGACCCGCCATACATCGCCCCGTAATAGATTCCGGCCAGCATGATAATAGCCGACACGGGGGAAACCCGGAAGGTGGTGGGCAGGAGCAGAGCGATGGCGGCTCCCGGCCCGATTCCCGGAAGAACTCCTATGAGCGTCCCCAAAAGGACGCCCACAAAGCAGTATAAAAGATTGATGGGGGAAAAGCAGATTTGGAACCCTTGATAAAGGTTGGCCAACAATTCCATTTTTTTACCCCCGGAAACTCAATATTCCCTCCGGGAAAGATACATTCAACCATATCCCAAAGAGCACATAGGAAAAGACGGCGGTCACCGCTCCCACAACGAGGGCCGTGGGCCACTTGATGGGTTCGCCGCTTTTCATCAAAAAGATCATCACCAGGAAGGTGTCGAGCAGATAGCCGAGCTTCGGCAGCAATACCGCATAGCCTAGCATGATGAGGGTAATATAGACGACCCGCTTCCAATGTACGTCCGACCAAGGGGAACTTTTAGTGGGCGATGTTCCCCTTGTCGCGAAGTGGGACTCTAAAAAAAGGGCGATCGCCAGAGCGATCAAGACCAACCCCATCACAAAAGGCATGAAGCCCGTTCCCGGTTCCATGACGCTCCCGAGCCCCAGGGAAAAAGATTCGGCGCATTGAAAAACCCCCAGGGCGATCCATATAAGACTGAAGATGCGGTCATACCTTTGCATACGGTATATCCTTTCCTCCTTTTCGGGGGGCTCTATTTAAAATCTAAGGCGATATTCCCCTGCTTATCGAAAGGGAGGTCAAAAGGAGAGCCAGCAACTCTTGCCTTTTCGGGGATGTTAATATCCTTGGCCAAACACTGGGAGGCATAGAGGACCTGCATTTCCTTGGTATTTTTGATCACCACCAGTTTTGCTTGTTCGATATCGCGCACCCCTTCTACATCTGGAAACCCCGAGTTCTGCAGGGCCGCTTCAATGGCCTTACGGTCATTTTCCAGAGGAAGAGGAATCTTACCGGCCTCGGGGACGTTGCCCGCAATCGAATTAATCGCGGTCGCGTTGAAATCGATTTTCTTGAAAAGGCGTTGAGTGGTGTAATCAAAGGAGCCCATGCCAATGGCATTGCCCATCGAATCATCGTGCAGGTCCAAAATAACAATTCGAGAGGGGTCGGGTTTCTTCACCTCGGTATAATATCGTAGGGTAGGCTTCCCGATAATGTCCGTGTCTGGAGGCATATTTTTCCCCATCTCTTTGACGACCAGGACATCGATCTTGTCAAAGGGAACCCGCGGGAGCATCTTGTGTGCCATTTGGAGTAAGGACCGATCGCGCTCGATGAAATTCTCTGGTTTTATTGCCTCAATGATCGCCGCCTTGGAAAACCCATTCTCCACCAGGGCCAAACCCAAAATGACCGGGGCTTTTTTCAAGACGACAGAAGAAACCTCGGGAAGATTCTTAGCGAAATTTACCCATCCAAAAGAGTGAACGGTAGCCGCCCCTTTCAGCTTTCCCAAACCGATCGTGAGCATCTTCAGAAGGCCACTCTGGTGGGGGCCCATGACGTGCCGGTGGGGTTTCACGCGGTGAGTGATAATAATGCCATCCGCCTCGTAGGCGTAGCGGTCGAGAAACACGGGGACCCCCGAGGCGGTACTGCCCAAAGGTACGACTTCCATGGTGGCTTTGATGGGAGCGCCCATCGTCTTCTCGGTCACTCCAAACTTCTCGGCGATCTTCAATTGGCCTTCCACCGTCGCTCCCCCATGGCTTCCCATGCCTAATACAATATAAGGTTGGGCCTGGCAAGCCTTGAGCACCTCCACCGTTGCTTTGATCACCCGGGCAATATCTCGAATGCCCCGGCTGCCCATGGTCAACGCAATTTTTTGCCCCGGTTTCACCAATTTTTTGATTCCGGCCTCCTCCAGTTTACCCTGGACATGGCTTTCTATGTCGCGAATCGAGTTGTCTTCGAATTCTTGAATGATCTTTACGACCGATGGGAGTTTCACCGTCGACCTCCTTCATCTCGGCTGAAAGAGTGCTGTAGGTTAGGTCTGGGCTAAGTACTTCAAATATCGGCT
Source organism: Thermodesulfobacteriota bacterium (assembly GCA_035624375.1). Lineage (GTDB taxonomy): Bacteria > Desulfobacterota > SM23-61 > SM23-61 > SM23-61 > SM23-61. The sequence goes on along the minus strand of DASPRR010000422.1, from coordinate 8,299 downwards.
CTTGGAGTTATTCAATTGGCCCTCAATAAGCGTATCCATTAAACGAAAATCCCGATTCCGGAGCGCATGGATCATCCTGTTATGGTCCGCAAGGGAAGACCGCAGGTACTGATTGCTCCTCCAATAGTAATAGGAAAACGGATAGGACTTTAGCCGCAAATCTTCGATGGCCTTGATGAGAAAAGGGTTTTTGGAAAAACGGATGAGAGTGAGGTGGAATTGCTGGTCTTTTTCGACCATTTTTGAAAAATCATCCCAGGCCATCGCCTTTTTTAATCCTTGATTAAGGGTCACCAGGGTATTGATTTCCTCTTTAGTAACCTTGCTACAGGCCAATCTTCCGGCGAGCCTTTCCAAGTGGAGACGAACAAAATAGAGAGATTCGATATCCTGGAGAGAAAAATCGGCTACCATCGCGCCCTGGTTGGGGATGATTCGAACCATGCCCATAGCTGCCAATTTATGGAGGGCCTCCCGGATGGGGGTGCGGCTCACTGCAAATCGTGCGGCCAGATTTCTTTCGATCAGGCGCTCTCGTGGTTTGAACGTCCCCTGCATGATGGACATTTTCAAATCTTCAAAGATATTTCTTTTGGCCGCTGCTCCGTTCAATTTTCCCACTCTGCAAATCCCAACCAGTGGTTAGGGCGATAGACGATCTCTCCCGGAGGAGGTCTCCACCTCGCGCCCCAGATACACCCGCTCCACCAGGCCGCTGGCCCGCATTTCCTGGGGCGCTCCGTGGCCCACAATCGATTGGTTGTCGTATAAATAGACGACATCGGCCACATCCATGGCTTTTTGGACCATTTGTTCCACCAGTAAGACGGACATTCCCTCGGTGCGCAGAGATTTGATGAGCGATAGGATATCCGACACCAATCGCGGAGCGATCCCCACCGAGGGTTCGTCGAGGAGCAAAAGCCGGGGAGAAGAAACCAATCCCTGAGCGATGGCCAGGATCTGTTGTTGGCCCCCGCTCAACGCCCCGGCTTTCTTGGCGCGAAATGGGCTGATCTGCGGGAACATTTCCAGGACCCGATCTACCCGTTCGTCCAAGGCTTTCCCGGACCTGAGTCCGAAGGCCCCCAGGCGCAGATTGTCTTCTACGGTCAAATCGACAAACACCCGATGCCCTTCCAGGACATTGCTGATGCCCGCCTGCACGATGGCCAAGGGGGAAGCTTGGGAAATGTCGGAGCCCTCAAAAAAAACCTTTCCGGACACCTTCGGGATTAAACCGGCAATGGCCAGGAGCGTGGTGGTCTTCCCGGCCCCGTTGCGCCCCAGAAGAAGAGCAATCCCGCCCTTAGGGACGGCCAGGTTTACCCGGCGGAGAACGACGGCCTTGCCGTAAGCCACGGACAAATCTTTTGCTTCCAAAGTGATCGCGTTTGCTTTTTCCACAAAACCCCTCTTTACTAACGAATGAAATAATTCATTTTACCCCCCACCCTCCCTTCCCCGAAGGTGGGAAAAAATCCGGCTAGCTCTTTTTCCCGTCATTCCGGCGGAAGCCGGAATCCAGAATTTACGAGGCCCTAAGAACTGCCTGGACCCCGGTTTTCACCGGGGTGACGAATAAAAGGCAATTTTTTCACACCTTCCCCTCAAGGGGGGATGGTTAGGGAGGGGGTAGCCTACCCTGCGTTACACGTTAAAAGTTAATGGCTTTTTTGTTGCGGCCACGCCGTGTCTGTGTTTCCTCAAGTGCCAAGATAGGCATTCTTGACATTCTCATCCGCTTGAACGATCTCCGGCCGGCCCTGGGCAATGACCTTCCCAAAATCCAGGGCTGTAACCACGTCCGAAACCTGGAAGACGAAATCGGCGTGATGCTCAACCAGGAGAATCCCGATTTGGGACTGGCGGATTTCGTTCAAAATCCGGCCCAGGATTTCAATCTCTCCGACGGAGAGTCCCCCGGCCGGCTCATCCATGAGGATGAATTTCGGCCGCTGGGCCAACGCCCGGGCGATTTCCAAAAACCTCTCCTCGCTGTGCTGGAGAGTATCGGCGCGTTGGTTGGCCATGTGTTCCATGCCGAAACCTTCCAGCAAATGCAGCGCCTCTTGGCGCATTTTCTTTTCCGCATTCCGAACGGACCCGAAGGGGAGGGAAGATTCAAAAAAGCCTCGCCCCTCTTGGCGGCCAAGACCGAGCATCACGTTTTCGATGACCGTAAGCTCCCCCAGCACTTTCGGAGTCTGAAAGGTCCGGCTGAGGCCGGCGATCACCCGCTCCCGGGTGGACCACTGGGTCATATTCCGGCCGTTGAGATGAATGCTTCCGCTGTCGACTCCATAATACCCCAGGAGTAAATTGAGTATTGTTGTCTTACCGCTGCCGTTCGGGCCGATCATCCCATGAATCGTCCCGGGCTGAACGGCGAGTGAAGCTCCATCGACGGCCACCAGGCTGCCGAATTTCTTAGACAGGTTGGCGGCCTTGAGAGTTGGGGGTGGATCAGCGGCGTTTTCAAGGGGAGCCACCGCGGGAACGGAATCCATTCCTTTGGGCGACTGAATCTGGTCCCGGATGAACTCCGACTTCGGGGGCTTCATACGAATCTCCGCTTGCCGGCGCTCCCGCCAAGACTCGAACACCGAACTGATTCCCCGGGGAACAAACAGAATGACCACCAGCAGCAGGACGCCGTAAAAGAATTGGGAGAGTTTTGCCAGGGGCCCCGAAACCTCGGGGAGAATTCCGAGGATCACGGTCCCCAGAAACGGGCCGATGGTATTGCCTCTTCCGCCGATCAGGATGGAGACGAAGAAATAAAAGGATAGGTAGAAGGTGAAGGCTTCCGGCGTGATGTAAGACTGATGGGTCGCATAGAGGGCACCGGCAACCCCGGCCAGGAACCCGCTGAAGGTGAAAACGATCACCTTCAAATAGAGCACTGGAATCCCCAGGGCCTCGGCCGCCTCCTGGCTATCCCGGATGGCAACCAGAGCCCTGCCGGGATGGTTCCGGGAGATGTTCCAGCAAAGCCAGGAAAAGAAGCCCGTTAAGACGATGACCAGGACGTAGAAGCCATGGTCCGTGCCGAAGAATCCGGGATAGCCCGGGCCCGGAAGTCCGATTCCCCCGCCGGTCAACCAGCTGAGTCCGTAGGTCAAGCGGTTGACCACCGTAAAGAAGGCGAGGGTACACATGGCGAAGTAAAAGAGTTGTAAACGGAGAGAGGGAAGACTGATCACCACGGCCACGGCCCCCGCAACCAGACCGGCGAAGAGGAGGGCCAACCATGGTGACACCCCTGCCTTGGCGACCAAGACCGCCGCGGCATAGGCGCCGGTGGCGAAAAACCCCACGTGCCCGACCGAAAGAACCCCCGTATATCCTATGACCAGGTTCAGGCCGCTATTGATGATCCAGAAAATGGCGATCAAGGTCGCAACGTGCAACCAGTATTCGTTGGGGGTCCACCAGGGTAGAGTCAAAATCAGAACCGCGGCGATCAGCCCCAAGATAATTTTCTGACCCTTTCCCGCTTTCATACGCGTCGTGCCCCCTCCACCCCGAAAAATCCTTTGGGCACAATGAGCAGGACCGATATCAGAATCGCCAGAGCGACCCCATCCATGTAGATACCGCCAAACAGATAGTTGGCCGCTTCGAGGGCAATTCCGAGAATAATTCCTCCTACCAAGGCGCCCACATTGCTGCCCAATCCTCCTAAGGCCAAAGCAATAAATCCATAGAAAGTGAAGTTATGGCCCACGGCAAAGTAAGCAAAGGTCAATTTCCCCGCTCCAAACCCGGCGGCCGCCCCGATAATCCCGGAGAGAATATAGCTCAGGACCCTCACCCGGCTCACAGGAATTCCCCGGGCGCTGGCGGCAAAGTGATCCTGGGCTACGGCCAGGAAGGCTTTTCCATACATCGTCCTGCGGTAAAAGAACTCAATGGCGGTCATTGTCAAAACCGCCAAAATGAGCGGGGCCCAGTATTTCGGGTCGCTAAGCCCCACCCATCCGGCCCCATAGATATCCGGGAAGGGGCGGGGTTCGGTGCCCCAGTAGAGTCCCACCCCTTCCTGGATCATAATGGCGAGGGCCAGGGTGCTTAAAACATAGAGGTGCTGTTCGATTTTACTGATCACCCGCCTGACCCCCCACCATTCGGTGATGAATCCGGCCACCCCCCCCAAGACCAGTACGGCCAGAGCCCCCAGCCAGATGGGCAGATTGCAGACCCCGATGAAGAAGGCCCCCCCCACCCCGCCGAGCATCACCAACTGCCCAACGGTCATGGAGAGAACCTTGGAGGTGGAATGCATGATATTGTAGGTCAGCCCGGCCATAGTATACACGGCGCCATTGGCGATCCCCGCGACGAGAACGGCCCAAAAAATCTCCATGGGTACCCTTTCCTATGGGAAATAAGCGGTTTGGAACATTTTAGCTTCTTGAAAAACCCATCATATTTCTCTACATCTCCTTTTTCCGCAAAGCATCTGCAGAAATCCCCCCGTTCCCCCCTGAAGCTGTGAAAAAATCGGGCTCGGTCTTTTTCCCGTCATTCCGGCGGAAGCCGGAATCTAGTATTTTCGAGTCCTTAAGAACTGCCTGGACCCCGGTTTTCACCGGGGTGACGACTAAAAGGCAATTTTTTCACAGCTTCCCTTTGAAAAAGGGGGGCGGAGGGGCGATTTAAGAAGGTCATTTCAAAAAGCATATTCAACCAGCGGTTTACTTTTTATAGGGAGCCAGCTGGTACGTCCCATTCCTGAAGGAACTGGCGACGTTCATGACCAATTCTTCCGTGGGGTAGCCATCCCGCTTGTTTTTTCCCCAGGTGTAGGTTGCAAACACTCCCGGAAAGTTCTTGGTATCTTCGATAGCCGCCTGCCACTTGGCCGGGTCTGTCGACCCGGATTTTTCGATCCCGTGGCGGACCACTTGCACCGTATCATAGCCCATCACCACCCACCATAGGGTATAATCGATCTCCTTCCCCAGGAGTGGTTCCACCTTCTTCAGGAATTCCTGGGTCCGCGGGGGCAATTGACCGCCGGCGTCATAGGATGTACTTTTGTAACCGACGGCAAAGACTTTGCTCCAATTCTCCGGCTTGGAGAGCAGCTTCCCCACGTTGATGGCGGCGATGGCCGGATGGCCGACGATGGTGACATCCCAGCCAACATGGGACCGAGCTTCGATAAAACGGGCATCCAGTCCGGTGGCGGCAGACCACACCTGCACCCCGTCGGGTTTGCTCTGCATGGCTTTGCGCATATCCGCAGTGACGTCGGTCTGGTTGGGATCGACCATCGCTTTATAGGTAATCTGGGCCCCCCGGGCGAGCAGCATCTTTTCTACCTGTTCCTGGGTGGAGGTACCGTATCCTGTGTTGTCCCCGAGCAAGGCGAATTTTTTCATCCCTAGTTCTTTCATCGCATAATCGTTAGCGGCGTCAATCCACTGGGTGTTGGTCGGAATCACCCGGAAGGCCCGGGGGTATTTTTCCGGACTCGTTAATATATCAACCGTTCCGATGATGATGTTCGGAATACCCGCTTTAGCTATGACCCCAACCGTCGCCAGACATTCTCCGGAGTGGACGGGGCCGATGATAAAATGCACCTTATCGTTCTTGAGGAGCTGCTGGGCATAGCTGGTGGCTTTCGTGGGGTCTCCCTGCGTATCCCGGGTCAGAAGCTCAATTTTCCGGCCCTTAATCCCCCCGGCTTTGTTGATCTCGTCGACGGCGAACTGCACCCCCTTGTTTTCCGCAATGGCGGGTGACGATAGGGCCCCGGTAAGAGAGGAGAGCCACCCAACCCGGATCGGTTCCTGGCCATAAGCATTTGCCCCGATCATGCCGATTACCAAAACGGTTACCGATAAAAACATCTTCCCCCATCTGAAATTTCTGCTCATGCCTCAACCTCCTTCATGAAATTTATGGACCCGACATTTTGAACGATCGGTATCGATTTGCGATGGTATACCATTTGGTATGCCCCATCTCGTAACATAAGGAAAATTCCAAGTCAAGGAAAATTTTCTTCAATAGATTTAATAAGTCAGATCTATCAAAATAATCATTTTCTCTTAATATTAGTGACTTATCCTTTCTTCAATGAGCATTACGGCGATTTGAGCCTGCATTTTATCTTCCAGCGGTTGAAGGATCATGAACTGGAATGGGTTCACAATCTCCGTTCGACCTGTTTATCTTTCCAGCTTCATGTGCAGGAACGGGTATCCCGTAAAGCTCAAGGGACTTCTCCGGACCGAGGGCCCGATAGAAAATCGAGAGCCAGAGGTTGACGGTATCGTTCACTGCGTCATTCCAGGTTTTTTCGATCACCTCCCGGGATGGCGGAATTTTGAGGGCTTTATCGTAGTAGGGATGGCTTCGCTTGGCCGTCTCATAAGCAAAGCATTTGTAATTTATAACCAGATAAAAGCCTTTGTACCCGTATCGATCACCCGGCCAATCCCAGACGTAGGCCGCCTCTTCATAAGCTCGGTGCTGCTCCCGGGTGTCTCCATAGATCGTATGAAGCGGCACATTCGCATCCTGGATGAAGTGGGCGGCCTGCCCCAGCACGAAAGCAATCTGATTCATCGGCTTTCTGGACCGAACCATCTCTTCTGCTTGCTTGGCGTATTTCTCCAAGGCAAAATGAACGCCTCCGGGACCCTGGACCGACCCTCGGATCACTTTGAGATAGATTCGATGGTCCTCGATCCGGTTGTAGTCCGGCTCAACCATCCCCCAGAGAAGGGCTGATAAATTCTCAGGGTCGGATTCAAATACTTTCTTCAACCCTTCCGGCAATACTTCCAAGGCATTCCGCCCGATGGCCTTGTGGGACTCGGGCCACCAGGCCGTTGCCAGACTGGCCGAAGCCAATAGCCCCATGGATATGCATCCCAGTGAGAATAACGGTTTCAAGTGAATTGGAAAGGAACTTTGTTTGAATAAAGCCCAAATCGACTTCATCTCTCACCCCTGAGCTTGTAAGGGCACGATGCAACATACCCCTACGGCTCCGATGAAGGATAATTTCTTCTTCCCAACATGCCGAATGCAGTTTACCGCTGCGTACCTAAGATTCCATTTTTACCTTTCGACCTGAGTATTTCAAGTCAAAAGGGTAAGCTAAAACGAATAAATTTTGCTATGATAGGTTTGAAGGAAGGAGAATACCCATTTTGGTCTGAAATGGAAAGGGGAAATTCAATGATCGACACCCACACCCATATTTTCCCGGACAAGATAGCTCCAAAGATCGTGGAGAAAATGCGCACCGAAGAAACTTGGATCGCCCTTTCCGGGGATTTCACCCTGAAGGATTTGAAAGGCTACATGGCACGCTGTGGGATTGAAGCAGTGTTCACCTTCTGCGTGGCCGAAAGGCCCAAGGCCGTGCCTCCGGCCAATGATTTTCTGATTACGATCACCGACCACCGGACGGTCTTCGGCTTCGGCACGATTCTGCCCGACATGGAAGATCCGGTGGCGGAAGTGAGAAGGATCCGGGAACGGGGTCTCCGGGGAATCAAATTTCACTCCCTCTTCCAGCCCATCGGGGCGGGGGATGAGAACCTGTTTCCCATTTATGAAGAGATGGCCCGAACTGGGATGATCGCCTACTTCCACGTGGGTCCCGCCCACCCGTCTGATCCTGCCCGGACAAGTCCTCAGGATGTAGCCCGCATCAAAGAACGCTTCCCCGCCCTGAAAATCGTGGCGGCCCACTTTGGAGGTCTCTTCATGCTGGACGAGGCCCGGAAGTGGGTAATCGGGAAGGATATTTACATCGACACCTGCTGGGGTCCCAACATCCAGAGTTTGGAGGCGAAAGAGGTAATTGACCTCATCCGCAGCCATGGGCCCGAGAAAGTTCTCTTTGCCACCGACTACCCCAGCACCCTGGACCCCGGCCCGCAGATTGAATGGTGGAAAGTCCTCCCCCTGAAGAAAGAAGAAAAAGACCTGATCTTCCGGGAGAATGCACGCCGCCTTCTAGGGCTTTCCGGATGAAACTGCGTCCTTCACCTTTGCCCCCAAGCGGGCCTGCCGGGTCTGCAGCTCCGTGGGTGGTTTAGTCTTTGTAGGGGCGACCGGCCGGTCGCCCGATCGCGGAAGCCCATGGATGACTCCCAGTTCCGCCACGTCCTCGAGTTCTTCAGCCTCTCCTGGAAGGGCTGCCGCCGGGTCCGCAAGGGCGTGAAGAGGCGCCTTGCCCGGTACCTGCAGGATCAAGGATTCCGGGGAATGGAACCATTCCTGGCTTCTTTAGAAAAGGATCCTGAGCGGCGGGAAGAAGTGGAAA
>DASPRR010000414.1:0-3974 GCA_035624375.1 Thermodesulfobacteriota bacterium | reverse complement strand
CTCCAGAGTCATTTCCCGCGCCATTTCCCCAGTATAGCTGGGCATGGCCGAAGGGGCGATGGGCTGGCATCCCATGTACCTTGCCGAGGTGCAGCGCCCGCCGTGGCAGATTTGCAGAACTGCCTTGGCTCCCCATTCCTGAATCGCTTCAGCCAGGTCTCCCAACCCGGCGATGAGCTGGTCGGAATAGACGCCCAACTGGCCCTGGTTGGCTTTGCTTTCCTTTTCGTCAATATAGCAATATTCCACGATGATCAGGCCTGCGCCCCCCTTGGCCCGCTCGGCGTAATAATCAATAAGTTTTTGAGAGACGATCCCGTCCGGATGGCAAAGCCGAGAAAGCATGGGGGCCATTACGATGCGATTTCGCAGGGTCAGGTTCTTTAAGAGAAAAGGCTGGATCAAATTGGGAAAATTCATAATCATTCCTCTTTGCCGGTTGCAGGTTACTGGTTACTCGTTGCCAGCTGTTTATTGCCCGTTGTTGGATGATTGGAGACCTTCCAACCGTAAACAGCTCTCCAAATCTCATTTTACGTAAAGGTTGAATGCATTCCTATGCCTTTTTCCGCGGAGGAATGTGCAGGGCCATTCCATCCACATCCAGGGCCCCCTCCTTCAATGCCTCGGTGAGCGTCGGATGGGGATGGATAGCCAGGGCAATGTCCTGGGCCGTGCCTTCCAGTTGCATGGCCAGGAGCGCCTCTCCGATCAGGTCGGTGGCGTGGGGGCCAAAGATGTGGACGCCTAGAATCTCTCCATATTTTGCTTCCGAAATGATTTTCACAAAACCATTGCGCTCTCCGAGTACCGTCGCTTTTCCGTTGGCCGAAAAAGGGAACCTCCCAACCCGGTATTCGGTTTTCCCCTCCCTGGCTTCCTTTTCCGTGAGCCCCACGGAGGCAACCTCCGGGAGGGTATATACGCACCGAGGCACGGCGCGGGGTTCCAGCTGAGCCTCGTGTCCCACGGCATTCTCGGCGGCCACCTCTCCCTGGGCGAAGGCGAAGTGGGCCAAGAGCCATTGTCCGGTCACATCGCCGATGGCATAGACCCCTGGAACCTTAGTTTCCATCCGGGAGTTGACTTCGATTCCCTTCTTGCCCACCTGAATTCCGGCCTCCTGGACCCCCAGGCCTTCCAGGTTAGGCTTCCTGCCCACGGCTACCAGAACCACCTCGGCTTCAAAAGTCTTTTCTCCTCCCTCGGTCAGGGTCAAAACCTTCTTTTTCCCTTCACCGGTCTCTTCAATCATCTTGACCTGAGCCCCGGTTAAGGTCTGAATTTTGAAGGACCGCAAGGCTTTGTCCAGAGCCGAAGCCACCTCGGGATCCTCGCTGGGCAGGATTTGGGGAAGCATTTCTATGATGTTGACCCGGGTGCCCAGGGCCGCAAAGACGGTACCGAACTCCAGTCCGATGGGCCCGGCTCCAATGACCACCATGGATTCGGGGATACGGGTAAGCTGAAGGGCTCCATTGCTGTCGATCACCCCGGTTAGGTCGGCACCCGGAATGGGAAGCCGAGCGGAGACCGACCCGGTAGCCAGGATCACTTTGCGGGCCTGGTATTCCACAGCCAGTCCCTTGTCGTCCAGGACTTGTATTCTTTGCGGGGAAAGGAGCCGGGCCTTTCCTTTGATCACTTCAATTCCGTTGGTTTTCATCAAGGCCGTAACCCCGGATACCAGGGTCTTGACCGCCCGGTCCTTGCGGGCCATGAGCTTGGGAAAATCAACGGATAGCCCGGTAGTCTGAATTCCGAATTCCTGGCCTCCCTTCACCGATTCCAGGAGCTCCACTCCTCGAAGCAGGGCCTTGGTGGGGATGCAGCCCCAATTCAGACACGTCCCGCCGAGTTCTTCCTTTTCGATCAGGGTAACTTTACCCCCCATTTGAGCAGCCTTGATGGCTGCCACATAACCCCCCGGCCCGGCGCCGATAATGACGATGTCTCTCTCCGCCATAATGTTCCTCCGATCAGCATGTGGGGGCGATTCCCGAATCGCCCCTACGGGCATGAGCAATTTTCAGCGCCGCCGTGTATCGGCGGTTGCCTCAGGCGCAGCGCTCCTCAAAGCCCGTTCTTTGGGCCGCTCCTAAATCGCCTTTTACTTTAGCCTTGGGTCGATGGAATCCCGGATTCCTTCCCCCAACAGGTTATATCCCAGCACGGTGATCAGAATGGCTAGCCCCGGATACAGGGAAAGCCACCAGGCGATTTCGATGTTGTCTTTTCCCGCAGTCAGAATATTCCCCCAGCTGGGCGTCGGGGGTTGCACCCCAATTCCCAGAAAGCTCAGGGCCGATTCAGTGAGAATGGCCCCGGCCACACCCAAGGTAGCCGAAACCAATACAGGAGCCAAAGCGTTGGGCAAGATATGCCGGAAGATGATCCGGAAATCTTTGGCTCCCAGGGCCCTTTCTGCCACCGTGAAGTCCCGTTCCCTTAGGCTGAGGAATTCCGCCCGCACCAGCCGGGCCACCCCCATCCATCCCGTCGCCCCGATGACGATCATGATGTTCCAGATGCTCGGCTCCAGGAAGGCGATCACCGCCAGAATGAGAAAAAAAGTCGGGAAGCAGAGCATGATGTCCACAAAACGCATGATCAGATTGTCAATCCACCGGCCGTAGTAGCCGGCCAGAGACCCCAGAAAAATGCCGATGAGGGTAGCGATCCCCACGGCCACAAATCCTACCAGGAGGGAAATCCGGGAGCCCCAGATCATCCGGCTGAGAACATCCCGTCCCAGGGAGTCGGTGCCGAAGGGATGCTGTGGGCTTGGCTCTTCCAGCACTCGCTTGATCTGGATCTGGCCGGGATCATATGGAGAAATCCAGGAGGCCAGGACCGCAACCAGGAAGAGAAAAAGGACGATGAGGGCCCCCAGAAGAGCAAGTTTGTTCTTCCGGAACCTTTTCCAGAAGAGGTGGCTCAGGGTATCCTGGGGGGCTTGGTTGTTTGGGGTCCTTTTCCCTTCCATCCCTTTATTCCCATTCCCTTTTTGCATAAGGAGATAGAGATTTGATTTTTCTCATGTCTGCCGGATCCTGGGATCGGCTAGGGCATAGGAGAGATCGGCAATCAGATTCCCGATCAGAGTCAACACCGCCCCGATCACCAAGATGCCCATAATCGTGGGATAATCCCGGGCCATGACGCTGGTGTAGAAGAGCTGGCCCATGCCCGGGATGGCAAAGATGGTTTCAAAAATGACGCTTCCCCCGATCAACCCCGGGACAGAAAGGCCCAGGATGGTGACAACCGGTAAAAGGGCATTCCGCATGGCATGCTTGAAAATGACCGTACGCGTTGCGAGGCCCTTGGCCCTGGCCGTGGTAATGTAGTCCTGGCGAATGACCTCCAGCATGTTGGAACGCATGTACCGCGACAATCCAGCCAGACCCCCCGAGGCGGTAATAAAAAGAGGAAGGATGAGATGGCTGATCCGATCCCAGACCTGCGCGAACACGGGTAGGTACTCGTAATTCAAGGATTTCAAGCCTGAGATGGGAAGCCAGCCCAACTGAACTCCAAAGAGGATCATCAACAGAAGGGCAAGCCAGAAATGAGGCACGGCAAAGCCGATGAAGACAAACACGGTGGTTATTTTGTCGTAGAGAGAGTTTTGATGGGTTGCCGAGAAGACTCCGATGGGTACAGCCAGTACAAGGATAATCAGCAAAGAGGCAACGTTCAGAAAAATTGTGATGGGAAGCCGCTCCAGGATTTTGTCGGCTACCTTTCTCCCATCCTGAGAAAAGGAAGTGCCGAAATCCAGGGCGACCAGCCGGCGCAGCCAGTTTCCGTATTGAATATGCAAGGGCTGGTCCAGGCCGTAAAAAGCCCGCATTCTTTCCTTTACCTCCGCAGTCGCCTTGGGATTCAAGTCCGTGGCCATGTCGATAGGGGAGCCTGGGGCTAGGTGAATGACCCCAAAAGAAATGATGGTGATCCCAATGAAGAGAGGA
>DASPRR010000405.1:0-8740 GCA_035624375.1 Thermodesulfobacteriota bacterium | reverse complement strand
GATTGATGCCCAGGAAGCCTTTCGGATCGGCTTGGTCAATAAGCTGGTCCCCCACGAAGAACTGCCTAAAGCCACCCGGGAGTTTGCCCTGAAGTTCGCCAAGACCGCCCCCATCCCCATCGCCCTGGCCAAGAAAGCCCTGCAGAATTATGCGCGGCTGGACTTGATCCAGGCCCTCGATCATGAGCAGATCGCCCAGGAGGTCTGCCGCAAAACCGAGGACCGCGCCGAGGGCATGAAATCGTTCGTAGAGAAAAGGGAACCTGTGTTCAAGGGGAAATGAGAAAGTATGAAATAATCCCATTTCCACCCCCACCCTGCCCCTCCCCCGTCAGAGACTGTGTCGTAATCCCCCGTTCGTCCTTCGACAGGCTCAGGGCGAACGGCTAAGTGGCTGAATTTTAATGCGCTCATAATCCGTTCGTGGTGAGCTTGTCGAACCATGAACGGATTACAACACAGTCTCTCAAGGGGGAGGGATTTTTTTCTATTTCAATATGTTTACCCTCTCCCCTCGCGGGAGAGGGTAGGGTGAGGGGGAGAATTCAATTTCTTCAAAGCTTCCTCGCCAAAGGGGGAGGGGATCGGATGGCAACTCCAAATATTTTTGGCTAGGGTTTCAATTTCGTTCCGGCCAGTTCTTCCAGGCTCGTAAAGATGGCGGTGTGATCCGTCTTTTTGTCTCCATGGGCCAGGGAGTACCCATAAAGCTCCTGCACAAGGTTGGCCATAAGCATGGGGACTTTGTATTCCCTGGCCATGCGGGTGACCGTGTTAAGGTCCTTGTGCATGAGCTCCAGGCTAAACCCGGAGTTGAAGGTCCGGGGAAGGACGAACTTGGGGAATTTGAGCTCCGTCGTGTAGCTCCGGCCGGTGCTGACCGCCAGGACCTCGATTGCCCTCTGAGGGGAGATCCCCAATTTGCTCGCCAGGATGATAGCTTCGGAAGTGGCAGCCAGGGTCGTGGCCGAGAGGAAGTTGTTGATCGCCTTCAGGGCGTGTCCGAAACCGATTCCTCCTATGTAAAAGAGATTCTTCCCCATGACCGAGAGGATGGGGCGGCAGGACTCGAAGATTTTTTCGTCCCCTCCCACCATGACCGAGAGAGTTCCGGCCACGGCTCCCACCACTCCGCCGCTCACCGGAGCATCGATCATATTGACGCCTTTGGCAGCGAGGGCCTGGTTGACCTTCAGCGTGCTCGGCGGATAAGAGCTGGTCATTTCCATCAACACATCCCCTGCTTTCATCCCCTCCAGGAGCCCTCCGGGGCCGAATACCACCTGTTCCACGGCATCCGAGTTGGGGACGATGGTGATGACTTTGCGGCATTTCTCCGCCACCTCTCGGGGGGAAGAAGCTCCCTGGGCCCCCTTTTTTACGATGGTCTCGATTGCTTCCTTTCTTACATCATAGACCACAAGAGGATAGCCAGCTTCCAATAGCCTCTGAGACATGGGCACGCCCATAGCGCCCAAACCGATAAAGCCAATTTTTTCTTTCATCCCGTTCTCCCTTCATCTTTGTCTATGCGAAAGCTTGTGCCCGGGGATTTCCCCTCTGATTAGGGCTTTTAGACGCTTAATGCTAAACGAATACCAACATTTTGCTCAGAAGGAAACATGCAGATTGCAAAGCCCATGTAGGGGCGGTTCGCGACCCGCCCCTACGAAGAAACAACGGCTGTCAGAGAGATCGCTAATAACAAAGCCGGATAAGCTGCCGGATGTTGGTCATCTTATCTAGATTCCAGACCGCCTTCACCAGCCGGTCGATCTTGGCCTTGGGCAGAACGAAGGCCGCCAGGGAGCGGAATTTTTCCTCCAATTCCCTGTCGGTAGGGGGATTCCGTGGGTCTCCCTTGGGAGTGTTCACGAAGGCAGAATACTTCTTGCCCGCCTTGGTGGTGATGGAGACTTTGGCTTCGGTTTCAGAATAGCCCGGCACCACTTTGGCCCGGACCTTTTTCTGGAGGGCCACCAGCTTGGGATCGACGACCTTCTTGTCGTTGAACATGTCTTCTCCGGCCGCTCCTTCGGCCAGCGCCAGCGCGGCCACGTAGCAGGTGCTAAACTTCCCGACCAGGCCGGTCTTGGGTTCTGTTTGCCCAGCAGCGTCGAGACAAAATTTGGCCACTTCGCAGTCGATCGACGCCACCTCTTCCGGCTTGAGCCGATACTTGTTGCGCATCTCCAGAATGGCGTCGATGGTGGGGTGGGTCATCAGGCAGGCCGCGTAAGGCTTGAAGGTGTTATTCATCACTTCGTATTTCTTGCCCAGATTTTTCACCATGGGGTCCAGCTGGGATTCGACTCCCAGGACATCCACATAGCCTTTGGGGCCCTCGATGAGGTTGGGAGCGCAGGTAAAGCCGCGCTGCACCAGGAGGGCCGAGAGCAGGCCGTCGAAGGCACATTTTCCAGGATGGAAGGGTTTGGTCATGGTGCCGAAGACTAGGCGAAGGCCCGAAGCCTGGGTCCCGGCCATTCCCAGGGCCATCTTCATCTGCTCCAGGTTGAGTCCCAGGAGCTTTCCAGCGGCCACGACCGACCCGAAGCGGCCGCAGGTCGCAGTATTGTGCCAGCCTCGGTCATAGTGTTTTTTCCCCATACCTAGGCCGATGCGGGTCTCCACTTCGAAGCCCAGGATGAAGGCCTCCAGTGCGGCTTTCCCTGAAAGCCGCTTCCATTCGGCCACGGCCAGAGCCGCGGGGATCACCGGGGCGCTGGGATGGATGATGGAAGCAATATGAGTGTCGTCGAAATCCAGGGCGTGAGCCATAGACCCGTTGATGAGAGCTGCATTCAGGACGCTGGTTCTTAATCCATGGCCCACAACCGTGGCTTGGGTTTTTCCCCCAAATTCGCCAGCGGTTTTTACCAGAATCTTCCCCAGGGGTTGCTTGGCCCCTCCCAGGGTCGTGCCGATGAGGTCCAAGAAGCAGCGCTTGGCCTGGTGGATCACTTCTTTGGGCAAGGAACGGTAGGAAGATTCTAATACATATTCAGCGATTCTTTCGGTAACCTTCATCAAGTTCCTCCTTTATTCACCCCGAAAATTCTGCAGGGCAACTTATACGCCCGTGCGGTGGATGTCGAGTCTATAGTAACAAATCCCCTGCCAATTTTAAATGGCTCTGTTTCCCGCACCGAAGAGGCGAAGAACCTCGAATTCGAAGGAAGAAAATAGTGCGAATGAATGAAAAAGAATGAATTTTCTTGACAGAAAAATTGAAAACTCTTATTTTGGGCCTGGACCCTTCTTTTGCTAGCCAATGTTCCCCGTTATTTTTTTACGAAGCGTGTTGGAAATTGCGCAGGCTGACCATCGGGGCGATTCATGAATCGCCCCACCAGGTAAAGCCGTTACCTGGAACCTTCTGCGTGGTACACGCGGTCGTCAGGAAATCATATAAGCCGATCCGGCAGGAGGACCCGATGGACAATCAGATGGCGGATGTCCTGAACTTTGAAGATTTTTTCCAGCCGGGGTGGAATATTAACTCTGGAAAGCCTTCCAGCATCGGAGGTCGATTAGAGGAGAGGAGGATAAGGTCATGAAGAAAATGATATTGTTCGTCTGCCTGATGACCGCGGCAGTCTTTCTGCCGGCCCTGGCCGGGGCTCAGCCGGCGAAGGGGAAGGTCGTGGAGGTCCGCGTCACCGGCCACATGCCCGTGGGCCAGCTTTGCACCATAGCCTGCGAGAGGTTCATCAAAGACGCCGAAACCCGGAGCCAGGGGGCTTTAAAGTTCATCCATTACCCGGCGGGACAACTGGCCATGGACGTGAAAGCCCTGGAGATGTGCAAGCGGGGCGGGATCGAGATGGCTCAATTCTTTGTCAACCGGGCGGTGGGACTCGTTCCCGAGACCGACCTGACCGTTCCCTATTTTGACGACCCGGACTGGTTCGCCCGCCGGATGTACGATCCTTCCAGCGGCGGGGGCCTCTTCTATAAATACTTGAGGGGAAAATTCGCCCAGCAAGGGCTGCAGGTCATGCCCGGGTTCCTGCACAGTCCCGAGCATTCCACCATGACCAGCAAGCCCATTTCCAAGATGGCCGATTACCGGGGGCTCAAGCTGAGGAGTTCGGGCCGGTCCCTTTCGGTCGCCATGGAGAGCTGGGGGGCCAAATCGGTGGTCATGAGTTCAGCGGATGTTTACATGGCTCTTCAGCGCGGGACCATCGACGGGGCCAACAGCGGCCTCACCACCTTCCGTTCCCGCAAGTGGTTCGAGGTCATCAACCACGTTCAGCTGCTGTGGGAGCTGGTGGCCTCCCTGGATATGATCGCCAACCTGAAATGGTGGAGCAGCCTTTCTCCGGATTTGCAGAAGGTCATCGAAGAATCCCTCCGGTCGTCGGCCATCTGGAGCTGGGAAGAAGCCATGAAAGAGGTTGAAGACGACATCAAGTTTTTGACCGAGAAAGGTTTAAAGATCGTGGACCTCAAGAAGGCCGCTCCCGAGGAATGGGAGAAGATGCGGCTGGCCAACCTGGCTGCGCAGGAAAAACTTGTGGGGCCCACCGTGGGCCCGGAGATGTGGAAAGAACATGTGCGCCTGCTGAACGACACCAAGGGGTCCGCGAAAACCTGGCGGCAGGTGATGCAGACCATGAAGTGGTAGCGGGTGAAGAGGGGGCTGAGGCCTCAGCCCCTTGCATGGCAGGGACGGCCAAAAACGCCGGGAGGGCCCATGGCTGCTGGAAAGAAAGCGGCAAAATTTCTGGGGGAGGCCATAGACCGGGCGACGGTCGGAAGTAGCATTCTGGCCGGGATTTTTCTCCTGGCGATTGCTTTCCTTACTACTTACGAAGTCATCGTCCGCTACGCTTTCAACTCCCCCACCCACTGGACGCTGGACCTTTCCATCTACCTGCTCATCTGGTTCGCCTACCTGTCCATCGCTTCTCTCCAGAAACACCGCCGCCATGTGCGGGTGGACCTGCTGATCACCCATTTTTCTCCCCGCACCCGGGAGACCTGGGAGATCGCCACGACGATCATCTTTCTATTTTTCACCGGGTGGATGATTTACTATGTCACCGAGTACGCCTATTCCTCTTACCGCGGCCAGGAATACGGCTGGGCCATGTGGCGGGTCCTGCTCTGGCCGGTAAAGGCGGCCCTTCCCGTCGGGACCGTTCTCCTGGGGCTGTACCTGGTCAAAGACCTGGTCAGCCGGTTCCATGCTCTGAGATCCATGCCCCAGCGGGAATCGGGGGCTCCTCTCCGGGACAATCCCCGGGTTGTATTGCCCCTCTTCCTCTTCCTCGTGGCGGCCAGCATCTTCTGCTACAAGATCAACGGGGGCCTGGGAATGCTCTGCCTGATGCTGGTGCTCCTCTTCGGGGGGGTCCCCATCTTTCCCGCCCTGGGGTTGACCGGAATCACGGGGCTCTTCCTGGTTTTCGGCGGGGCGACAGCGGTCAGCTCTTCCCTCCCGGCGGTGAGTTACACCTCGCTGGAGAATTTTGCCCTGGTCTGCCTGCCCCTCTACGTCTTCGTGGGGCAGGCCATTTCCAGCAGCGGGGTCAGCGACGAAATCTACAACGCCGCAACCCGGTGGGTGGGCCATCTTCCCGGGGGGGAGAGCGTAGCTACGATAATGGCCTGCGCCGTCTTCGCCGCGGTGTCGGTCTCCAGCGTGGCCACGGCCACCACCATCGGGCTGATCGCCATTCCGGCCCTCCTGGCCCGCAAGTACAACAAATCTTTCGCCTACGGCCTGTTGGCTGCGGGGGGAACGCTGGGAATCATGATTCCCCCCAGCGGGACCATGATCATCTATTCTGCGGTCACCGAAGAATCCCTGGGCAAGCTTTTCATGGCCGGAGTCTTTCCCGGCATCCTCCTGGCCGCGGCCTTCATTATTTATTCGATGATTCACTGCAAGCGGACCGGGGAATACGAGAGAGTCGCCCCAGCCACCTGGCGCGAGAGGTTTAAGGCCACCAAAGACGCCATGTGGGGACTCCTGGCTCCGGTCATTATCATGGGGGGAATCTATTCGGGAATCTTTACCCCCCTGGAGGCCGGGGCGATCGCCGCGGCCTACGCCCTGGGGATGATCCTGGCCCGCCGGAAGGTAACCTTCCGGCAGGTCTTTAAGATGCTGGGAGACTCCACCTT
Organism: Thermodesulfobacteriota bacterium; assembly: GCA_035624375.1. Classification (GTDB taxonomy): domain Bacteria; phylum Desulfobacterota; class SM23-61; order SM23-61; family SM23-61; genus SM23-61. The sequence continues at coordinate 2,602 of DASPRR010000405.1, read as the reverse complement.
TGCCAGCACCATGGTCCTCAGTATTATCGTGGGGGCCATGCTCCTGGGCGAATTCATGACCCTGACCAAAATCCCCGACCAGACCATTGAATTTGTCTCTTCCCTGAACATGTCTCCCTGGGGGGTGATGGCCACTCTGATGGCCATTTATGTAATTCTGGGGATGTTCCTGGAAGTGGTGTCGATCATGCTGATCACCCTGCCCATCGTCTACCCGGTCATCATCAAACTGGGGTTTGACGGGATCTGGTTTGCGGTCATGATCACCCTGAACATGGAGATGGCCTGCATCACCCCGCCCGTGGGGTTGAATCTCTACGCCATCCAGGGAATTGCCCAGGCCAGGCTGGCCGACGTGCTGAAGGGAGTCTGGCCTTTCTTCATCATTATGGTGATCTGGATGATCTTTCTGGCCCTGTTCCCTTCGCTGAGCACCTGGCTGCCCCAGGTGGTCGTTCCGCGGAGGTGAGGAAAGTTCATTTCCCGTGGCACAGCCGGATGAGTTGACGAATGCTCTCCAGTTTTTCCAGGTTCCAGATCGTCTTCACCAGGCGGTCCGTCTTGGATTTGGAAAGGACGAAGGGCGCCAGAGAGCGGAACTTATCCTCCAATTCTTGATCCGTGGGAGGATTTCGCGGGTCTCCCTTGGGGATGTCCACGTAGATTGAATAAGTTTTGCCCCCTTTGGTGGTAACGGTCACCTTGGCCTCGGTGTCTTTGTACCCGGGAACCCCCCGGGCTTTCACCTTTTTCCTCAGGGCCACCATCCGGGGGTCGATGACCTTCCGATCGGTGAACATATCCTCCCCGGCGACCCCTTCGGCGAGGGCTAGGGCTGCGCAGTAGTAAACGCTGAACTTACCGGCCAGGGATGTTTTGGGCTCTGCCTGTCCCGCTGCATCGAGGCAAAATCTGGCCACGTCGCAGGAAATCTCCTCGACGTCTTCGGGTTTGAGGTGGTACTTGTTCCTCATCTGAATAAGGGCATCGATGGTCGGATGGGTGAACAGGCAGGCCGCAAAAGGCTTGAAAGTGTTGTTGAGCACCTCGTACTTCTTTCCAAGGTTTTTCACCATCGGTTCCAGCCTGGAATCATCGCCCAGGACCTCGAGGTACCCTTTCTTCCCCTCGATGATATTAGGGGCGCAGGTGAACCCCCGCTGGGCCAGGACGGCCGAGAGGACCCCGTCGAAAGCCGATTTTCCCGGGTGGAAAGGCTTGGTCATGGTGCCGAAGACCAGGCGCAGGCCGGCAGCCTGGGTCCCGGCCAGGCCCATGGCCTGCTTCATCTGCTCCAGGTCCAGCCCCAAGAGCTTTCCCGCGGCCACGGCGGCCCCGATGCGACCAAAGGTGGCGGTCGCGTGCCAGCCCCGGTTGTAATGTTTCACTCCCATGCCCTCGCCGATCCGGGTCTCCACCTCGAATCCCGCTATGAAAGCCTCCAGGGCAGCCTTCCCGGAAGCCCCTTTCCACTCGGCCACGGCCAGAAGGGCCGGGATCAGGGGGGCGCTGGGATGGCCCATCGCCCGGACATGGGTGTCATCATAATCCAGGGCGTGGGCCATGGCTCCGTTGACCAATGCCGCTTGGGCGACGCTGGTCTTCAGACCGTGCCCCCAGATCGTGGCCTGGGGTCTTCCTCCCCACTCCCGGACGGTCTTCAGAAGGATTTTGGCCAGAGGCTGACGGGACCCTCCTAGGGACACGCCGATGAGGTCCAGGAAGCAGCGCTTGGCCTGATGAACCACTTCCTTGGGAAAAGATCGATAGGACGCCTTCAGGGCATAACGGGCCAAGATTTCGGTAACCTTCATCACTCACTCCCTTTGAGAAAAGAAATTCAAAACCCCGAATAAATTCCAAAATCCAGAAGTTCCTGCAAGACTATCCAAAACAGGGGGAAGTTGTCATTCCGGGCAAGCGAAGCGCGACCCGGAATCCAGTCCCGCCAAAGGCGGGATTTAAAGATTTCTGGATTCCGGCTTTCGCCGGAATGACGAACTCTACGGTGCCATTTTGCTCTTGATGAAATCTGCTATGCTTTTGATCGAAGCTCCCGGGATGAACACCTCGGCCACCCCCATCTCTTTCAGCTTGGCGGAATCGGCGGGGGAGATGATTCCTCCCACCAGCACCATTTTGTCGCCCGCCCCCTTGGACTTGAGGTTCTGGAGGACCCGTTGGGTCAGGCTTAGGTGGGCCCCGGAAAGGATGCTCAGCCCGACCACGTCCACGTCCTCCTGGACCGCGGCGTTGACGATCATCTCCGGAGTCTGGCGCAAGCCGGTGTACACCACTTCAAAGCCCGCATCTCGCAGCCCGTAAGCGACCACTTTGGCCCCACGGTCGTGCCCGTCCAACCCCGGCTTGGCCACGAGAACCCTGATTTTTCGTTCCTGATTCATTGAATCGCCTCCTTAAAAAGGTGAGTAATAAGTTCTATAAGATTCAGTGCCAAATCCGAAATTCGAATGTCGAATCCTGAAACAAGTCCGAAATCCCGATTTCAAAATTCAAAACGCATGTTTGACCACATGAATTTTGGACATTCGAATTTGTTTTGAATTTCCTGGTACCGATTTCGAATTTTTGGTTAAATCGT
>DASPRR010000395.1:0-3396 GCA_035624375.1 Thermodesulfobacteriota bacterium | reverse complement strand
TATTGATTTTGGCATTCGTTCGCGTCGAGTAACCTTCGGCTTCAATCGTCTCGAGGATTTCCTTAGGGACGGTCAGCCCGGGCTCCAGCCGGGTGTAGACATCCACCACGAAGACGCTGTCCACCTCTTGGCCGCTTCTTTGATGGTGCGAAGAGCCAGGCCGAGCCGATCCGGCGTGATCTTGAATTCCATGATCGCGCTCAGAACCTTCTCGCCCATGAGTTCCGGCTTCAGGTCGCCGCTTTCATAGTTCTGGATCATGTCATTGAAGGGGTTTTCGGGCTCGATCTTGGTGAAACCGGCTTTGGCCATGGCCCGGGTAACCTTTTGGATGTTCGTCAGGTCCATTCCCAGGGTGGGTCTTCCGAATTCGACGGCCATCCCCACTTCCCCCGGTACGACCCGGTTGATGACGTCATTGCTCTTTGATTCTTCCGTCCCCCTTCCCGCGATGCCAGTGAGGGCGTGGGTCGCGTTGGGGTCGCTGAAGAATTTCCGCAACGCCCGTGGATACTCATACACGTACGGAGATTCTTCGATGGCGTCCACCGGACAGATCTCGGACCGCAGGCAGGTCCCGCATTCGTAGCAGACCTCCTGGTCCACGATACTCTTCAGCTCTTCGAAGTGGATGGCCCCCACCGGACAGTAGGGTTGACACCGCCCGCAACCCACACAGAGATCTTTTCGAATCAGCATGTCTATCGTTCCTCTCCAGGAATAAGCCTGGCCCTCCTGCGACCGGTCCCCCGCTCCGACAGGTTCGGGGACATGAGGCGGAAGGAAGGCTTGATCAATCTCCTGACTTCAGAAATGGAATCTTGGCTTTGGATTATCAAATGATGCAGAGGTCCCGCACCGGTGATGTCTCCCACCAGCGCCCCTCCGGTGATTCGACCCTCCCGCAGGAAGACTTGGCGTAGGATGCCCTCCAACGGCGGCGCATAACAGATCTCCTCAGACCCCTCCACGAAGGCTCCCAGCATGTTGAGGGCAAGACCCTGAAGGTTCATGGAGTTCACCCGGGTCAGGGCTTTGAGGGGAAGCGGGTTCGACCGGTATAGGTTCGCGGCGGCCAGTTTCCCCTGGGAAACGGCTTGGGGCCACGTCCAGGGGGTATAGCTCTTTCCGTCCGGGGTAAAGATGGTGACCGCATCGCCTGCGGCAAGAATCCTGGGATCCTTCGTTTGCAGGGCCGCCGAAACCCGCAACCTTCCCTCTTCCAGAAGACCGGACCCTTCGAGGAAAGAAATATTGGGGACTGACCCGATCGCCAGAAGCAGGGCATGGCAGGGGATCCATTGTCCTCCTGCTCTTGCCCTCTTGATTTTTCCGTACTCACCCTCAGCGGACTCGAGGGTCTGGCCCAGGTAGAGGTCTATGCCCATCCGGCGGAAGTGCTCTTCTACATATTTGGCTGTTTCTGCTCTTAGCGCCTGGGGAAGGAGATGATCCTCCTTTTCCACAATCGCGATTTGGAATCCGGCGGTCCGGAGGTAAACGGCGGTTTTGACTCCTACGAGTCCGCCTCCTAGGACCACGATTTTCTGATCCTTGGTAATCCAGTTGTGGACCTTCTCGGCTTCAGGGAGGTTGCGGACCGGGAAGAGCCCCTCCAGTCCATCGATTCCCTCTATGCGGGGGATGATGGGCCGGCCTCCCGGAGCCAGGATCAGCCGCTCATAAGCGGTGGTCTCCCCGTTTTCCAGCTGAACCGTCTTTCCTTCTTTGTCCAGGGATCGAACCTTGGTCCCGGTCTTCAGCACCAGCAGGGGATCTTCCGCGGGCCTGAAAAGATAAAGCTTCTCTCCTTTTACCTGGCCTGCCATAAACTGAGGAAGCATGGGGCGGCAGGTTCCGATGCTCTTTTCCCCCTCGATCAGAGTTACCGATTTCCGGGGCCAGCTCTGCCGGCATTGAAGAGCGGCATGAACGCCAGCGGGCCCGCTGCCAACGATTACGATGTCCATGAAACTCCGTTTCTCGTTACTCGTTGCTGGTTAAATTGTGAACCAAACCGGAGCTCGTTAACTAGCAACCAGTGACCAGCAACTAATTCTTCAAAAACCAATCCAAAATCTCTTCCGCCTGGGCCGGATGGTCATAGTGAGTCAGACTTCCACCCAGAGCGGCCAGTTTCTCCTGGAGGAGATTGCGGACCTTTTCGCTTCCCCAGAGGGGCAGCGGTACGGCCACGCTGACCTTTAGGCCCATGCTGGCCAGCCCGAGGGCTAGTGCCAGGTCCTGGCAGCTTTTCATTCCGGTAAAACATACCCCTTTTACGTCCTTCAGCCGTCCGCAGGCCGCGAGGGGTTTCAGCGCCAGAATCGCCCCCTGCTCACCGCCGAGAATCTGGATGGGGGATTTCATTTTTTGAGAGGCAAGGCCCTTTTTGACCATCCATAACGCGGCATCGCCCCAACTCGAAACCGCGAATCCCTTGGCCTGAAGGGCGGGGGTTACTTCCGTCGGGATCCAACCCAGGGAGTGGTAGGGATGATCGGCTCCGCCCAGAAGGGCCAGTTTTTTCGCCGGCATCTCCTTGAAGGATTCCTCCAGAAGCGATACACTGCCGGCCGCTTCGGCTTCCTCCACCAAAGAAGGCTGAGGGCTGAAAGGGGATTGAGCCGGAGCCCCTCCGCTCTTTCCGGCCTTAGCCACCAGAGTCGCCACCGATTTGGGGTCCGGCGATGAAAGGGAAGGAATGTTCAGGGCCCGGCAAAGCTCGAGGATGGAGGGATCGGTACCCGGTCCGGCAATCAGGAGCTTGATTTGGCCCGAACTCAATACCAGCTCGGATTCCCCCGAAGTGCATACGCAGGGCAGATAGCTTCCATCCAGGGGGATGAATTCGCCCAGGGAGACAAGCTGCCCGCCCCCGGAAAGACTTCGGTTGACCTGGGCCAGGACCACTTTCAGGAATTCAGGAGACGGCTGTCCGCAAATCCCGATGTTGAAATCCTTTTGGGCCAAAAGACCATAGCCGACGGCAAGGGGAAACGATTTTTTCCGTCCCTGGGACGCTGCTCCCTTGGCGAGCCAGCCGATCGTCAGCAGGGCCAACCGCAAGGACTGGTTGATCAGACCTTCGGGGGATTCCATGGGCCTGATTAAACAGGAAGCGGCGGTTTGAATCTCCGTCGAAGAGATCTGTTCCCCGCCAAGCTTCTTCGAGACCCGCGAGACCGCATCTTTCAAAGCGGGATCCCAGGAAATCTCCCTGGCGGGGGTGGGCATGGCTTCCAGGGCCCCGGAGAGGCTCAGTCGCAGCAGAAGCGCGGCAACCATGCCCTCCCGGTCGAGCCCGCAGAGCCCCCGTTCCGGTCCGCGGCCAAAGGGGTCGATGCGGCAGGGCCCCTGGAGGCAACCGTAAGGGCAGCTCAGCCCCATCCGTAG
>DASPRR010000390.1:0-2244 GCA_035624375.1 Thermodesulfobacteriota bacterium | reverse complement strand
CGGGTCTATGAAACCACGGTGATGGTGGAGAAAAATCCCATGTCGGGAGCCCCACGAGTTACCCCCGTGGGAAAATCCCGGATGGGAAAAACCGGCCCGCAGAAAACGATCCACATCATTTGCGGCGAAGGAAGCGGAGTGGATTCTGCCCGGCGTCTCCTCCTCCGGGGATATCGGGTTTCGCTGGGCGTGTTGAATATCGGTGATTCCGACCAAAAGATCGGGAAGACCCTGGGATTGGCCATGGCGCTAGAAGAACCTTTTTCGCCAATCTCGGAGGCGGCCTACCGGGAGAATCTGATTTTGATGGAGAAGGCCGACCTCATCATCGTCGAGCGCTTTCTGGTGGGCAAAGGGAACCTACTCAACCTGCGGGCCGCCGTCGATGCCTTGGGGAAAGGAAAGAGGATCATCGCCCTGGAAAATCCCCTGGAGATGGACTTTACCGGAGGAGAAGCCAGGGCCTATTATCAACGCCTGAAAGAGGGAGGGGCGGTGTTCATTCCCGACCACTCCCGACTATTGGAGGAGGTAGAGAAAGTTTTGCGCTGAAGGTTCAAACGGAAGGTGGTGCGATTCCACCGCTGCCCCGCAACTGTGATGGGAACGAAAACCACAAAAAAACAGCCATCAGCTATCAGCAAATAGCAGTCAGCGAAGGCATTCTTTATTTTGCTGAAAGCTAAACGCTGATCGCTGAAAGCTATTTTCAGCCACTGGACATTGTCCGGGAAGGCGTGGGGAGTAGGAAGCCCGAAGCCAGTAGACCTGATCCTTCAGAGAGCTTTCAAACCTTTCGCGGGAAAGGAGGAAACAGGTGGTACGGAGATTCTTACGGCCAGGGTTTTTTTTAATCAGTCTGGCCTCGCTTATTGGCCTAAGCCCAGCGGCGAAGGGGGCAGAAGTCGAGGTGGGGCAAGTCGTTGTCACGGCCACCCGGACTGAGGTGGAGATCAGTGATTCCCCCCAGTCGATCAGCGTCATCACGAAGGAAGAGATCATGAATAGCCCCGACCGGACCATTCCCGAGGTCATCCAGCGAGCCGCGGGGGTCCAGATAAATCAAACCGGGCCGATTGGCGGTCTCTCTACCGCTTCAATCCGCGGTTCGGAAGCGCAGCAGGTGCTGATCATGATTGACGGCCGCCGGATCAATGATGCGCAAAACGGCCAGTTTGACCTCAGCAGCCTGCCCTTGACTAAGGACGAAATCGAGCGCATCGAAGTGCTTCGCGGTGGTGCCTCCGCCCTTTATGGGTCCGATGCCCTGGGCGGGGTAATCAATATCATTACCAAGTCTCCAACCAAGGAGCCCTACGCCCGGGTTTCCTCGTTCTTCGGCCGGTTCAACACCCAGGAATACTCCCTGAGCTCCCGCTGGAAGCCAGGGCCCCTCGGTTACGGAGTGTTTGCCTCCTGGGGAAGATCCGACGGATACCGTCCCAACGGCGATTACAATGCCTGGACTGTTGGGGGAGACCTGAGCTACGATCTTCCCTGGAAAGGGGAGCTCAAAGTTTCCGCCCGGAACATTCAGAAGGAAGTCGGCGTTCCCGGTACGAGCACCCTCACCGATCCAGACGATCGGCAGAAAGATAATATTACCCAGCTTGACCTGAATTACCGGGACAGGATCGGCTCCAATGTGACCTTGAATTTTAGGGGATTTCAGAATATCAACCGGCAAACGTTCGACGCGGGGAGCCAGGGACCTGATGTGGGACCGCCTATCATCCATAAGAGCTATGCAACCGGCGGGGATTTCCAGACCACGGCAGCAATCGGTAACGCCAACCTTGTCACCGGCGGAATCGAAGCCATCCAGAACCGGGTTGACAGCGACTCGGTGGGTGTCCACGAGGCCACGACGGGCGCCGTTTATCTTCAAGACGAAATCGAGGTGGCCAAAGCATTAACCGCCACCCTTGGGCTTCGTTACGATTATCATTCCGTCTACCAAGATCAGTGGGACCCGCGGGCCGCGGTCCTCTTACGCTTACCCTGGGAAACTCGCTTACGAGCTTCGGTGGCCCGCTCCTATCGCGCCCCAACTTTCAATGACCTCTACTGGCCGGCCTCCGCGTTTACGGCGGGCAACCCGAACCTCCAGCCCGAGAAGGCTTGGTCTTATGAATTGGGGGGGGAGAAGAGATTCGGTAATCTGGCGATCTTCAAAGTCGCTGGCTTTTACCGGGAAGTAACCGACCTCATCCGCTGGGCGCCGGGGACCGACTTCGTATGGCG
>DASPRR010000378.1:0-10497 GCA_035624375.1 Thermodesulfobacteriota bacterium | reverse complement strand
AAGTTGTGAAAAAGCTGCGCAAAGGCCTGTGAAGTAACGCAATATCATTTATCTTTATGTTCACTGCCCATCTTTTAGTCAAAAAAAACTAAAGAAAATTCAGGAGTTGCTTCCATGGGTTGGGATGATTCGCCCTGGCATTGGGCTTTCTTATTGCGACACTCTGAGATGCCGATTCATCAACCATCTCCGGGGGGGTATGCCTGAATAGGAAGGCCCAGCTTGGGTTTGGCTTCTCTCTTCGAGTCGAGGGATTCGGGAAGAAATCGGGAAGAAATGAGGTTACTGGAGATCGGGATTTGGCAATCCAGATTCAAACCGCACCCTCTCCCTTAAGCCTATCGATCTCCCCTTTGCCGATCCCCAAGTACTTTCCTAGAATCAACTCGTTGTGTTGTCCCACGAGAGGAGAGGGGCGTTCGACGGCGCCGGGGGTCTCCGACATTTTAAAGGGAATGCCGGGGATTTTTGCCTTGCCGATGACCGGGTGCTCGATGTCCACGAAGTAGCCGCGTTCCTTCAGGTGAGGGTCTTCTACTACTTCTTTGATGTTAAGGATTGGGGAGTTGGCCACCCGCTCCCGGTCCATCATCTCGCTCACTTCTTTGAGAGTATATTTCGCCGTGACCTTCTCGATCTCTTCCTGAATAAAATACTTCTTCGCCCAGCGCTGGGCCTTGGTCTGGAGTGCCGGGTCGGCAGCCCAATCGGGCCGATTAATGGCCCGGCAGAAGCGCTGCCAATGTTCGTCCCCCACGGTAGCGATGATGATATATCCGTCTTTGCACTTGAAGGCGGCCATGGGCGCTTCATGAGGGTTCATGGAGCCGATGGGGGTGAGGAGTTCTTTCCCGATTGTCCATCGGACGATTCCCCCCTCCAGGATGGCCACCATGGTCTCTAGCATGGAGACGTCCACCTGCTGGCCTTTCCCGGTCTTTTCCCGGTGCCAGAGAGCGGTCATGATGGCAAAAGCGGCGTGCACCGCTGCGTTCACATCACCCAAAGACGTCCCAACCCGGGTCGGAGGATTGTCCGGGTGACCGGTGATGGACATGAGGCCGCTCATGGCCTGGGAGATCACATCAAAGGCCATCCGTTCCGAATAAGGTCCCGTCTGTCCGAAACCACTGATGCTGCACAGGATGATCCGCGGGTTGATCTTTTTTAGAACCGGATAATCAATGCCCAAGCGCTTCATGACCCCCGGGGCATAATTTTCCAAGACAATATCCGAGACCTTCACCAGGTCTTTGAAAATCTTCAAAGCTTTCGGGTGCTTCAAATTCAAGGTAATCCCATATTTATTCCGGTTTAGGGTCAGGAAATACCCGCTCCGGCTCCGGTCGTGAGGCCCGCCCTTGCCTTGTTCCACCATCGGGGGATTGTCGCGGATCAACTCCCCCTCCGGGGGTTCGATCTTAATGACCTCCCCCCCCATGTCGGCAAAGAGCATGGAGCAGTATGGTCCAGCGTAGATCCGGGTCAGGTCCAGGACCCGAATTCCTTCAAGGGCTTTGGGATTCATAAATCGGCTTACCTCAGTCCCAGAAATTGAGAAAAAAAGCAAGACACGAGAATCGAGTATTGCAAAAAATCCCCCCTTTGAAAAAGGGGGGAAAGGGGGGATTTCCGAGGCGGGCCCGTACCAGAAATCCCCCCCCGCCCCCCTTTGATAAAGGGGGGCAAAAATCACCCCAGGTGCACTTCGGCAACATTTTGCCGCTCGCTTCGGGGAACAATAGGAAAGGGTGAATCTCGAATTATGGTATTTTTTTGCACCTGATGAGTTAAATCCCCAAATAGGCCCTCTTAAGGTGTTCGTTCTTGAGGAGTTCCTGGGCTTCTCCCTGGAGGGTGATTTTGCCGTTTTCCATCACGTACCCTCTACGGGCCAGGGAGAGAGACTTTTTCACATCCTGCTCGACCAGGAGAATCGTTGTCCCCGCTTGGTTGATTTTGGATATGGCCTCGAAGATCGTTTTGACCATGATCGGGGCCAGCCCCAGGGAGGGTTCGTCCAGCGTAAGAAGCTTGGGAAGGGCCATCAGCCCCCGCCCGATGGCCAGCATCTGCTGCTCCCCTCCGCTCAGAGTTCCCGCCAGCTGATCCTTCCGCTCCCGCAAAAGAGGAAAAAGGTCGAAGACCCGTTGCAGCGACTCTGACACCTTCTTCCTGGCCTCGTGGGTATAAGAGCCCAGCTCCAGGTTCTCCAGGGTCGTCATGTAGGGGAACAGCTGGCGCCCTTCGGGGATCTGGATGATTCCCAGGTCAACGATCGAATGAGCAGCTACTTCGTTCAGCCTTTTTCCCTGGAACAGGACCTGCCCCTTCCGCGGCTTGAGCAGCCCGGAGATCGTTTTGATGGTGGTGCTCTTCCCGGCTCCATTGGCTCCCACGATGCTCACCACCTCCCCTTCTAGGACCTCCAGGGAGATTCCGAAGAGGGCAATGGCGTCTCCGTAGCGCACCTCGACTTGGTCGAGACTAAGAAAGGACATATTCTTCCCCGAGGTAGGCTTTGATCACTCGTTCGTCTCTGGCCACCTCCTGCGGGGTTCCCTCCATGATTTTTTCGCCGTGATGAAGGATCGCGATTCGGTCGGAAAGAGACATGATGGCATGCATGACATGTTCGACTACAAAGATCGTAATGCCCTCCTCCCGGATCTTGCGGATCAGAACGAGGGTTTCATCAATCTCGTGGGGGGTTAGCCCGGCCATGACCTCATCCAGGAGGAGAAGCATGGGTTTCGTGGCCAGCGCCCGGGCGAATTCCAGACGTTTGCGGTCGGGAAGGGTGAGGCTCTTGCCTAGCATGTGCTTCCGGTCCCCCAGTCCCATCCACTCCATGATGCCCGAAGCTTCTTTCCGGGCCAGGTCCGGGTCCCCCGTCCGATAAAAGGCGCCGATCATGACATTCTCCAGCGCCGTCAGGTTGGAAAAGGGCTTCACGAGCTGAAAGGTGCGAGCGATCCCCATCCGGCAGACTTGGTGGGGATGCCGGACATCCGCATAATCCTGACCGCGGAACTCCAGGGTCCCCCCGCTCGGAGGGTATACCCCGGAGATCAAGTTGAAGAGAGTTGTCTTTCCTGCTCCGTTGGGCCCGATCAGGCCGAAGATCTCCCCTTGTTTGATCTCCAGGTCCACCTCCTTGACGGCCGCCAGGCCGCCAAAGAGTTTGGTCACCTTTTTCGTTCGCAGGAGTACCGGGGAGCCTTCCGAATTCATGACCATGCGTCCCGTTCTACTTTTTTCCTTTGGCCCGCTCCTCCCAGCTGGGCAGGGGGATGACCATATCCTTTACCGCCGCCAAAGCCGGCCAGACCGCATACTGCTCCTGCTCGAACCACTGCATCACGATGGGTTTGGCGCGCAGGTTGGTGCCCATGCTGGGATGCCCCGGCGGAGCGAATTTGACCCCCCACCCGGTGGGAGTCTTCCCCTCCGGGATATCGATGGAGAGAGCCGCCTGGCGCAGCGCCTCGGCGTCCAGGGAGCCGGCCTTTTTGATGATGTCCCAGGCAATCAGGAGTCCGTTGTAGGCCCGCAAAGAATGGCCGGAGCGGGGCGGGTGGCCGAAGATTTTTTGATACCGGCTGGAGTATTCGGCGATTCCCGGGCAAAACTTTTCGCTGGTGTTCCGGGGCTGCGTGATGTCCACGTTGAAAATGTAGTTGATGTCATCGCCGAGCGCGTCGGCCGTGTCCTTGGTCCCATGCCCCCCGCCGCAGCCGATGAACTCCTTGACGTTAAACTTCAGCTCCTTGGACTGCCGGGAGATCAGGATGGCGTCGTTGACGTAAGAGGTGGCGATCAGGATGTCAGGCTGGGCGGATTTGAGCTTCATGATCAGCGAGGAGAGGTCCACGGCTTTGGCGCTGTACGGCTCGTCGGCCACGATGCGGAATCCCCTTTCCTTCCCGTATTTCACCGCCGACGTTCCCACGGTGGTCCCGTAAAGGCTGTCTTCATAAATCACCGCGACCTTCGTGTTGGCCGGCTTCAAGCCGATTTTCGGGCAGACCGTCTGTTCGGACAGATCGATGGCCCGGATGCCGAAATCCGAGGCCAGGGGATTGTTGCGGAACAAATACTTGAAGCCCCTCTGGGTGATGTTGTCGGCAATTCCTCCCTGCTCAAAATAGATGACCTGGTATTTTTCCGCCACCGGGGTGGAGGCATAGGCGATGGAGCTCGAGTAGGACCCGGTGATAATCTTCACCTTTTCCACGGTGATTAGCCGCTCCGCCTCGCTGGTCGCGGCTTTGGCATCAGGGGCGTCGGCCTTGACGAACTCGATTTTCTTCCCCAGCACCCCTCCTTTTTCGTTCTGCACCACCCGGGCCGTTTCCGCCCCGCGCCATTCTTCGGTGCCGAGCATGGCCAGGGGCCCGGTAAAAGGATACAGGGTCCCTATGCGGATGGTTTCTTGCCCGAGGGCTGATGTTCCCCCAAGGAGCGCGAAGGAAAGCCCTAGCGCGATCCATCCCCGAAGTTTTGTTCTTTTCATGGTTCTATTCCTCCTGGTTGTTGAGGTTCCAGCCCCTTTCGGATTTTTCGGTGAAACCCGGAAAGGGATCGGGCCGGGTGGCCCTGCTTTCCTGCCGATCACGGGCGGATGTTGGGCCCTCCCCCAGACGGCAGCGTCTCCTTCTCGCTCTCGCTTCGCTTGAAAAGCCCCAGAATCCCCTGGGGCATGAAGATGACGACCAAAACCAGAATGATTCCGTAAATGACCAGGTATAGGCCCGCAAACCCGCCCCCCAGCCAGGAGCGCAAAAGTTCCTGGAGCGGGGTGAGCACGAAAGAACCGATGATCGGTCCGATGGCCGTACCCATCCCTCCGATCATGGGAATGAGGGCGAACTGGATGGACATGTCCAGGGAAAACTCGCTGTAGGGTTCAATGAACAGGATGTACTGGGCGTAAAAAACCCCGCCGATGGAGGTCAGGGCGGCGCTGATGACGGCCGCCTTCAGTTTCACCCAGGTGTTGTTGATCCCCAGGGATTCGGCCGCATCTTCATCCTCCCGCAGCGCCTGCAGGTAGTAGCCGAACCGGGATTTTTCGATGAGGTAGGAAACGACGAACACCAGCAGGGCGAAGATGAGAATGATATAAAGGTAGGGCGCCTTCTCTTTAAACATGAAGTTGGCCAGGCCCATATTTTGGGGGATGGTGATTCCCGTCGACCCCTTGGTGAAATTCTTGAAGTACGTGGCCAGGATGCGCAGAACTTCGGCAAAGGCAATCGTCGCCAGGGTGAAGAACGGGCCCCGGAGACGAAAGCAGGGATAGCTGATGGCCGCCCCGAAGATCGAGGTTATGACCATTCCGACGACCATCCCGGCCCAGGGATTCAGGCCGGTATAGAGGTGCAGGAGAACACAGGTGTAAGCCCCCAGGCCGAAGAAAGCCGCATGCCCGAGCGAGAGCTGCCCCCCAAAGCCTCCGATGATGTTCCAGGCGCCTCCCAAGGCCGCGTAAAAGAGCATCATGATGACCAGGTGGAGAACAAAGGGGTTCTCCACGATCAGGGGCAAAAAGACCAGGGCCAGCAAACAGGCCAGGAAGAAGTAGCCTTTCGGTTCGTGGAATGCCCGGATCAGGGGTCGGATCATTTTTCCCCCATCTCCTCCGCCCCCACGATGCCATAGAGCCCGGAAGGCTTGAGCAGCAGGACCAGGATAAAGATGACAAAATAGACCGCTTCTTTTAGCTGGGTGGCCACATAAAAACCGCTGTAGGATTCCACCAGCCCGATGATGAGCCCCCCCATAAAGGCACCAGTCATATTGCCCAGTCCGCCCAGAACGACGACCACAAAAGCTGTGAGGACAAAGAGTCCTCCCACGGTGGGGAACACGTAATAGATGGGCATCAGAAGGGCTCCCGCAATTCCCACGAGGGCGGTGCCCAAGCCGAAAGTAAAGAAGTAGGTCCGACGGATGTTGATCCCCATGAGCGTGGCGGCGGTGCGATTCTGGGCCACGGCGCGAATGGCCCTACCGGCATACGTTTTTTTCAGGTAGAGAAAGACCCCGTAGCTGATCAGCACGGCGGCCATAAAAGCCATGAGCCGCGCAAAGCTGATCAAGAGGTCTCCCGCGGGGATGATCATTCCCGCGTAGGCGGTCTTGACCGACCGGTAGTCCGCGGTCCAGAAGAAAAGGGCGGCATTCTGGAGAGCCACGGAAAGTCCCACCGTGGCGAAGATCTGCATGAAGGGAGGAGCGTTCAGGATGGGATGAATGACCAGCCGTTCCGAACAAAGCCCCAGGATAAAAAGAAGCGGGGTAACGATCAAAAGGGAAAGATAAGGGTCAATGCCCACCAGTTGGAATAGGAAAAAGGTCGCATACATGGCCAGCATCAAGAATTCGCCGTGGGCGAAGTTGACGATCCGTGTGACCCCGAAGATCAGCGTCAGACCGATGCTGATCAGGGAATAGATGCCCCCCTGGAGAAGGCCATTGATGGTCAGCTGGATGACGTCCTGCATCTCTTCCTCGCTCGGCATTTTCTCGGCTTGCGGAATTGAACCCAAATCATTTAAACCGAGGCCTGTTTCCTTTGTCAAGGGAAAAAGGAGAGGCCTTTGAAAGAGGCTCAAGGGACATAATTTTGTCTTTCCTTTGAAGGCAGAATACCGGTATTTTTGGGGCTTTTCTGGAATCCCGCTTTTGAGGGAGTGACCGAATACCAGCCTTCCAGAGGTCAAAAGGAGGAAAGGCACGGCTTTTGGGGTGAGGGATTTACATCTCGCTGCTTCCCCTTAATACAACCCAACATCAATGGGAACTTCATCCGCAATACCGCGGAGACGCTCGGCGTAGCCGTCCAAGCACTGCCGTCGTTCGTCATCGGTCAGACGGACAGGCGCATGAAGGATATGGGGACGCAGAACAGCGAAACCTGTGAAGGACAATATTCCCCGTTGGATCGGACGGAGGATCCCGTAAATATCGCCATGAAAGCCATGACCTTCCCGGAATTCCTGAAGGGGATGACGTTTCTCCGCGAAGGCCTCGGCAACCCCTCCCGTGGTGATCGAAAGCATGGCCTGCTTACCACGAAATACCCCCTTCTCGTATGCCCGCCCTTGACCGTAGGCCTGCCCCATGGCAAATACACGATCCACCCAGCCTTTGAGAATAGCCGGCACACCGAACCACCATAGGGGAAATTGCCATATCATCAGATCACACCACCGTACTTTTTCGATCTCCCCCTGGATGTCCGGGGCAAACCCATTCGCTTCCGAAGCGTGCATTTCCTCCGCTTGCTGCTTCAAGTAATCTGGATTTTTAACAGTCGTGAAATTGCGGCGGTCTGAGACGGGATCGAATTTCATGGCGCAAAGGTCAGATATTTTGACCTCATCCCCCAGGGAGGAGAGCACTTTTTGGGCAACCTGGGTGAGTGCACCGTTGAAGCTCTTGGGCTCATGGTGAGCATGAACAATGAAGACCTTCATTGCAATTCCACCTTCCTTTCTGAATAGCCAGAGCCAGGCAAATGGGAATGCGGGAGACCATGACCCGCTTCTTCGGATTCTGCCCTCCAAGCTTTGCTTTTTGCGGATCGATCGAACCTAGGGTACGCTCAAGAGTAAGTAAGGTTCGGGCTCTCGGGGGCGGCGAAGGGGGCGAAAAGAGGCTAAGCTTTCCGGCCTGCGAGCCATGACTTCCCCTATTTGTCGGAGGTTTAGGGTATTATAAATATCCCTGAGATACAGGTCAAGAAAGAAGCTGGGAACCGGAAATCTTCCCTAGCTGAATCATCCTCTGCCAGATGATCGATTCTTCTTCATAAAGGGATTCATCGAATCGCTAGAGCTTATTTGCGTGCCCTGCCCATAAACCTGCCGGAATAAGACCGGCCGGTTTCTATGTCCATCATTATTATTGTCATTGCTCAGAAAAATCCCTTGACAGAATTTGCAGGCTTGATACCATTCGAGCAGTAGCTTATCCCTTTTTATACGAATCCTTCCAACCCAACCTATAACCTTGCGGAGTGTCATATGAAAAGGAATTGCCGGAAGATACCGATATAAAGGCTTCAGGTCAAATATTTATCCAGATAGACACTTTCGCACCATCTTTCTAAAAGAAATTCCCTATCAATTCTGCTCTGATAATCGGAGCCAAGAAAGGAGAAAGTCAATGAAGAAGAGTCTGAGCGTATTGGTATTGAGTTTGATGTTGTTGAGTATTTGGGGATGGGATGCTCTTGCCCAGATGCCGAATCCCTATGGCGCACCGATCAACCTGGAAGCCGCCAAGAAGATCGCCGCCGCGGCCGTTGCCGAAGCTCGTAAAAACAACTGGACCATGGCTGTCGCCATCACGGATATCGCCGGTGATCTGGTCTACTTGGAGAAAATGGATGGTACCCAGACCGGGAGCGTTAAGGTGGCGCTCGGCAAGGCGCGCTCGGCAGTGCTCTTCAAGCGGCCGACCAAGGTGTTCGAGGACGTGGTGGCATCGGGTGGTGTCGGTCTTCGAATCCTGCTTTTGGAGGGTGCGGTTCCGATTGAAGGCGGGCTGCCGCTGCTGATGGACGGCAAAATCGTCGGTGCCATCGGCGTTTCGGGTGGCACTGCGCAGCAGGACGGAATGGCTGCCAAGGCCGGCGCCGACACATCTAAGTAAAAGCCTTCATCAGGGCAAGGGGCCAGGTGGTCCCTTGCCCGACTGATCATGCCGACCCGCTTGGTGAAGGGTCAATCGTGTCCTGGGACAAGGATAAAAGATTGAAGCCGGTCCCCTCTTCATCACAGGCACCCGCGGAAGGTAGTTCGTGGTAATCCTACGCTATTTTTTGCAGATAACGAAATTTTTTCCTTAAACTTATTTTGCGATTTATTTTTATAAATCGTTTTCCTCTCCTCTAGCCAAATAAACCCAACAACAAAACCTCTAACCTTCTGAGGAGTAAAATGCGAAGGTGGGGTTGCCAGAAAATGCTGATGTGAAGCCTCCGGGAGGCCCTACTGATCTCTCGGGGGTTTCTTCATTCATGCCTGGACACAGCTTTTTCCAGCTGATCATCATCTGACCTGAAAAACATCTAACGATGGAAGCGACAGGGAGATAGCTGCGCTTTTGGTACGTCTCCTACCCTCTGAAGCCAAAATTTTCGGTGATTTTCAAGATTCGAGTGATTGTCGTTAGCGTCGCCGGTTTCTCCCCAAGAAAGGTTCCTGAGGAAATTTCTTGTCCCCTTGGAGCCATTTCTATTTTCCTGATTCATGGGAAGGAGGGTTATAAAATGAAGAAGATGATATTCGTAGGATGGCTGATTGTGTTTCTTCCTGCCTTGGGATTTGCTCAAGAAAAGGTTGAAGCACCAGTTTGGAATGCGGGGGATAAGTGGGTTTTCGATCGGGAAGGACCGATGGAGGTTGTGAGTTGCGATGCCCAGTGTTTTTCCGTTAGGTTTTCAGGGGGGATGTTCGCCAGGGATGCCTCTGGAGTTGCCGTCTTCGACAGGTCAACTCTCAATGTCAAATATATGCTGGAAAAGGATCGGCGTAAAGCATACGCGGGGTTCCGGAGGATGATTTTTAATTTTCCCTTAACTTCAGGAAAGCAATGGAAGGATTTATATCAGGTAGATGAGCAGGGAGCATGGGGTGGGTATGTCGCAGTTGAATATCATGAAACTTTCCGGGTTCTAAGGGAGGAAGAGGTTGAAGTCCGGGCCGGCAAATTCAAGGCCATCAAGATGGAATATAAACTCGAACCAAAATGGCGTGACGGCATCGGCTGGGTCACTGGGAGTGAATCCAAGGCCTGGTACTGGTACTCACCCGGAGTAAAGAACCTTGTGAAAGGGCAGTATGAGAAGGGATATACGGAAGCGCGCATGCAGGGGAAGGGAGCGAGGGAAAATTGGGAGTTGGTTTCCTATGAATTAAAAAAATAGACTTTTGAAAATCCATTTTCCTGCCTTCCTTTGAAATTTCTTTTTGATCCCCCCTTTCTCCCTTTCTAAAAGGGGGGATTATTTCAAAACTCTGCCTAAAAAGGTTTGTGTCCTCTCCTCCCGGGCATGGTTAGAGAGACGATCGGGAGTTTCTTCTACTGCTCTCTATTTCCCTTCTGTTCTTCAATTTTCTTGACAACCATTCCCCGGTTTTGTATTTTCTGAGCATGATCGGGAAAGGATTGCTTTTCCTGCACACCCATCCCGATTTTTTTGTATGCGGGCGACTCAAGGATCTCCGGGAAGGAATGGGGGGAGGGAGAGAATGGGGGAAATCAAACTGTTCGGGCCTTTTGGCAATTTGGGTTACGGCGGCGTTACGGAGGAAGTCTGGGAGAAGACCATGGCCTGGAACCCCGACTTGATTTTCCAGCAGGGCACTTCTTCGGACCCGGGGCCCGGCTATCTGGGAACCGACACTTCCTATGCCGACCGGGCGGGTATCAAACACGATTTGAAAAGAATGATCAGTTCGGCCCAAAAGCTGGGGATTCCTT
>DASPRR010000371.1:0-3423 GCA_035624375.1 Thermodesulfobacteriota bacterium | reverse complement strand
ACCTCTTCCTGATTCTGGCCGCAGCCAGCGTTTACCTGGCTCGCCGGATCTACCATTCGGCTTTGGGGCACCACCTCCGCGCGGTTGCCGCCGACGAGGAAGCTGCCCAGGCGCTGGGGGTCAACACTTCCCGGGCCCAGATTATAGCCCTTCTCTGGAGCGCGGGGTTCACCGGCATGCTGGGGGTTTTCTACGCGCAGTTTGTGTACATCATCGACCCGGATTTCGCCTTTTCATCCATGCTCTTCTCTGTCCAGCCCGCACTGAACGGCATCATCGGGGGCATGGGCACGATCTGGGGGCCGGTCCTGGGATCGGTCCTCATGACCCCCTTGGGCGAGTACCTGCGGTCCTACCTGGGCCACCTCCAGCAGGGGCTCAGCTTTTTCATCTACGGCATGGCCCTGATCGCGGTGGTGATGATCATGCCGGGCGGGATCGTTTCGGTTCTTACCCCGTATTTCCGGCGAAAGGTGCCTGCTTCGAAGGACATTTCCGAACGAAAGGCGGTCTCCTGATGTCCCTCCTGCAGATCAACGGCCTCACCAAGCATTTCGGCGGTCTCGTAGCCGTTTCCGATATGAGCTTTGAAATCGAGGAAGGTGAAATTGTTGGATTGATCGGCCCCAACGGGGCGGGCAAGACCACCGTCTTCAATCTCATATCCGGCATCTTCCCTCCCGATCGGGGCCGCATCTTTCTCGGCGGCCAGGACATCACCCCCTTGAAGCTCCATGTGAAGAGCCAGCTCGGGATCGGCCGAACCTTTCAGATTGTCCGCCCCTTCGAAAACATGACCGTTCTCGAAAACGTTATGGTACCCATCCTAGCACGCTTCCAAGAGCTGGGGGAGGCGCGGGAGGCGGCTTCAACCGTACTGCGGCAGCTAGGTCTCTCTGCCCAGGCGTTCTCCGAGCCCCAAAGCCTAACCTACGCCCAACGCAAGCGCCTGGAAGTCGCCCGGGCCCTGGCCACCAAACCCAAAATTCTCCTGTTGGATGAAGTCCTCGCCGGCTTGAACCCGGTGGAAGTAGAGGAGGCCTTGCCCCTCGTCCGCCACCTCCGCGACAGCGGGGTCACCATTTTCATCATCGAGCACGTTATGGCGGCCCTCATGTCAGTTTCCGACCGCGTGCTGGTCATGGACCAAGGCCGCCTGATCGCTTCGGGCACGCCTTCCGAAGTTACGGCAAATCCGCAGGTCATCAAGGCTTACCTCGGGGAGGAGATTTCCCGTGCTTAACGTGGAGAAGATCTCGGCTTATTACGGAGACGTACAGGCTCTACGGGATGTCTCCCTGGAAGTGCCGGAGAGGAAGATCGTGGCTCTCTTGGGGCCGAACGCAGCCGGAAAATCGACGACCCTCCGGGCGATCAGCAACGTAATCCGGATCCGGTCTGGCCGAATCAGCTTTCACGGAGAACGGATTGATCCCTTGCCCCTGTATCGGATTGTGGAGATGGGTATCATTCACGTGCCTGAAGGTCGAGGGCTCTTCAGTACTCTCACAGTGCGGGAAAACCTGGAGATGGGCGCATACAGCGCGCGGGCTCGCGGGCACCTGCGGGAGAGCATGGGCCAGGTGCTGGACACGTTCCCGGTCATGAAGGAGCGGCAGGCACAGTTGGCCGGGTCCCTGTCGGGCGGGGAACAGCAGATGTGCTCCATTGCCAGAGGACTCATGGCTCGCCCTAGGCTGCTGATGATTGATGAGATGTCCCTCGGCCTAGCTCCGCTGATCGTCCAGCAGATGTTCGAGATCGTTCGCCGGATAGCAGAGACGGGGATTACCGTTCTCCTCGTGGAACAGCAGATCCAGCGCGCCCTGCAGACAGCCGATGCCGCCTACATCCTGGAGAGCGGGGCCACCGTCCTTTCGGGCACCACCGCCGACCTCGCCCGGCATGAGCATGTGAAGCGGGTTTACCTCGGAAGGTGACGAGAACGTTTCGGTCCGCCTCTCCGGAATCGATTCCATAGGGACGAAACAAATGAAAGCAGTCGTCAAAACGCAAAAGGGACCGGGACTCGAGATTCTCGAGGTAAAGGTCCCGGAAGTCCGGGACACGGATATTTTAATCAAAGTTCGCGCCGGGAGTCTTTGTGGCAGTGACGTCCACATCTACGAGTGGACCGCAGGATATGACTGGATGCCCCTACCGCTCACGATCGGCCACGAGTTTTCCGGAGAAGTCGTCAAAGTGGGGTCCAAGGCCGCGGCGGCGGTGGGCGACCGGGTGACCGTGATGCCAATGATGCCCTGTAGCAACTGTCCCCAGTGCCAGGTCGGAAAAGGCGATTCCTGCACGGAGAAGGTGATTCTGGGCCTGAGAGCTGATGGTGTGTTTGCGGAATATGTCCGCATCACGGCCGGGGCCACCTTCTTCAAACTCCCTGAAAACCTAAGCTTTGAAGCTGCCGCCCTGTGTGAGCCTTTGTGCGTGGCCCTAAAGGCCATCGATCTGTCCGGGATCAAACCGGGGGAGCGGGCTGCCGTTCTTGGTCCGGGCCCCATCGGCCTCCTGACGCTTGAGCTGTTGAATGCCAGCGGGGCCGGTTTCATTTTCGTGGCCGGAACGAAGGCGGACTGCGGAAGGCTTGAGATGGCCCGGAAGCTTGGGGCCGACGTCACGGTTGAGGTGGACCAGGAAGACCCGGTTCAGAAAGCCCTGACGTTGACTGGGACTGGATTCGATTTCGTCTTCGAGGCCTCGGGCAATCCCCGGTCGGTTCCCCAGGCGCTGAATATGATCAAGCCAGGAGGGAAAGTCATTCTCATCGGAATTCATTCCGGTCCGGCCCAGTTCAATCCCACCGATCTGGTGCGTGGGAAAAAATCAATCATCGGGGCCTACGGGTATGAACCGGAGACATGGCAGAGGGCCTTAACCCTTCTTTCTTCCCGAAGGGTCAAGGCGGAGGAGATCATCACGCATCGGGTCCCGTTGGCCGAAGCCCGAAGAGGGTTTGAACTCGCTGTGAAGAGGGAAGCAGCAAAAGTTATTTTTATACCCTGACACGGTGCGGAAAAACGCTTTTTCAGTCTTCCAGTGTCATTCCCGCGGAAGCGGGAATCCAGTTTTTTCAATGCCTTCTGGACTCCCGCGTTCGCGGGAGTGACGGATAAGTCGAGTTTTCCCGCATCCTGCTAAGAATCTCTGAAGGTGGCATCGATCTAGCCTAATTTCGCGTATCGGAAAGTTTGGAGGGGATGATGAAACTAAAGGGAAAGGTCGCCTTGATTACCGGGGCGGCCAGAGCGATTGGCCGTACTCATGCCCTGCGTCTGGCTGGCCTGGGGGCAGATATCGTGGTCAATGATATCAATCTCGAATCCTACAAGGAATTCGAGGAGAAGATTACCGCTCCAACAGTAGTGGAGGAACTGAACGCCCTGGGCGTACGCTCCATCGGAATTGAAG
>DASPRR010000367.1:0-3296 GCA_035624375.1 Thermodesulfobacteriota bacterium | reverse complement strand
TCCACAATCCCTCGGAGAGCGGAATCCCCTGCATCGACGACCCCGAAGAATTCCGGCAAGGGGTGAGAAGCGCTGCCGCGCAGGGAGTTACGGTGTCCCTCCACGCCATCGGCGACGCGGCCATCGGATTTGCAGAGGAGTTGTACTGGGAGTGCATCCAGCAGACAATAGGGGACGCTCCCCTGCGCATCGAGCATTTTCAACACCCGGGGGAAAAGCATATCGCCTCCATGAATCATCCCCGGCTCTTTGCTTCAGTTCAGCCGGCCCATCTCCTGGATGATGCTTCCATTGCCGAAGAAAGACTGGGACCCCGGAGAGCGTCTCTCTCCTACCCCGTTCGATCCCTTCTGGAACGAGGGTGCCGGGTGATCTTTGGCTCGGACTGGGACGTAGCCGACCTCAATCCCCTGGTAGGTCTTCAAGCGGCAGTGACCCGAGTGGACAAAGCCAATCGTTTCCCCGGTGGTTGGCATCCGATTCAACGGATCAGCATCGCCCAGGCGATTGAGTGTTACACTGCTAACCCCACTCTTGCGACTCGCCTCCCCCAGCGGGCCGGAAAACTCATGGAAGGACTGGAGGCCAACCTCACGGTCCTGGACCGGGATATCACCTCGATTCCCCCCGACCAGATTACGAAGGCCAAAGCACTGATGACAATTGTTGCTGGGCAAATCGTCTATGACGAAAGTCTGTAGGGGCGATTCTCGTAGAGTCGAGTCTCCGACATGAATCGCCCTATCATGCAAGAGCACCCAGCCACTGAAAGGAGGAGATCCCATGAAGGTTTCACTCGGCAAGGCAATAATTCCCCTCTTCATCCTTGGCTTCCTCACAGCTATTGGTTCTTCAGCTTCGGCCCAGGACTCTTACGACATCGTGATTGCGGGGGGCCGGATTGTGGATGGGACCGGAGGCCCTTGGTACTACGGGGATGTTGGCATCCAGAACGGACGCATCGTTAGAATCGGAGACCTGAAAGAGGTTCGAGCAGCCAAGCGGATCGAGGCCAAAGGTCTGGTGGTTTCCCCAGGGTTCATCGATATTCATACCCACACCGACGAGGACATCGAAAAACTCCCCCTGGCCCGAAACTACATGCAGCAAGGGGTGACCAGCATCATCGGGGGGAATTG
Organism: Thermodesulfobacteriota bacterium; assembly: GCA_035624375.1. Lineage (GTDB taxonomy): Bacteria > Desulfobacterota > SM23-61 > SM23-61 > SM23-61 > SM23-61. The sequence continues at coordinate 2,157 of DASPRR010000367.1, read as the reverse complement.
CGGGGACTCGATCTACCCCATAGGAGAAAAACTAGCCGGTCTGGAACGATTGGGGCTGGGTATCAACTTCGGTCTCCTGGTCGGACAGGCGACCATTCGCAAACAGGTCATGGCCATGGCCGACCGGGCCCCGACCTCCGACGAATTAAGAAGGATGAAGAGCCTGCTGGCAAAAGCAATGGAGGAGGGAGCAGTCGGCCTTTCTACCGGTCTGTATTATGCCCCCGGCTCCTTCTGCAAGACGGAGGAAATCATTGAGCTGGCCCGGGTCACGGCCCAGTACGGCGGCATCTATACGAGCCATATCCGGGATGAAAGCGATTATAGCATCGGGCTGGTCGCCGCCGTGAAGGAAGCCATCGAGATCGGAGAAAAGGGGAAGATTCCCGTCCAGATTTCCCACCTCAAGGCTTTGGGAAAGCCGGTCTGGGGAAAATCGGTGGAAATCCTGGACCTGATCCGGCAGGCCCGCACCCGGGGGGTCGATGTGACCTTCGACCAGTACCCCTATGTGGCCTCTGCCACCAGTCTGGTGGGGGCCACGGTTCCCCGGTGGGCCCAGGCCGGCGGCAAAGAGAAAATGGAGGAACGCTTTCGGGACCCGTCGGCCAGGGAGAGGCTCAGGAAAGACATGTTGACCTCGATCGATAAACGGGGTGGGCCGGAGAAGCTCTTCATTGCCCGCTTCACTCCCGACCCAAGCCTGGAGGGAAAACATCTGGCCGCGATCGGAAAGATTAAAAGCAAGGAACCCGTGGATGCGGCCATGGACCTCATCCTGGCCGGTGGACTCGACGTCAGCGTGGTTTCCTTCAACATGCTCGACGAGGACCTGACCCGGATTATGCTTTCTCCCCATGGCCTCGTGGCCTCCGACGGGAGCCTTGCGGAGTTAGGGAAAGGAGTCCCCCATCCCCGGTATTACGGCACCTTCCCGAGAGTTCTGGGCAAATACGTGAGAGAAGAGGCCATTCTTCCTCTTGAAGAAGCAGTCCGCAAAATGACTTCAGCTCCGGCCAATCGCCTAGGGCTGGTGGACCGGGGCCTCATTAAGGAGGGGATGCTCGCCGACATCACCCTTTTCAATGCTCTCACGGTCAAAGATAAATCCACTTTTGACAATCCGCACCAGTATCCCGAGGGCATCGACTTCGTCATCGTGAACGGGCAGGTTGCCGTAGCCAAGGGCGAATGGACCGGCTTAAAAGCTGGAAAGGTTCTTTACCGCCAAAAATCCTTTACCTCCGCCAGAACCATGCCTTAGAACCGATTGAATGCAGGGGCGGTTGGCGAACCGCCCCTACTCCCTTTTCTTCTCATATATTCTGCCTCCGCTTTTCTTCTGGTTTCGCCCGATCCAGTCTTCCTATACTGGCCCCTTCTTCTCCCCAGGTGGCCTTTCGGACTCCTAACTTCGGGCGATACTTGCCCAAATTATTCCGGGCGATGTAACCTTTTTCGATTCGGAATCCACTATTCGGTTGTAGGAGAAAAACCCACTCGAACCAAAAGGGTGGGAATCAATCATTATAAGGAGGTTCCGATGAAGAAAAAATGGTGGATTCTTTTAGGAAGCCTGGTCATCATTGCAGCCATCGGTTTTACCGAGGTCTCTCATGCCGGCCGTCATTTCTCAAACCCGATGGGTCTTGGTCATATGTACCGGTTAAATCTTTTGAGCGAGGAACTGGGGCTCACGGATGATCAGCGGGCAGCCCTCAAGGATTTGATCAAGGATCATCGAAATGAAATTAAGCTGCTTGTGAAAACCTTGATAGCCAAAAAGCGAGCCCTCCAGGAACTTGCGCTGGGGGATAATCCGGATCCGGCAGCGATTCGCCAGGCCTCAACCGACTTGGGCAACGCGATTGCCGAGGCGGCGGTCCTGGGATCTTCGCTGGCGCAGAAGGCCAAATCGATTCTGACGCCCGAGCAGTTAACCCGCTTGCGGGAAATGAGGCAGAATCGCGAGAAAGCCTTTGACGAATCGCTGCGGGAATGGCAGGAGAGGAATCCCGCGTTTTAATCTTCAATCCGCCCCTTGGCTTTATGTTATATTGACCACGGGCGGGCCATTGGTGAACATATGCGGGGGCGGAATGGATCCGGCGGAAATGGTTTCCGAGGAAGACCAACAGGATATTGCCGACAGCCTGG
>DASPRR010000352.1:0-14000 GCA_035624375.1 Thermodesulfobacteriota bacterium | reverse complement strand
CCAGGCGGCGATGACCTTCTTTGTATCGGTGCTGCCGGCCTTTTGGACAACCTGAAGATACCAGTAGTAGGACAGGAGATTTCTATACCAACCGCCGTTGGGCCATTGGTAAAGCCTTGTATTATAGGGCGCTTTCCATGTCTTCCACAGGCCGGTCCATATGTCGGTTAATTTCTTAACGTTCGGCACCCTGCGATCCAGCTGAAAATCCGTGCACAGGACCAAGCCTCGGCCGGCCGGGCCGCCGATAACCTCCAAGGGACGGGTGTCATCCAGAAAGGGACTCGCCATGGGAATGTAATATTCCGGATTCAAGGGGCTTTTCAAACCGAGTTGTCTCGATTGCTTGATCAGGTTCTCATTGTCGGCTCCCCAGGCCATTTGAACAATCACCTCGGCTCCGGATGCCCTCACCTTTTCTAAGTAGGGCGCGAAATCCTTGGTGTACACGGGAAAGTACTCCTCGCCGACAATCTGGGCTTTGGGCTTAGATTCTTTTAAGGCCTTTTTGAAGGCGCCGGCAGAGGAGTGTCCCCAGAGATAGTCCTGGGCCAAGATGTAAAACTTCGTTTCGGGTCGTTTTTCATAAAAAATGGCCAGGCTCTTGCCGACGGTGGCGGAAGTCCCGCAGGTGCGAAAGACATACTCGTTCCAGTCCGGGAGGTCCATGAGTTCATCGGAGTATGCGGAGACGTTCATGAAAATGGTCTTATATTCTTTGGCTGTTCCCTGGCCCACCTTGGCAACGTGGCTTCCGGCGACTCCCGCAAATACGTTAACCTTGTCTTGCAGGATCGCTTTTTCGGCCGCCCGTTTGCCCGGGTCCGGCCTCCCCTGAGTGTCCGCCAGGACAAAGGAGACCTTCTTCATCTTGCCGTCCACCTTGATCCCGCCCTGGGAGTTGATGTCCTGGGCAACAAATCCAAGCAAGGCGGAGTAAGCCTCCGCGAGATAGGCGTTCACCCCCGAAACCTGATCCCACATGGCGATCTTGACGACATCTCCGGTGGGAAGATCCAGCTTGTTCGGGTCATATTTCGAGAGGTCCCCCTTGAGGGGCTCGAAGGCCATTGCCTGGGGCATACCGAATAAGAAAACAGAGAATGCAAAAACGAACCCCATGAAGATTAAACTGGAACGTATTTTACTAATCGAATCCATTGCTCTTCCTCCTTTCCGTTGGTTAATCTGAGAATCCAGGTACCAAGCTCCATCATCGCGATTTTCGCTGAACGGCCTTGACAAACTGAACTCTTAAAATTAAAAGATGGGCAGCACCTCCTTTACTCTGTCTTGGTCAAACAAATAATAAGGAGGCCTTCCTAAAGATGGCAAATTCCTCTTGAAGGCCGAAAAGAAAATCCAACTCCCGGATTTTTCCATCAACTCGGCTTTTTTACCTTGAGGCTCCGCTTACATCTTTCGCCAATATTGGCAATTTCTCTATTTTGGCGCCTCACCTCGAAGGACGTTTTTCAATACTTTCTGCATCGCATTTTTAGGCAGGGCGTCGACAAATTCCACGATCGCCGGTTTCTTATAGCTTGCTAATCTTTCCCGGCAGTATCCAATGATTTCCTCTGAAGTAGACCGCTCACCCGGCCTCAGGATAATGACTGCTTTAACGATTTCCCCCCAATATTCATCGGGTACTCCAATGACGGCCGCCTCCAATACTTTGGGATGGCTATGCAGAACATTTTCAATTTCGACCGGATAGATGTTTTCCCCTCCACGAATAATCATATCCTTTTTCCTTCCGGCAAGGTAAAGATATCCCTCTTCATCCATACGGGCCAGGTCTCCCGTATGCAGCCATCCCCCCCGAAGGGTTTCTTCCGTAGCTTTGGGATTATTCCAATAGCCTTTCATGATCTTTTTCCCTCGGGCAAGGATCTCGCCTACCTTCCCAATCGGCACATCTCGATCCTGGTCATCCACAATCCGGACTTCGCCCTCGGGAATTGAATGGCCAATTCCTGCGAGCCGCCGTGTTTTTTTTCCCAGCTCATCTTTGCCTCCCTCTAATCGATGGTCTTCAGGGGATAGAACAGAAACGATCCCCGTGGACTCCGTCAAGCCGAAGTAATTCGTATAATCTACTTTGAGGAGATCTTTAGCCCGCAGGAGAAGTTTTACCGGCATAGGAGAAGCGCCATATCCAATCGCTTTTAACGAACTGAGGTCTCTCTTGGGAAAGTCGGGGTGGTCCAGAATGCCCTGTAACATGGTGGGAACAAGGTAGGTGGTGGCTACCTTCTCCTTTTCAACGATCTCTAGAAAAATGCCTGTCTCGAATTGGGGAAGCACGATTTGGGTATCGCCTCTATAGAGTGGAACCAGGGTACTGAGAACCCCGGCGATGTGGTACATAGGGACATTGAGGAGCAACGTACCCGCAGGGATGAAGTATTTATCTTTCAAAGGAGTTACGAGATTGGCATGGGTTAACATAGCTCCTTTAGGAAGTCCAGTGGTTCCACTGGTGTATATGAGGCAAGCCGTATCATCCCCTTGAACAGAAATACAGGGATATGGGGCCGGAGATTGATGGGAGAGAACGGATTCATAATCCTGCATATCCGATGGATGCTGTCCCATGACTATAAAACATTCTATGAAGGAGAGTCTGGGCCGGATATTGTTGATGAGTTCAACATATCGATCCCCCAAAATAAGGATTTTTGGCTCGGCATTGCGCAAAATATAAGAGGTCTCTTCTTCACGTAGTCGGAAGTTCAGATTGAGGAAAATCCCTCCGATTTTGGCAATCGCATAAAGCATCTCGGCAAATTGAAAGCAATTGGTCAGGAAGATAGCGACTCGATCACCGGGTTTTAGTCCCCTTTCAACCAAAGCCCGTGCCAAACGGTTCCCTCTTTCCGCCATCTGCGCATACGTAAGTCGAAGGTCTCCCTGAACCACACAGGTCTTATGAGGATTCATTTTGCAGCTTCGTTCAATATGCGCCGAGAAATTCATTACCCTTCTTTTATAGATTTCCAAATTCATGACCTCCACCAGAGGTGGAGGCATGAAATACCCCTGAACCGCTCAAAGCGGATTGAAATGAGCGCCACCTAAAGGTGGCCATCCCCTGGACGCCAATGCCAGGCCGGGGGGCAAGGGTCTCGGGTTCAAAAACCATAAGGCATCCTTCATTTCATAGGCCGGGTCGGCCAGCCATTCCCGCAACCCCGTGGAAGGTTTTGTCCTTGTAGGGGCGACCGGCCGGTCGCCCGATCGGGCCGCCGGCTCAAGCGGAAGCCAGTCCCAGCCTCCAGGAATAGGGATCGCCCGGCCGATGCTTTTTGAACCCCAGACCCCTGCCCCCGGGCCACAACTCCGACATCCCGGAAATGTCAAACTCTTTGAGTCCCCCGGCAGAGCCGGGGGTTTACCAGAATAAAATTAATAAGACTTTAGCGTCTTGAAAAGGCTTGCCCAGAAATCCCTCCCGCCCCTTTTTCGAACAGAGAAGGGCTTGAAGGAGATGTACAGCGGAAGATTCGGCTTTTCCTCCTTTAAAAAGAGGATGAAAGGAGATCTTTCAGATTTTCAAAAGACCAAATGGTTACGAAATTTAGGATTATTTAGGTTCACACATATTGATCATTTCAGACTTCTAGGTATTTCGCTTTGGTCTCCGGGTTCGCCTCCAATTCCGCCACGGTTCCCGCGAACCCGATGTGAGCCTTGCCCATCAGGTAGACCCGGTCAGCCAGGGACAGGGCCACCTTAATATTGTGCTCTACAAGTAGGATTGAAACCCCAGCCTTGTTGATCTCCTCCAGGATGTCCCGGACCTCCTTCACCAGGAGCGGAGCCAGGCCTTCGGTCGGTTCGTCCACCAGCAGAAGCGAGGGATTGCCCATCAAAGAACGGCCGATGGTCAGCATCTGCTGTTCCCCCCCGGACAACAACCTCCCTTGCTGTTGGGCTCTTTTCTCCAGCATGGGAAAATGACGAAAGATCCTTTCCACGGTCCATGTGTTCGGACTGTTCGGATCCACGATTTTTCCCCCTTTGATCCCTAAAAGCAGATTGTCCAGCACCGAAAGATTGGGGAAGATGCGACGGTCCTCGGGGACGTAGCCGATTCCCGACCTAGCCGCCTTATAGGGAGGATAACCCGTAATCGTTTTCCCTTCGAAGACGACCGACCCTGATTTCGGTTTGACCAGCCCCATGATGCTTTTCAGAGTGGTGCTTTTCCCCATGCCATTGCGGCCCAGCAGGGTGACGAGCTCCCCCTGATTAACGTTTAGGGAAATCCCCTGCAGAACATGGCTCATTCCGTAGTAGGTATTCAATTCTTTGACATCGAGTAACATTCCACTTACCCCACCTCTTAAATGTTTCGGTTTTCGAGTTTCGAATTTCAGGTTTGAAGTAGGGCGGCTATATAGAGATGCATCCCCTCTAGGGCCGTTAGTTCTCAACCTGAAACTCGAAACTCTGTTAAATTTAGGCTTCCAGTTCCCCCAGGTAGGCATCTTTGACCGCCTGATTCTGCCGGATCTCCGCCGGAGGCCCCGTGGCCAGGATCTGCCCGTAATGCAGAACGGTGATGCGATCCGCCAGGGAGAAGACTACATCCATGTCGTGCTCGATGATGACTGCGGTTTTGCCCTCCGTGAGCCGTCTGATCAGCTCGACGGCATAATGGGTTTCATCGCGGGACATGCCGGCCGTGGGCTCATCCAGCATCACTAGGTCCGGGTCCGTCCCCAAGGCCATGCTGATCTCTAGGGAACGATGTTTCCCGTAGGACAGCATCCCGGCGGGCATATCCCGCTCCCGGTCTAAATTGATCCTTTTTAATATCTCGTCCGTCTCTTTGGTTATGTCCTCCATCTTATCCACTTTGCGAAACAGCTGGAAGCGGACCCCCTTCTTGGATAGGACGGCCAGTCGAATGTTCTGAAAAGCGGTCAACCGGTTAAAGGTGCTGGTGATCTGAAAAGAGCGCCCCATGCCCAGGCGCGCCATTTGGTATGGCTTGGACCCGGTTACCTCTTTTCCTTTGAAGAACACTTGCCCCCGGCTCGGATGGTACGTTCCGGTGATGACGTTGAAGAGCGTTGTTTTCCCCGCTCCATTGGGCCCAATCACGGCGTGCCGCTCTCCCTCTTCCACCTGCAAATTGACATCGAACAATACTTCCAAGCCCTTAAAATCGTGATACAACCCTCTGCTCTCCAGGATATTCATGAAACCTTCTCCAATTTAACCTTTGGGGCAGAATGGGCCAGCCATTTTTGTTTCAGAATTCTGACCCCGCCCACAAACCCCATTGGTGCAAACATGATGACCAGAATAAGAATCAGGCCCGCCACCAGCTCAACCCGATCCGTATAACGGGTCGTCACTTCCTCCAGAATTTGCATGATGGCCGTGCCCCAGATCGGGCCAAAGAAGCTGCCCAATCCACCGACGAGAGTATTAATGACGGCCCCAAAAGAAACCAAAATGCCGAAGCCACTATCGGCAGCAATCAGGTTTTGAAATAACGCAAAGATGGAACCCGCGACCCCGGCAAAAGCGCCGGCGACAACATAAACCACGGCCTTGGTCTGCGGCACCTTAAAACCCAGATAGTCGACCCGCATGGCATTATCCCGGACACCCACCTGGATTTGGCCAAAAGGCGTCTTCGTAAAGAACCACATAATCCAGAGGCTCACCCCCAAGACGACGACGGCAAAGTAATAAAAGTTCTCCGGAGCTTTCATATCAATTGAGACGATCCCCGGAATGCTGAACGGGGGTATAGGAAACCCTCCGATTCCGTCTTCTCCGCCGGTGATATTTCTTAATTTCAGGGCCAGGACATACATGAGCTGGCCAAACGCTAGGTGCAGCATGGAAAAGGCCGAGCCGGTGACCCTGACGACGATGGGGCATAGGATCAAGGCAAGGACAACTGCCGATCCCGCGCCGATCAAGATCGCCGGCAGAAGAGGGAACCCCTGGATATGCTTCAAGGCCAGTGCCGTGCCATAACCGCCGACACCGAAAAACATGGCATGGCCAAAGCTGAAAAGCGCCGTGTAACCGAGGAGCAAATTAAAAGAGACGGAATAGACGGCAAAGACGGCGAACGTCACAAAAAAGTTGGTATAGTAGATACCAAAAACTCTTGGGTATAATGCCAGAATTACAATTAACCCGACCCATAAGATCCACCGAAGCTTCTTTTTCATCATTCTCTTTCTCCAAAGAGACCCATGGGTCGGATCGCCAGGATTATGGCCATGAAGGCGAACATCAGGACTGGCGCAAGGGAAGAGACGAACTGTACCCCATAGGAACTCAGCAGCCCAAATATGAGGGAGACGATAAACGCTCCCGTGAGACTGCCGAATCCCCCGGTAATCACTACCACAAAGGCATCCATGCCCATCTGGTCTGCCAGCCCAGGAAATACGGTCAGTATGGGTGCTATAACCACCCCGGCTATCCCGGCCAGCCATATACCGACTCCAAAGACAAACGTGAAGACCAGGGGGATATTGATGCCAAGGGCATTGACCATATCGGCGTCCGAAACGGCCGCGCGCACAATTTTGCCGATACGCGTTTTATACAGGAGCAAAGCCATGATCGCCAAAACCACCAGCGACAGCACGATGATGAAAAGCCGATAGACCGGATAGTCCATGCCTCCCATCTTCACCAATCCGCTGAGGATCGGAGGAATCTTAACCGGCAGGCTCTCCGTCCCCCAGAAGATCTTAACCCCGGCCAGGATGACGAGCGAAACGCCCACGGTTAACGTCAATTGGCTCATCAGCCCGAAAGCATGTATTTTCCTGAGGAGAAATCTTTCCAGGAGAATTCCAAAAAAAGCGGTGACGATCGGCGCCAGAAGCAAAGCCGCCCAGAAATTTCCGGTCAGGGACAAGAACTGGTAACAAAAATATGCGGCCAGCATGAAGAAGGCGGCATGGGCGAGGTTCAGAATGTCCATCATCCCGAATATCAGGGTGAGGCCGGAAGCGACCAGAAAAAGCACCATCCCGTAGGCCAGCCCGTGTATCCCCTGGGCGACATACATTGCGGTCGTTGATTCCATCGATTCTACCTCTTGGGGAGAAGAACGCAAAGCCCAGAGCGCAAGCGTCAAAAACTTCAGATTGGAAACCAGGATTTTGCTCTGGGCTCTATGTCCTCTGCACTTTGCGTTCGCTTATTTATTGGCCCCAATCATTCTTCCCCTTGCATCGATCCAGGTTTCCATCCATTAAAGGGAGCACCTTATCGGCCGGGATCTTGAACATTGGGCCCGCAGCGCAAGTGCCCTGGAACCAGTAATAGGGCGGAATGTTGAAAGACTCCTTCTGCTGGTCGGGAGGGACGAATTCGAAGATGTGAAGGTCCTGGATCGCTTTATGGTCGCAGGGCCTCATTTGCATAATTTTCCCGTTCACATACTGGTAGGTGTCCCCCTCCCAAACTTTGATCATCTTTTCCGGGTCCGTGCTCTTGGCCCTTTCCATAACACTCAACATCCAGTAGGTCTGCATAATGTAGGAACCGAAGTTGCCGGTCCCGTGTTCATAGAGCCTGGTGTTAAAAGGCGCCTGCCACTTGGTCTTCCACAGGTTATTCCAGGTTTTGTAGTATTTAATTTGTTCGGGTGTCTTGAAGGTCGGCGGCTCCGTTCCATACTGACTGAGCTGGACTAACCCCTTCGTCCCTTCTACTCCGACTTCATGAAGGAAATTGGGCTCATCCAGGAAAATGTGGGCAAAGGGAAGCGTGATTCCCATCTGTCTTGCCTGTTTAAGGAGATTGGCAGCATCCGGGACCCAGTCACCTGTATAGACGACCTCGGCTCCGGAACCCTTGATCTTTTCCAGGTAGGGAGCAAAGTCGGTTAAGAAAAGCTTGTGGTAATCCTCGCCGACAATTTGGCCTTCGGGATAGTATTGTTTCAGCCCTTTTTTAAACCCCTCCGCCATGGAGTGACCGAACATGTAGTCCTGGCAGAGGATGTAAAATTTTTTCTCCTTTTTCCTGATCTGGGCATAATAGTAGGCGATTCCACGTCCGATCTGGTCGCAGGAAAAAGAGGTAAAGAAAGAATAGCGAGAGAAATTCGTGGCATCATTGAGCTCATCGGATAGGGCAGCAGTATTCTGGGCAATGACTTTGTATTTACTGGCCGTGTCGTTAATGACTTTCATCAGGTTGCTGCCGTCCGTACCCCAGAGGACATGAACCTTGTCCTGCAGGACCATCCTTTCACAGACCTTCTTTCCCTGGTCCGGCTTGGACATATGGTCCGCCTTGATGATTTGGACCAATTTCTTTTTTCCGTCCACCAGGATGCCGCCCCTCTTGTTAATATCATGGGCCACCCATAGAAGGTTCATCCAGTACATCTGGCCGACAATCGCAGCCGGGCCGGAGTGGGAGGCGACACAGGCGATCTTGATGGTGTCCCCGGTCGGGATCACTGGGTTGTTGGGGTCAAAGTCGGACATATCCCCCATCTTGTTGACATCAAAGACGGCCTTGGGTGTTGCAAAAGCCATAGCCTTGACTACTCCCCATGGCCCGAAAGAGAAGGTGAAAACAAAGGTTACCAGCGCGAGCATCCAGGACATCTTAGAAATCGTCTTCATCTTCCTGCCTCCTTTCCTTATCTCAGTAGATTACAAAAGGGACTCCTCTACCTCTTCAATCGTCCTCGGATTTCATCCTTCCAGGCAAGCTTCAGGTGCCGCAGCTTTCTAAATTGAAAACTTGAACCTTCGGAAGAAACGGTTCCCTATCTTCAAGCATAAAAATGGAATGGTCCGGTCGGGAAAATGGCAAAATTCCCTAATAGCCAATGAAGGCATTTTGGTGGGCGCAAAGCGAAACCTTCGGAATCCTCTTTTCATCCTTCGACCCAGAAGGCTATGGAACAAGGTGGCAACCGAACAGGCTGTTAGACCCGGCTTGGGGCAAGGAGTAACCTAAAAATCGAACCTTGTCAAGAAAAAATTGAATTTAAAAGAACAATCCGATCTTTGATTTTTCGTGGCAGAGGATCGAGGCCAGGTCCCGGGCCATGGAGGGCTTCTTGACCGCTCGAGCGATATTCCGATTCAGGAAAAATTCCCTCACGATCAGCCTTTGGACAAGAGACCCGAAAAAAAATTCCCGACTCGGGAGTGCGTTCCTCCATAGGTTTTCATAGGCCCGCCCTGCTTTCTCCAATTCTCCGGGTAAACTCAACGCCGAGTGAATGGCCTCCGCCGCGCACTCTCCGCTTCGCAGGGCGAAGTAGACCCCTTCCCCGGTCAGGACATCCGTAAAGCCGCCGGCATCGCCTACTAACAGAACGTTTTTCCGGCTTCGCCGCCGGAAAAAAGAACCCAGGGGGATGGGGCCTCCCTGGAGGGAATTTTCCACCATCCGGGCTTGCCTCAATCTTTCTTTTACCAACGGGTTCCCCTCCGTAAAGGTCTGAAAAAGATTGCGGATGTTTTTTTCTTTTAAGTGGCATGACGCGATTCCGACTCCCACATTGGCCGAGTCTTCCCCGGTGGGGAAAACCCAGCCATACCCGGGGAGAATGGAGCGGACGCAATGGATCTCGATGCGATGGGCTAAATCTTTTACCCCCCGGAAATAGGCCCTTATTCCGAAGGCTCCTTGCTGAAAGTTCTGTTTTCGAGAAACTGCTTTTCGCGCGACCACCGAATAGGCGCCGTCAGCCCCGACCAGGAATTTGGCCAAAAATTCCCTTTTTTGGCCTTCGGATTGCGCCTTGACTCCCTTAATGGAGCCGTTCTGATCGATGAAATCTTTAAACTCCCAATTTTCCAGGGCTTCTAGGTTCGAATATTTCCGGACCTGCTGGAAAACTAGGAAATCAAATTCTTTCCTGGGCATGACCAGGCCGAAGGGAAAGGGACCCTTCAAGTGGGAAAAAGAGACAGTGACCACCTGCCCGGCGGGAGAAAAGAGATCCACGCCGGCGACCTTCCATGGATCTTTTCTCATTATTTCCGGCAGGACCCCCAGCCGGTCCAGGGTCTCCAGCGCCGGAGGGCTGATTCCATCCCCGCACACTTTGCCCCTTGGGAATCGTTCCTTTTCCAATAGCAGAACGTCGCACCCCCGGCGGGCCAGACTGATTGCGGTGCTGCACCCACCGGGCCCGGCGCCTATGATGATTACATCATAGCTTTTGTTCATGGGGTCGTAAGGTAGGGGCGACCCGCCGGGTCGCCCCTACGAAGGCGTATCAGGTATTAACTAAGCCCCGTGGCGGAGCTGGTAAGATTTTTGGAAACCGTTGGAATGGTTGATCAGGGTAACCTTCACGATCCCCTGGCTGTCGCAAGTATAGATTTCTTCCGCCTGAAGCTCCATGGAGGGCTCGAAGCGCTGGACGGAAGCCATCTCCCATCCATTGCCCCCAGTGAGGCTCGGATCGAAGGGAAAACGAATCTCGTCCCAGGTCGTGAGGTCCCCTGTGGGCTGGCCCTGTTCATTGAGGTGGCTGCACTCCAGGTAACGGAAGTGGCCGATGTTGTGGGCCGGATGGTAACGACGCGATTTGATCAGGGGCGGCTCTCCTTTCGTGGGAAGAAGGGTGTCCTTGGGGAAAATGGGGTCAAAGGAGATCTGCCGGCCTTCTTCTTCCTCCCTCCACACTCCGAAATGGCGGGTAAAGCGATCCTGGACCGTGAACCCGGCCATCTCGTCGGCGGCAATCGCCAGCCCGATAGCTGTGGCGGCTCGCGGGTAAGGGGACTTGCGAATCCGGCGGCCGTACCCCTCCCGCATCATCTGGGAGATCAGGGGAAGTTCGGCCGCTCCTCCGACGAGATAAAGAGCTGCATTTTCCGCCCATCCGGGGGAGGCTTCGTTTAAAGCCGGTCGGCCCAGCGTGGCCTCGACGGCGGCCAGGGTCTGCTCGACCAGCGGTCGGCACCGTTCATAAAACTCCGCAGTGGTGACGGTTACTTCTAGCTCTTGACCCTGCGCGCGTGTCAGGTCGAGCAAGATTTTCTTGGTATTGAAGTGAAGGCTCTCTTTTTTCTCGCGGCACTCTTCCAGAAGCCAGAAATTCGATCGAATTTCGGGTTTCAGCCTGGCCCGTTCAGCGCCCAGGCTGGCTAAAATGGCGTCAAAGTCATCTCCTCCCAGGTGCTCCATTCCCGCGGTGGTCATGACCCGGTGGCTGAGATCACTCATTTGAATGACCGAGAGGTCGAAGGTCCCCCCGCCCAGATCGTATACCAGAAGGAACTCTCTCTTTCGCTCCGAGGCTTGCTTCCGGTATCGGAAAGCATACTCCACCCCCGCGGCCGATGGTTCGTTGATCAGCCCCAGGACTTCAAAACCCGAACGGCGAAATCCCTCGAGAGTCAGGAACCTCTGATTGTTGTTGGCATTGGCCGGGACGCCCACCATCACCTCGAGGATTGCCGAATCCCGGAGCTGAAGGTTGGAATTTTCCAGAAGGTCCCTGTGGAGGGCGCTCAGGTATTCGATCAGGAGAGTCAGGAGGGGAACCTTTTCCTCCCCCACTTGAAGGCAAGTGGCCGGGTTGGCATGGGACAGGTAACGTTTCAGGGAGCGGATGACCTGCCAGTTTTCTTCCCACTGTTTGGACCAAGCTTCCCACCCAAAGACCCGCTTCGATCCCTTCCCGGCAATGAGAGAAGGATACCATTCCTGCCCGTCCCCCCACTCAGCCTCAAAAGTGACCAGAGGGTAATTGCCCCCTTCCACCCGGGCCACCACGGTGCGGGTTGTGCCGAAGTCGATTCCCATTCGAACTTTAGTCTGTTGTTTATTCTTCTTCATTTTCCCTGATTCAATATTTTACCAGGAATGCCAAGAAAGGCAACGGTTCCTTGGTGCTTGCCCTTTGAAATCACGGGGCGGGGGCTCTTAGGGAACCCGGGTGCAAGGCGCAGGAAAGTACCAAATATTTACGCTTTGAATTGATTTTCCCCTCTGCTAAAATTTTCATTGAGGCTCTAATTTCCATAGCCAGCCTCGAAGGGAGGAAATATGAACCGAAGAGATTTCGTCGTGGCATCGGGCGTCTTAGTCGCGGGCGTTCTGGTACCCCGCGGTACTGCCTGGGCGAACAAAGCAGAAACTAAAATTGAACTGCCGCAAAGCGCCGCTCGGGGGTCGGAAATTACTATCCGGGTGACCGTGACTCACAGCGCCAATAACTTTTTCCATCATGTTGAATGGCTTTGGATTCAGATGAACGGGAAGGAAATTGACCGATGGGAATATTCGGCAACCAACCTGCCCGAGAGTGCCACTTTTACCAAGGAGATAAAATACGTGGTGGACGGCGATTTGGAATTCAAGGCCAAGGCCAGCTGCAACCTGCACGGAAGCGCGAATGAAGCGGTCGCGAAAGTAACGGCATCATAAAAATGGCTGCGGGTTGCGAGTTCCACGTGGGCAACCAAGCTGCTAGGAGCGGGAACGAGAGAAGGGGTAGAGGTAAAGGGCCCTCGGCCAGACAGGAAATGTCTGGCCCGTGAGCCAGGACCTAGCCCCTTGTACCTGAAGCCTTTTTGAGCGGAGGTATTATGAAAATCGGCGGGGTTTCGATCATCCTGATTCTGGGGATCATTAATTTTCTTTTGCTTCTCTTCCAGGTCAGCTCCGGAATGCGCTGGATCAAAGTGAAAATGACCTTACACCGAAAAACCGGGATAACCCTTCTGATCACCGCTTTTTTTCATGGCCTTCTGGCCATTTTGACTGGCTAGAAAAGGCCATCTTACCTCCCTTTACGAATCAAGAGCCCGCTGGTTGACACCCGGACCTCGAGTTCGACGGGTTTGTCCGCGGGAACAAAGGTTCCCGAACCGTACTGGGCATCCAGCAAGGGAGTCAGGAACGCATACTTCTGGCGTAAGTGAAACATATTAACGGCTTTATCCTGCGAGAGGGAAAACACGGTGCGGGGCTTAGAACGTTCATCTTCCAACTGGGTGTACCGGCCGGCCACCCGGTCCAATTCGTACGCCGTATGTAGTCCCAGAAAATTGGCGAGGGGCTTCCATTTGAGGATGTGGGCATCCACGTAGATTTCATCCCCGGCGATCAGAAAACTGATTTCCTCTCCGTCCGCCAGCCGAAAGTGGGCGTTGAATTCCTGAGTTCCCACGGGTTGTATCTCCACCACGGCGGCGACCTCCTCCCGAACCAGTGCCCGATACCCCTGGGTGGCGATGCTAATGGTCCCGAAAAGCCCACCCAAGGAAAGAAACAACAGACCCAGCAAGAGGCCGATCGTACCTCCTAAAAATTTTCTTTTCCGCAAGGACCAGACCGCAGCGACAAAAGCCACCAGGCTAAAAGCGGCCGCTAAGATCGCGAAAATCGTAAGCGGATTCAGCATGCGGAACACCCCCTATGCACCACCATTCTTTTGAACTCCCCTTCCTTTCCATAAACTAGCGAAGTATAACTCACTTCTCCTGACTTTCCAATTCTCTTCTTCAAATTCAATTCCGGGATAGATTTAGGAGGATTCGATAAATTGCGGATTTGATAAAATTTCCCTTCTCTGACATAATGAAACGCCGCCGGGGTCTGCTTAAATATAAAGCGCTTGCTGGTATCGAAAGAAAGGTCTCCTTAAAAATATGTTAAAGGGAGGGCTCTATGAATAGCAAGCCGGTCAATGATCGAACCTGGGCGCGGGGGGGAATTGAATTGTCCCGCCATTTTGCCGGTTCGACCCTTAAATTGCGCGAAAAGGCTTTCAGCCGTGAAGATTACGACCCGGCCCGCCTCTTTAAATGGGGCCAAATGATGGCGCTCGCGGTGGTTCGGATGATGGAAGGAACCGAGAAGGCCTTCGGTGCCAAGGGGCAGGAGATTATGAACCAGGTCCTTGTGGACCTAGGGCGGGAGATTGGGCGAGAAGTTTTAAATAACTATGCAGCCGTCAGGGGAACGAAAGAAATTGAGGCCATCTCGAAATTCGTCACCTACGTAAACGAAGAGGT
>DASPRR010000351.1:0-8163 GCA_035624375.1 Thermodesulfobacteriota bacterium | reverse complement strand
CAGCTCCATCATGATGGTCACGATCTTCACCAGGTTGCTGAAGGCCCCTCCGAGAAAAAAGTAGGCAATGAGAGGAGTGATCCCGAGGGCGGCCAGGTAGCATCCGATGGTTCCAATGAGGGCCAAGGACTGGTTCCCGTTCAGGATCACGCTGAAGGGGATGACCGCCACTGCCGGAGGCACGGCGGTCATGATCACAAAACCAGCCCACAGGTCCTGGTCGGTAATGAAAAACCCGCTCAAGGCGAGAATCAAACATCCCAGCACGCCGTAGTTCAAAGCGACGCCCCAAAATGCCGGGCGTACCATGTTCCCAGGAGAAAGAAAAATACTCCCCGGAACTCCCATCGTGGCCAGGGTCATAACCAGGCCCAAAACCGGAATCACCGTTCTTTCGGTCCACTTGGCACCCTGTCCCCAGAATAACCCGAGCAAGAGGGCCATAACCAAAAGAAAATCTCGATTCCGCATCAATCTCTTGAATCCCATCGTCCCCCTCTCTATTTCAATGCGCCCCGGAGGGCGACTAAGTCGGTCAAAGGGGTTTTGCAGGAATACCCTTCGCAAAGATAAACGGTGGCCTTCCGGCCAATGCTTTTCATCCCCTCCACGAAAGGACAAAGAATGCCGAGTTCGTTCCCGGTCTCGTCCTCCGCCCGGAACAGGAAGACTTTATTGGGTTGGAACGTCCGCTGAATCATGGCGGTCATGGCCCGGGTCGTCTCCCCGGCCGGGTCCCCTACTAGGACGATCTCCTGACTCGGACCCAGGTAAAAATCCAGAAAGTTCAAAAATTGGGTAAAAGCCATAGGGGCCTCGGCAACTGTAGAAGAAAAAACCCGAAGCAAACCTTCCACCTCTTTCTCCAAGTCTATTTTTCCGGTCATCCGTGCCAGACGCAGAAGGTTCAGAGCAGCCACCGAGTTCCCTGAAGGAGTAGCCCCATCATACAGTTCCTTCGAGCGAGTGATGAGCGATTCGTTATCCCTTCCTGAGAAATAAAAACCCCCGCGGTCTTTGTCCCCGAAGAGTTCTATCATCCTCTGGTTGAGATGAATCGCTTCCTCCAAGTATCGGACCCGAAAGGTGGCCTCATATAACTCGATCAATCCCCAGACCAGGAAGGCATAATCCTCCAGGAAACCGAAAATGGCCACTTCCCCCTCCCGCCATCGGTGGTAAAGGTGCCCCTGGGGTGTCCGCATCCGGTCCAGGATAAAATCCGCGGCCCGGCAAGCGGCATCGGTGAAGAGGGGATCCCGCAAGGCTTGATAGCCCTTGGCCAGGGCCGCGATCATCAGCCCGTTCCAGGAGGTGAGGACCTTGTCGTCCTTCAGCGGATGAATCCTTTTCTCCCGCACGTGAAAGAGCTTTTCCCGGCCTCGCTCCAGGATTTTCCCAAGCTCCTTCGGGTCCATCTTCTCCCCCGCCGCAAAATGTTCAACTGGGCGGGGGATGTGGAGAACACTGGTCCCTTCCTCGAAGTTTCCTTCCGGGCTCACCCCGTAAAACCGGCAAAAAAGGTCCCCCTCTTCCTTGCCCAGGTGGCTTCGGACCTCTCCGGGCTTCCAGACATAAAAGCGTCCCTCATGCCCCTCGCTGTCCGCGTCCTCAGCCGAATAAAACCCTCCCTCGCGGGAGGTCATGTCCCGCAGGATATAGGTGAAGATTTCCTGGGTGACTTTTCCGCACTCCTCTTCCCCCAGGGCCAGATAGGCCTCCGTGTAAGCCATGGCCAGCAATGCCTGATCGTAAAGCATTTTTTCGAAGTGGGGAATGAGCCATTTTTCATCCACCGAATAGCGGTGAAATCCAAAGCCCAGTTGATCGAAAATCCCCCCCTGTCGCATGGCCTCCAGAGTTCTTTCCACCATCCTTCGGGCCTGTAGGTCTTCGCTTCGGCGAAGCCATCTAAGCAGGAAGGTGAGATGATGAGGGGTGGGAAATTTGGGAGCGCTTCCGAAACCTCCCCATCGCTCATCATAAGTTCTTTCAAACTGGGCATAGCCTTTTTTCAGCACACCCAGCTCCAGGGGTGCATCCGCAAAGCCGGGGCGCGCCTCCTTTCGCAGCGCCTGCCGGATTTCTCCGCTGCCGGTGAGGATCTTCTCCCGGTCCGTGCGCCAGAGGGTGGCGACTCTCTGTAAGAGCTCGGTGAACCCCATCATGCCCAGCCGGCCGGTTTTGGGAAAATAAGTCCCGGCGAAGAAGGGGTCTCCCTCAGGAGTCATGAAGATGGACAAGGGCCAGCCTCCCTGGCCCGTCAAGGCTTGGCATGCGGACATGTAGACCTGGTCCACATCCGGGCGTTCCTCCCGGTCCACTTTTATGGAGACGAAATGCCGGTTGAGAACTGCAGCCACTTCCTCGTCTTCGAAAGACTCGTGGGCCATCACATGGCACCAGTGGCAGGTGGCGTAGCCGATGGATAGAAAGATGGGCCTATCCTCTTCTCTTGCTTTTTGAAAAGCCGCTTCGCCCCAGGGATACCAGGCCACGGGATTTTCCGCGTGCTGGAGGAGGTAAGGACTCTTCTCCCGGATGAGATGATTGGATTTCCCCGGCTTCTTGCCTGACTCGGTCATACGCTGCCCCTGATGGAGTTCATGGGAAAACGGGTTACTGGGTGCTCGATTCTGGTTGCCCGTCCCGGGAGATGAAAAATCCCCCCAGGCCTCCCTTTTTAACCAGGGAAGGTGGGGGGATCGGAAAGAGTTCGGAAGAAAATCCCTCCCAGCGGGGAGAAAATGGGACCGGCCAATCCCCGGGAATCAATCTTCGGGAGAAAAATCCGACTTGGAGGCTCCACAGACCGGGCAGGTCCAACTATCGGGTAGTTTCTCAAAGGGGGTCCCCGGTTTGATTCCGTTTTCCGAGTCCCCCACAGCGGGGTCATACACATACCCGCAAATGGTACAGGTATACTTTTTCATGTCTCCCTCTCCTTTTTGTTTTTTTTGTCAGGCCTTCCGAAAAGGCGTGAAAAATCGGGTCAGAGCAAAATTTTCATTCACGTTGAAGTCAGGAGGTTCTTTCTTCAACTCCTTTCTCGACGGATATAGCCAGGAAAGGGTATAGAAATTGGTTGGGAAGTTCTAGCCATCCAAACTGGTTCATCAACTAGGCCGATGGCGCTTCGATGCCCTAAAAATATTGTATCGAATATTTCCCCGTTTGCCATGGTTTTTTTATCCAGACCCTAATTCCGATAATCTGATAAAAGGAGGCCCGAAGGACGCCTGATAATACAGGAAAACCGATTACTTAAATTCCTCGGGCGGATGGGTGGAGAAGAAAATCTCCCCAAAGTCGATTTCCGCCGAACTCTGGGTATGCTGGGTATTAATGTAGAGCAGAACTCCTCCCACGGTAGGGGGGTCTTCTTGGAAGCATTTCTTATAGTCTTCGTAGACATTTCGGGTTTCCCATATCCATTGTCCCAGTTTGTCTGGTCCACTCTGCAGGACCACGTATTTCATCTTGCTGTAGGCCGTGCTCGTTCCGGAAGTCCCCGCGGGGGCCGCTGTGTCCCATATGTATCCCATGGACCGGGTGTTGATCATGGCGGGAAAACGGGGGAAGAGAACGTAAATCTGCCCCGCCTGGTCGTCGGTCTCATGCTTCCGAATGTCCCCGCCCTTGGGAAGCCGGGTGGCTTTCCATCTCCAGGTGAGATAAGGGTATTTGCGGATATCGAAAGAGAGGTCCTTCTTGATTCCAAAACCGTCATTGACGCTCAGGAGATGGACGAAATGAAATTCCTTTTCCTGCCCTACGGTGATTTTGGACTGGGGGCCCCGTTCCTTCTCTTGGTCCCAGCCCTTGGGAATCCCCTTCTCGTCCAACCCTTCTGTAAAGCGGTCGACAACAAACCTGTCCTTTTTTTCATCCGATGACCAGGTCTGGTTGCTCATCATGGACCCGACCAGGAAGAGAACCCCTGAGATCACCAACATCTTTTTCATAATTCTTATCCCACCTCATCATAAGCCCGGGACCTGAACTTCACCCCCAGTTCTTCTTCGGCCAGCCTGCGGCAGGCCTCTAGGTCCACTCCCGGCATAGTCAATGCGGTTGCGGTAACCTCAGGAATGAATTTCTTGGCCTCGCGGAGAAATTCCAAAACCCCCTCAAAACCCTTTTCCCCGAAGGGAGACCGACAGAGTCGATGGTATTTCTGGGCGTTTTCGGCATTCAGGCTCACCGACACAGCATCAACCAGCCCCTTCAGCTCGGGCAGGATGTTCCGGCCGTAGACCAAGTTGGCCTGGCCGTCCGTGTCGATGCGAATCTTTGCTCCTTTTTTCTTCAGCTCCGCAGCCACGGTTTTGACCAAGTCCAGCCGCAGCAGCGGTTCCCCGAAGCCGCAGAAGACAACTTCGGCGTACCGTTTCGGGTCCCCGATGGCTTCCAGCAATTCCCGGGCATCCGGTTCCCGGGAAAGCTCTAGATCGTGGCCTTTCACGACAAAAGATTCGTTCTTCCAGCAGAAGGCGCAGCGGTTGGAACAGCGGTTGGTGAGATTCAGGTAAAGAGAATTACGGATGGGGTAAACGATCTTCCCCTTGGGGATCTCCTCCCCCACCCCGAATAGGAGCTTGACATTCAGGGAAGTGATACGGGCCACGTCCTCCAAGCACAGGCTCTTGAGCTCCGCGATCTTCTCCGCCGTCTTGAGGATATAAGCCGGTTCGTTCCTTTTGCCCCGGTAAGGTTCGGGGGCCAGATAGGGACAATCGGTCTCGAGCAGGATCTTTTCCAGAGGAATGCGCTTCACCACTTCATGCTGAACAGTGGACTTTTTGAAAGTCACGGTCCCGGGGATGGATAGGTAGAAGCCCATTTTGACCACCTTTTGGGCCATCTCCGGGTCCCCGGAGAAGCAGTGAAAAACCCCTCGCCAGGGTCCATCCTTCTCCTCCTCCAGGATACGAATGGTTTCCTCATGGGCGTCCCGGTCGTGAATGATGATGGGCAGTCGGAGGTCCTTTCCCAGCCGCAGAAGTTCGCGAAAACGGGACAGCTGAACATCCCGGGGAGAATGGTTGCGGTAAAAATCCAACCCAATTTCCCCGAAGGCCACGACCTTTTTCCCCCTGGCTAAGTCGCGCAGATTGTCATAATCCCCTGGGCCGATGCCTTTCGCTTCATGCGGATGGATGCCCAAAGCGACATAGAGGGAAGGGTGTTTTTCGGCGATCCGAAGGGCCTTTTCGATGTCCGGAAGCCTGGTACCCACAGTGATGATGTAGTCCACCCCGGCCTCCAGAGCCCGGTTGATCACCCGGTCCCGGTCCCGGTCGAAATCCTCCATTTCCAAATGGGCGTGCGAATCGACAAACATGATTGAGGTCTAAAATGCGTTAGGAGTTCAGAGTTCGGCCCTTCTCGCTGGTTTAAAATCCCTGGCCGAGTCTCCAACCAGCGACCAGTAACAAGCCACCAGCAACGATTTTATAACTCGCCCATCTCCTTCAAGAACTCTCTCAACTTGATCAGCTTCATGTCCCGTTCCTTCATGATCTCTTCGGTGGAACGACCGCCGTATTCGTAGTACCCGCTGCCGGTCTTCACCCCCAGCTTTCCTTGGGACACAAGCCGCTCCACGGTCTTGGATTTGGTGTTCTGGGGGGGGACCTTGTAGGTCTGATTGCTCAGAATCTTTTGGGTCAAATCCAAGCCGGCGAAATCCATCCGCTTGACAAGGCCCAAGATTGGCATGCGCAAGGCGAAACTGGCCTTGGTGGCTGTATCGATATCCTCCGGCGAAGCGTACCCCTGGTCTAGCAGGTTGAAAACTTCATTGCCCAGGGCGCTCTGCAGGCGGTTGGCGATGAATCCGGGCAGGAATTTGGTGATCACGATGGGCTTCTTCCCCACCTGGATCATAAGGGCCTTTACCCGATCCACCACCTCCTGAGAGGTCCGCGGCCCTCTTACGATTTCCACCAGCGGAACGATGTGGGGCGGGGCAAACCAATGGGTGATGAGGACCTTGTCCGGTCGTTTCGTTTCTACGAACTTGAAGATGTCCATGTAGGAAGTGTTGCTGGCCAGGATGGCTCCGGACGGGCAGGTCTTGTCCAGCCTGCTGAAAATCTCTTTTTTGGCGGCCTGATCCTCTATGATTGCCTCGATGACAAAATCAGCGTTCTGCCCCGCTTCTTCCAGCTTCACGGTGGTATGAATCCGCCGAAGAATGGGTTCTTTCTGGCTCTTCTCCACATTCCCCAGCTCAATAAGGGTATCCAGATTCGAGGCGATCAACTTCTTGGCCCTGGCCACGATTTCGTCCTTAACGTCATTCAGCCAGACGTTGTATCCTCCCTGGGCAAAAACCTGGGCCAATGAATGTCCCATAGTCCCTGCCCCTATGATGGCCACATTCCGAATTTCACTCATACATCTCTCTCCTTTTTTTATTCGATCCGCAGATTTTCGCAGATTCACGCAGGTTATAAATTGGCAAAGCTTTGGATAATAAAGGGTGGTCTCATCCTGGAAATCTGCGTAAAACTGTTACCCCTAAATTGCTCTCCCGGCAAAGGCTCCTTCGTGAATGGCCTGGTAGACCTTGCGCGGCTCCAGACAGTCGCCGATGACCTGGACTTCGGGGAAATTGCGGGTCAGGGGCTCCAGCAACTCCTGGTTGGGGGTGAGTCCAAGGGTCAGGATCACGGAATCGGCGGTCACTTCTTTCTTGTTCCGGTTTCCATCGGACAGAAGAACCATCCGGTCTCCGATCGCCTCCATTTTCCAGTTGGTAAGGATATCGACGCTCCGTTCCTTCAGCAACTGGAGGAGGGCCACGCGGCATCGATTCTCCAGGTCAAGGGCCAATCCGTTTATCATTTCCACGACCGTGACCTTCCTTCCCAAAGACGCCAAGTGGGCGGCGACCTCGCAACCCATGGCCGCCCCTCCAACCACCACCACGCGGTCTCCCGGCTGGAATTTTCCCGAAAGCAGGTCCAGGGCGCCGGCTACAAAAGGCCTTCCCACTCCAGGAATCCCCGGGATGGGCATGGTCGAACCAGCAGCCAGGACCACTGAATCCGGATGAAAGTCGCGCACCAGGTCGAGGCTGGCCTTGCGCCCCATCAGAACTTCCACTCCCGTCTTTTTCACCTGAGTCTTCAGGTACTGGAGAAATCCCCGCAGCTCTTCCTTGAAATCCGGGACCGAAGCAAAACGGAGGAGGCCCCCGAGTTCGTTTTCCTTCTCGATCAGCGTGACTTTGTGCCTTCTCTCGGCCAAAACCCGAGCCGCTTCCATTCCCGCCGGGCCGCCCCCGATCACACACACCTGCTTGGGCCTGGAAGCCGGATGAATCCTCAGCGTCCGCTCCCTCCCCACTTCCGCGTTAACCGCGCAACGCTGAGTTTTGCCCTGCCGGACCCGGGAAATGCACCCCTCGTTGCAACGCAGGCACGTACGGATATCCTCAGGCCGGTTCTGCTGGACCTTCCGCGGCAATTCCGGGTCGGCGATCAGCCCCCGTCCCATGGCGATAAGGTCGGCCCGTTTCCTCTTCAAGGACTCTTCGGCCAAAGATGGATCATGGATCGCTCCCACAGCAACGACCGGTATCTTCACCGCCTGCTTGATTTGTTCGGCCAGGTGAAGGAGATGCCCCTTGGGGAAGTACATGGGGATGACGAAATGCTCCCCCACCTCGATGATTCCACCGGACACGTGGAGGTAATCGATGCCTCTCGCCTCCAGCCTGCGGGCAAAGGCCTTGGTTTCCTGCAGGGTGACGCCCCCATCGATGAACTCCTCCCCGCTCATCCGGTAGCCCACCAGGTAGTCGGATCCGACTCTGGCCCGAACCCTTTCCAGGGTCTGCAAGGCAAAGAGTCCCCGGTCCTTCCCGTAGACATCCTCCCGGCGGTTGGTATAAGGAGAAAGAAACTGAGCCAATAGATAGCCATGGGTCCCGTGAAGCTCCACCCCGTCGAAACCCGCGGTCTTGGCCCTCCGGGCTGCTTCGGCGAAGGAGTCCATGGTGGCCTCAATTTCCTCCAGAGTCATTTCCCGCGCCATTTCCCCAGTATAGCTGGGCATGGCCGAAGGGGCGATGGGCTGGCATCCCATGTACCTTGCCGAGGTGCAGCGCCCGCCGTGGCAGATTTGCAGAACTGCCTTGGCTCCCCATTCCTG
>DASPRR010000343.1:0-3874 GCA_035624375.1 Thermodesulfobacteriota bacterium | reverse complement strand
GAGCAATGAGCAGAGCCTGGAATTTTTCCTTCAGGTGGGCCGATAACTCGGCGACGGGTTTCCCCACGAAGCGCTCCGGGACCTCCACTTTCCAGAGGTTGTTCTCCTCCTCTGGAGAGAGGAGGCTGGAGATGACCCGGGGGATCCCCGGGGAGACCGTGGCCCCGGCCAGGAGGCTTCCGATATGTTCCCCCCGAAGGACGATCTCGTCCACATTCGCCCGCAGCAGGTGCTGCTTGTTTTCCGGGTTGAGAAGCTCGGCGCAGGTCTTCACCTCCGGGGCCATGGACTTAATGGCCAGGGTGGCCAGGATCGTCCGTTCGTCGGCTTTCTCCAGGGAGCGCTGCCCCGAGGTGTCCGCCAGGAGGATGGCAAAGCGAGCCTGAAGGATATTCGCCCGGGACAGCACATCCTCCCGGGTAAAGTCTCCCCGGAGGAACCGGAAGTCTTGATCCCGGTACTTGTATTTCAGGGACTCCACCTCGCCCTCGGAGAGCTCGTTGACCAGGACCAGGTGTACCTCTTTCACGGCCATGGACCGGAGCAATCCCTCGATGACCTCCTCGGCATTGCTGTTCCAGCCGCAGAGCAGGATGTGATTCTTGGTTTTGATCGTTTCCAATCCTTTTCCCTCACGGATTTTTTTCTCCACGAACACGGAAGCAACCGTGGCCGTGACCATGGAGAGCAAAAATAACCCCGACAGGACGACGAAGACAGCGACCAGCCGGCCCCCGGTGGTGGAGGGAACAATATCCCCGTACCCGGTGGTCGTCATGGAGATGACCGCCCAGTAAATAGCATCCCCCAGGCTGGCAACGGTTTTATTGACTTGATGCTCGAACAGGTAGAGAGCAGCGGCCCCGCAAAAAAGGATGACTATGGTGATTCCCAGGATGAGGAAAAATCTCTCCTTCTTCAGGACGAAGAGGAAAGCTCGGAGGGAGTCGTAAAATGGGGGTCTTTTCAGGGCCATGGATTTGGACCCCATTTTAGCCTTTCTTCCCCCTAGGGGAAACGGCGGTTCCGGGAATACGCCGTGGAAAAGAAATATTCAACGGCCTCTTCAGGGGGAATTTCCAATTCCCTGGCTTTCGATCCGATGGTATCCCCGATGGCCTTGCCGACTCCCACGGCCAATGAACCGATGGGCTGAAGGTTCTGGACGGACCTTTTCACCTCCTCCAAAAAGGCCAGAAGCGCTTTTCCCTTTTCATATTCCAACCACTCGTAGCTGCCCATTTCTTGCACCTCCGATGCCGGGAATGGTTCCCGGCAGGAGCCCCACATTCATTTCCATTGCCGGGTGCCGGGCGCGGGTTGTAGCCCGGGGAATCCTCAAGCCCCTGGATGGTCTCCGGAGAGGCAGGGTGTATCTCAATCTCCTTCAAAGTCCGTCAGGCAAAAAACATTATATCCCCTGCTTCTTAATTTCTCGCACCCGCCGAGGTCCGGGAGGTTGACGATAAAGGCCAACTCGCTTACCGAACCGCCCAGTTTTTCCACCAGGGAAGCAGCGGCAAGGGCGGTCCCGCCGGTCGCCAGCAGGTCATCGACCACGAGGATTTTGGCTCCTTTTACGATCGCATCTCTATGCATTTCCACCGTGTCTTTGCCGTATTCCAGGTCGTATTCATGCGTCACCACTTCGGCCGGGAGCTTGCCCCGTTTGCGGATGGGGACGAAACCCTTCCCTAGCGTATAGGACAAGGCCCCGCCGATGATAAAACCCCGTGCCTCGATGCCCACGATCAAGTCCACCTGAATATCGCCCTGGATATATCTCTGAGTGAAATTATCGATCACCAGGCGAAACCCTACCGGGTCTTTGATCAGCGTGGTGATGTCCCGGAACATGACTCCCTTTTTGGGATAATCGGGGACGGTCCGGATTCGGGACTTGATAGTCATGCTCGCCGCTCCCTTGGGGTTATTTTATGCACACATCGTCATAGGCGCGGATTTGGGGGATGACCTCCAGGAAGAGCTTGATGACATTAGCGGCATTCTTTTGCATCATCTGCACGATGGTCTCCCAGGTCACCGATTCCTCCCCCGCCCGCCAGCAGTCATAGTCCGTGGACATGGCCACGGACGCGTAATGCATCTTCTTTTCCCGGGCCAGGTTCACCTCCGGCACTGTGCTCATGTTGATGACATCGGCCATCCATCCCCGGAACATGATGCTTTCCGCCCTGGTGGAAAACCGGGGGCCTTCGATGGTAATGACCGTCTTATTCTGGTGGAAGGGGATTTTCAGGCGCCCCGCGGACAGGGAGCACAATTCGATCAAGCGGGAGCAAAAAGGCTCGGCCATGGGAGTGTGGACGACAACGTCCTCATCAAAGAAGGTCAATTCCCTTTTCTTGGTGTGGTCGATGAACTGATTGGGGAATACCAAGTGGCCCGGTTTTATCTCTTCCCTCAGGGAACCGACGGCGGTGGTGGCCAGGACGTGGGTGCAGCCCTGCTCCTTCAGCGCCCAGATATTCGCCCGGAAATTCACCTTGGAAGGGAATATGGAGTGATTCTTGCCGTGTCGGGCGATGATCGCCACTTCGACCCCTTCGATCTTCCCGCGGGTAAGAAGGGAGGTAGGGCTGCCATAAGGAGTTTCAACTTCTATTTCGGCCGCCTGTTTCAGGATGTCGGGATTGTCGAGCCCGGACCCTCCGATGATTCCCACCTTAACCATTCATGATCCCTTCCGAATCGAGAGCGTTTCCTTACTATGCAGGTAAATCGGAAAATGCCCGATCTTCCATCCTGCAATTGTATGGAAAGGCGGGGAAGGGTGTCAAGGAAAATGAAAGGAACTCTCCTCCCTTTGAAAAAGGGAGGGGGGAGGGATTTTTGGTAAGGCCTTTTCCGAAGCGTTGAAGGATGCCGAATAAAAAGCCTGAGGCCCAGAGACGGACCTGTGGGAAGACCCAACAGCGGTGCACCTGTTTGCCCGCGGGGGATGAGTGGCTGAGGGGGTTCCCGGAGTTTTACTTGTAAGGATAAAAGATGTAGAACAGCAGCGAAAAGCCCGCGAATATCCACATGCCCAGCGGGACTTCCCGGGGCCGGCCGGCCAAAATCTTAAAGACCGGGTAGGAAAGCAGGCCCGCGGTCATCCCCACGCCGATGTTGAAAGTGAAGATGATCAGGGTGATGGTCAGGAAAGCGGGGATGAGTTCCGTATAATCCTGGAAGTTGATTTTGGTGATCGGGCTGATCATGAAGATGCCGATCACGATAAGGGCCGTCCCGTAAGCATGGGGCGGCACTGCCGTGAAAAGGGGCGCAAAGAACAGGGCCAGCAGGAAGAGCACGGCGACCACGAGCGCCGTAAAACCGGTCCGTCCCCCCTCGGAAATGCCCGCCGCCGACTCAATATAGGCGCCGGTCGTGGTGGTTCCGAGGACGGGGGCGATCAAGTTGGCGAGCGCGTCGGCCAGCATCGGCTTTTCGATCTCCGGCAGGTTGCCCTTCTGGTCGAGCAGGTTGGCCCGCGCTGAGAGGCCGATGAGGGTCCCCACCGTATCCACGAAGGCCATGACGAAAATGATGACCACGACCGGAAGACTCTTGAGGCTTAGCGCCTCGGAGAGGTTCAGCTCCAGAAAGATCGGGCCGAGGCCGGGCGGCGAACTCATGACCGCTTTGGGCACGGCCGAGATCCCCCACCAGCAAGAGATCAGGGTGGTCACGAGAATGCCGATGATGATGGCCCCCGTCACCTTCCTGATGGTGAGCCAGGAGATGATGACAAAGCCGAGCAGGGCCAGGAGGACGGAGGGCTGGGAAAGCTTGCCCAGGCTCACGGGTGCCCCGGGCACGCCAGGCACGACAATGCCCGTTTCATTCAATCCGATAAATGCCAGGAACA
>DASPRR010000328.1:0-19291 GCA_035624375.1 Thermodesulfobacteriota bacterium | reverse complement strand
CGGAAAGAAGTCCTGCGGATGAAAGAAGAAAGCTCCGGCGGTTCACTAATCGGTCACCTTGTGCCATTCGGCCTCGTAGTACTGCACCAGGACCTGGTTGTTCAGGCGGTTCACCTCCGCCTCCACCGGGGCCATGTCCTTCGGGAAATGAAAGAGGCTGGGGGCCAGCTCGGGGGTCAGAAATTTCAGGCTTGGAAGATATTGGTCAGGCTTCCGAAAGGGTTGTTTGGAGGCGATCACGAACCCCCATTCGCCGAAGGACGGTACGTAAACGTGGTACGGAGTCGTCCGGAAACCTACGCTCTCCAGGGTTTTGACGACACACCAGAACGAACGGCGGGCAAAAAGGGGCGAGGTGGCCTGGACCACCGCCAATCCCCGCTCCGAAAGGCAGCGGTACAGCTGGCGGTAAAAAGCCGTGGTATAGAGCTTGCCCAGGGAATAACTGCTGGGGTCGGGAAAATCGACAACCACAAAATCGAAGAATTCCTGATTTTCTTCCAGCCACAGAAAAGCATCGGCATTGATGATCTTCACTTTGGGGGAATTGAGGGAGTCTAGGTTCAAGCGGGTCAGAACCTCATGCCGTGAAAACAGACGGGTCATCTCCGGGTCCAGGTCCACGAGGGTTATGGTCTGAACTGAATCGTATTTCAAGACCTCCCGGACGGCCAGCCCGTCTCCCCCCCCGAGGATCAGGACGTGCCGCGGCCCATTCAGGGACTGCAACCCGGGGTGGACCAGGGCTTCGTGGTAGCGGTACTCGTCGCGGGAGCTGAATTGCAGGTGATTGTTCAGGAAGAGGCGGACATCATCCTTCCACCGTGTGATTACGATTCTTTGGTACGGGGATGACCTGGCGTAGATGATTTCATCGGCATAGAGTTCCCCTTCCGCCAGGGCCGTCAGGCGTTCGGCGTAAATCAACCCTCCCCCGAGGAGGGCAATGGCCAGAAAACATTGAACGAATATGTATCGGAGCTGGGAGAGCTGGTAGCGGAAAAGCCAGGCTGTCCCGGCGGCGACCAGGGCGTTCATCAGTCCGAAGAGGAGGGACGTCCGCACCACCCCCAGCCTGGGGGCCAGCAAAATGGGAAACAGGAGGGAAGCGGCCAGCGCTCCGAGGTAATCGAAGGTGAGGACTTGGGAGACCAGGTCCTTGAACTGAAGCCGGTCCTTGAGAATCCGGAGGAGGAGGGGGATTTCGAGCCCTACCAGGATGCCGATGACGGTCACCAAAAAATACAGAAGGGGCTTCAGGCTCTTGGCATAGGAAAAAGACAGGAACAGGGCGGTTGCGGAAAAACCCCCGATGATCCCCACCATGATTTCGATGGCGATGAATTTGGCCACCAACCCCTTGCCGATGAAGCGGGAGAGGTAGGACCCGATGCCCATGGCAAAAAGGTAAGTTCCAATGACCGTGGAGAACTGGGTGACTGAATCCCCCAGGAGATAACTGGCAAGCGTTCCGGCAATCAGCTCATAGATTAAGCCGCAGGAAGCAATGATGAAAACGGAGAAAAGGAGGGCGTAGGTCATGGGCCTGAGGGTCCAGGCGGGTCTAAAGCCTCAGCCATGGATGGCGGCTGCCACGATAATGCAGATTCCGATGGCGATCCCGCCCACCACAATCGCTAAAGCGGTATTCTTCTCTTCGATGATCTCCTTCCAAAGATGATAGGGCGTCAGCCGATCGATGATCATAAAAGAGACCCAGAAGACCAGTACCCCCACGAAGGAGTACACCAAGGAACTGATAAACGCCCCAATTTTCACCTGGTCAAGCATCTTTCCCCCCCAGTTAAAAAAATTCGAAATAGCAAACCTGAAACCTGCAACCCGAAACTCGAAACTTATTTATGTAGCACCCCCCCGTAACTGCTCCGGTAAGTACCCGGGTTTTCCCGCAGGGATTTGGGGATTCCCTTTTGCTCCTGATAGCTCATGAGGCTCCAGCCGCGGTATTCGGCGATCCCCATGAATAGTAAAACTGCGGCTCCATACACGATGATAAATTTTTTCATCGGTTCACCTTGCCTTTGGGTTTTTCCTTCCCTGTTTCCTCCTCCGGGGTAGAATCGGGGATGCGCATCCACAGCGTACCCGGATGGTCGCTTTCCGACCAGCGCCTCCCCTCAAACCGCGCCAATCGCCATATGAGTAAGATCGGCAGAATGCAGAGGGCTCCCAGAGCCAGAAAGAAAAAAGACCACCGGGGAACATCCCGGTAAACCCGGATATGGTAATTCACCAGGGGAGCGGGTGATTCCGGCTCGATTCGGAGATAATACCGGCCGGACGGAATCGACGGCAGGGTGGCTTCATCCGAAAAGCTCCCTTCGGACCAGGCGCTGCCGTCTTCGGTCCCATGATAATAGCTGATTTCCCTTCCGAAATCATACGCCCTGCCATCTTCGCTGATCAGGGCCATATTCAGGAAAAGCCAGCTGTTGTCCAGCGGGGACGCAGCGGTTTTTATGACCACATTGGACATGCGCCCGGAGATATCAAAAAACTCGGTTACGATTGCCTTCCCTTTATCCTTCTGTTGGAAAGTGAAACGGTTTTCAAAGACCAGCTTGTTCTGGGAAAAAAAGAAAAGAGCCAAGTGGATAAACACCGCAGCCAGGAACAAATATCCGATGAGTTTCCATAGGCGGGCAACCTTACCTGAATAGGGAGACGGCTGATTGGGCGCCACCCCGATTCGAGCGGGCATCGGGGAAGCAATCTTAAACGCGCTCCACAGGGTCTCCGGCTCAATGTACTCTCCGATGGACCAGTCTGTTTCCTGGGCGGTTTGTTCCTTGCTCAGGATCAGGGGAGGGGCGACGTAATCCGTATACTTGCAGGTCTCCCCAGCTTGAACCTTCCAGTAAAATTCCCCCAGCACGTACGTCACCCTGGATTCGGCGGTTTGAAAATGGAGGAAAGTCTTGTCCAGGTATCTGACCCCATCCCCCTTTTTCTTGGGGATGTTGGTGGTGGTCTTCAAAAAGTTCCAGTGGCCGTTGTACTCGGACAGCCAACGGAACCCCTTATAGGGATTGAAGAGGAGGTACTCGCTCCACTCGTAATCCACCCCTTCCACAGTAACGGCCCGGCGAAGGTAGCCGATCACCTCGAAAAGGTCCCCCCGGACCTTGCCCCGGCTTCCCAGGGGGATGAGCGGCTTGTGTTTGATCTTGGACTGAAAGGTGGAGATGATCCGCAGATTCTCATCGGTAAGATCGATGACCGACCCGCAGGCTTCGCAGGCGATCGACTCGGTCCGCTCCATCCCCCGCACGGTCAGGGGGTTGCCACAGCCCGAGCATCTCAAGGTCTTTACCTGCGGAGTGGCAGGAGCCGGAGCGGTCGCCGTCAGGGAGGGGTCAGCCATGGGACCTTGCCTACCATCCATCAATTTCTCTCAATCGGGAGAAATGGAGTTCTTCGAATTCCACATACTCACCCATATAGACCAGAGGAGGCTCCTCGCTGTAATCCAGGGTGGCAAACTGCTTTCCCTGGCCTGCCAGGTCGGCCACCGGTGCTTCGTACCCGGGGCCGATCTGGAAAGGAAGTTCTCCTTCCCCACCGATGCAAAAAGCTTTCTCCATATTGGTCACTTCGTAGGATGCCTTCTTGAGCGTTACCGATTCCCCAGGCCGCAATTCTTCGAATTGGGGGATCTTCTCCCCGACCTCAGTCAAAAAGGATACCGCGTAGATTCCCGCCGCCTCTCCCAGCCAGCCGCTGCGCTGGTCGTCGAAGAGAAGGTGCCATTCGTTCCACAAACCCTTCTCGAAGCGAAGCTGAATTCTCCCCACGACCGTGAAGGAGTCCCCCTGATACTTCCCCTCCGCCCGCAACTGCAAGGGAGAGCCGTCGGCCTGGAGCTGAGCCATCTTCCCGATGTTCTCCAGGTCCAAATCGTGCCTGACCAGGGTGGAACTGCAATACTGGCAGACTGCCATGACCGAGGCCACGGATTGAAAGACGACCTTCGCTCCACACGAAGGGCAATTAACCTCTTTCTTCATAATCCATCCGAAAAATTTATCTCTCGCAGAGGCCGCGCCGGACCCTGGAACCCTTATTTTTTGTAGACCCGCAAATACTCCCGCACCCGGACTTCCCTGGCATCCAGCTTTTCTGACAAAATCGATTCCCATTCAATGGCAGGCCGCTCGAAACAGCAAAAAACATTCAGGCATGCCGATTGGAATTCGGGAAAGGTGTGGATGGCCAGGTGGGACTCCTGGAGGAGCCAGAACCCGGTCAATCCGCCTGTTTCCGGAAACCGGTGCCAAATTGAATCCCCAAGAGGCTTCAATCCCATCGCGGAGATGATCGTCTGGAAAAGCCCGGTCAGGGATTCCCGGCTCCGCAGAGTCTCTTCAGGGCATCCATAAATTTCCAGGAGCCACTCAATCCCGGCCACGTATATCTCCTCGTCCAATTGGTCAGACTCAATATCTTCGTTCAAAGCCCATAAGCTGGATACATTGAGCGGATTCTAACAAACGAGAAAGGGAGGGTCAAGGAATCTCTTCCCTCCGTTTCCCTCCGTTATTTCGCCACATCCCCTGCCTGCAGGGTATAAGGATAGTCCATCTGTCTGGCAATCTTCGATCTTGCCTCCGCACCCGCCAGTCTTTCTACAACATAAAGACCTTCATCAATCCCCGAGGAAACGCCCCGGGCGGTGATGATGTTTCCTTCATCGACGATGCGATGATCCAGAACCTTTTGGCAGAATGGCTCTAATTCCTGAAAGGCACTCCGGTGAGTGGTGGCCCGTTTATCTCTCAGAAAACCTGCCGCCCCCAAAAGCAACGCCCCGGTGCAGACCGAGACTTTCAATTTACATGGCTCAGCGGTCTTTATCCACTCGATAAAATTCTTGTCTTGAAATAAGGTCCGGGTTCCGTATCCCCCGGGTACCACCAGCACATCATAAGACTGGAGCGGTTCCTGAATTGCAGTCGGGACCATGACCAGACCGCGATCATCCTTCACGATGTCCGTATAGGCACAGATATCCCATCCCAGGTCCGGCATGAAGCCCATGGTCTTTAGCCGGGTGAGAGGGTCATAAATGCCGATGAAATCCAGAGTGGTCAATCCGTTGAAAACAACAAAAGCGATTTTCATCTTAGCTCCTTGTCATTAAGACTTCCTTGCGAATTTTCTTTTTTTGCGCTGTGCCGTATGCTTTTTTACTGATTCTCCTGCGGCGGAGGGATGGTTCCCACCAGTTCCCGGCAGATCTCATCCATGGCTCTCATCATGTTGATTGGCCGCATCGAAAAGCCCACTTGGAAGAGTCCGACGACCAGTGCGATTGGGTCATAGACAACGCGGACCGTGTGATCCCTCCGGGCATCATGGACCCTCCAAAGGATTTCTGTGGTTCTCGTGTCCACCATCTCGAGGGACAAACCCACAGCTAGCTGAGAGTACAAAAAGGCATAGTAGTAGTCGAAGTGGGTAACTTCGCCGATGATAACCGCATCGGCCCCTAAGAGCTCCCCCAACCGCTGCGGGGAGAGGGACTTCATCTTTTCCCAGGTATCCAGTCCTTCGCCCCGCAGGATTCGGTCGACCCGGGAAATCTTGACATGGTCAAATTCCAGCTGAGCGAATTGGCCGAAGAAGGCCCGCCGCATTCTTTCTCCCACCGACTCCGGCTGGCTCGGGTCCTTCCGGCTGAGAGAATTGAACAGCGCTTCGCTTCCCTCGACTCTTCCCTCCCCAATCTGGCTGCGAAACGGAAGGACCGCAACCGTCTTGGGGGGATTCTCCAGAAGAGTCTTGGAAACGAAGATCTTCCCCTGAGGGTCCAGTTCATAGACCCGGTCCACGATGTTCTTGGTCCGGACCGGCGTGCAACTTAAAAGGAACCCTGCTAGGGTCACAAGGGCTAGGGGGCGGGGAATTTTTCTTCGAGAAATAAAGCTGATCACCTTATAAGAATATTAGAAACCAACCGGAAGGGTGTCAAGAAATATCGTCTGGGATTTTGTACCCGGGAATCCGGTTGAAGCCGGCGAATAAAATAGCGCCTCATCCTCCCACGATGGGGGCAATGAGGGTGAGTTGGTCTTGGTCTTTTAAAATGGACTCTTTGGTGGCGTGAGTGCCGTTGATGAGAACGAGGCCGACTTCCCAGTCCTTCATTCCCAGTTTTTCGATCGCATCGGACACGGGCGCCCCTTCCGGAACTTCAAGGGAAATGACCTTCGGTCCTTCTTCGAGGCTTTTCAAGGTGCCGAGGGTTTTGACGTGAATAAGCATATTATTGGACACAGATGAAAAAAGTGCGGCTGTGCCGCAACCAAAAGAAATCACCCCCTCCCTCCCCTCCCCCCTCGAGGGGGAGGGTTGGGGTGGGGGGGGACACGGATGAACACGGATAAACACGGATGAAGATTCATGAAAAATTGCTAATTTTAATTTAATCTCTGATCTATATTCTCTGCGCTCTTGGCGCCTTGGCGGGACATATGGTTTTTATTTTCTTTTAATTTTTTCGGCAGCGCCTTCCAGGCCCAGCGAGAGCAGTCTTTCCCGGGTGGGAATCCCCTTTTCATCCCAGCCGCGCGCCTCATAATACTCTTTGCGCATGTCAAAGAATAGCTTCCGCCCCTCGCTGATCGGTTTTTCCGGGCGCAGGTTCTCCAATATCCTCGGCGCCACCACATCTTTCTCCGCATTGACCCCCATGAGGACGTTGTAAGCCCGCTTCAAATTGTAGAGGCGCTCTCCCACCTCCATCAAATCCTTGCTGGTCAGGTCCCAGCCGGCCAAGCCCTTCAGCCACTTGCATAGGGTTTCATGAGATACCCGGGCGAAGAACAGGAATTTGCAAAGCCCCAGGGCATTGAAGACGGCCATGTAATCCTGCATCAGGGCGGTCATCCTGCCCTTCCCCTCTCCGGAAATCCCGTCCATGCCTTGCGTATAGCCCATCTCGGGGAATGGAACTCCTCCCTCCACCTGGTGGGAGAAACCCTCGAGATGGCAGGCGCCGCGGTTGGAGGTGGCCCAGCTCAAAGCCAGGCTCACTGTCGGGGTCGGGTTGGACAGGGAAACTTCTACTCCCTTTGAATGGAGGGCAAAGTATTCCGTCCCTTTCCCCAAGGCCCTGGAGGCCTTCTTTACACCGTCGGCGAAAATGGCTCCGATCCCCTGCCGCCGGGCGATCTTTTCCAGGAGGACGCCGACTGACTGGGCGTTCCCCCATTGCAGGTCCAAACCGTCATTTTCCTTGAGGTAGCCCCGAAGGTTGGATTCGATGGCAAAGGCCGCGGTGATTCCTGCGGACATACTGTCCAGGCCCAGGTCATTGCACAGAAAATTCAGGTGAATCAAAGATTTCAAGTCGTCATTCAGAATCAGGGAGCCAAAGGCACTCAGGGTTTCATACTCCGGTCCGTGGCCCACGACGCCCGCATAAGGTCCCTCCGGGCCCTTCACATCTTTTCCGCAACGGATGGGGCAGGAGTAACAGCCGTAATGTCTCTCCAGGTACTTGGCAACCAAGGCCGGGCCGGCGATCTTCTTGGCCTTGTCCCAGTGGGCCTGGGTAAAATTCTTGATCGGCAGGACCCCTGCCGCTTCCTTGGATTCGATAACCGAGGCCGTGCCGAATTTGCTCAGCCCTTCCACGAATCTCAAATTAAGGAGAAACTCTTTCGTGACCTCTTGCAGAATCTTCTGGTTGATGATGAATGGTTTTTGATCCCCTCTCACCACCACCGCCTTTAGATTCTTAGACCCCATTATCGCCCCCGGGCCGCTCCGGGCCATGACCCGGGCTTCAAGTCCCCCGGTTATGATGCCTGCCATGTAACTTAAACTTTCTCCGGCAGGCCCGATGGCTGCTACCCGAGCCTTCGGGTCGGTTTGCTTCGCCAGTTCTTCCGTGGTTTCGAAAGTTCCTTTTCCCCAGAGCGCCTTCGCACTCCTGATTTCTGCTTCCTTGGGAGTCACCCACAGGTAAGAAGGCTCTTTGGCTTTCCCGGTAATGATCAGGCCGTCAAATCCCGTAAATTTCAATTCCGGACCCCAGTATCCGCCGGCATTGGCTTCCCCCCAAATCCGGAGGGGCGATTTGGCGCAGATGGAAACGCGGCACCCGCAGGGCACGGGGATTCCAGTAAAGAGGCCGGTCATGAAGATCAACGGGCTTTGCGGATGAAAGGGAACGAGGGAAGAATCGAAGCGGTCCAGAAGGATCGAAGCGGCCAGTCCGCTTCCGCCGAAATACTTGCGCAGGGCCTCTTCGCCATATTCAATTACCTTCGATTGCCCGGAGGAAAGATCGACTTCCAGAATTCGATAGGAAATTCCAGCCATGGCGAAGTGGTGATCCTCGGGAAACGTATTGCCTGCTTCCGCAGCCTGAATGGGCAGCGGGGAATTTATCCTCCAGACAAGACGGGCATGAGGGCCACACGGTCCTCATTGCGAATCAGGCTGTCCAGATGGCCCACCTCCTGGTTGATGAGGATAATGATATTCGTTTCCGGAAAAGAGATGGGTAAAATCTCCCTCAAAGCCACGGGCTTCTCCAAACACATCTCTTTTGCCCGGGCGCCGGCGATGTCTGCCAGGTAGCCGAAAAACTTGAGCTCAGCCAACTTGCCCCAGGGTCTCCTATGAAACGCCCTTTAATCCCAAACTATCCAGGGTTCTCTTCAAAGGGATTCCATTCTGATCCCAGCCCCGAAGTTCATAATACCAAGAGAGCATCTGCTCGTATTTTTCCCTTTCGACCTTGATCCCTTTCATCTTTCCACCCGAATGGGGTTCCTCAAACCAGCGTTCAGGGGGATAGTCCCATTTCCGGTCGAAGGAAGGGACCTCTCTTATCCAAAAGGCTCGAATCAAGTTATAGATCCGGTCTCCAAGCCTGTAAATATCGTCCCAGCTCTTTTTTTCTCCCGTAATCGATTCAAAGTATTTAGGGTACCAATCGAGGCCAAAACTGACCTCCACCCAGGGAAGCCTGCACACGGTTGCCGATTCAAAGAATCCCCCGCGGATCCTCTGGAACTCAATCAGCTTCTCGACTTTTGGTTTGTTATAGGAGAATCGATCGTTGGCGATCTCCCAAGAGATGATCCAGGCATCCTTATGGTGGGCTCCAATCGGGGAGGTCCCGAAGGCGAGGGCCATCCCAGGGCAGGCCTGACAATTGTATGCAGAGACCTCCAGCCCCTTCACCTGCATGGCCCACTTTTGAGAGCCTTTCCCGAGGGTCTCGGAGGCGCCCTTGACGCCGTAAGAGAAGAGCTTCCCAAGCCCCGCTCCCTTTCCAATCTCCATGGTCAGCTTCTGAGCTGCCTCAAAGTCTCCCCATTTTATCTTTTCGGTGATGATTCCTTTCTCCGAAGCCTCCATGAGAAAGCCGATACAGCTTCCCAGAGAAATCGTATCTAAACCCCATTCGTCAGCCATCCGATTCAGCAGCGCCACCTTGGGCAGACTCCCCAGGCCGATGTTCGGTCCGAGCATCGCTACGTTTTCATAATCGAGTTCTGCGCCTTGACCGCTCGAATCCTTGATAATATGCCCGCACTGCATGTTACACAATGGGCAGCCCTTGCGCCCTGCATGTAGTTTTTCAACCACATAGCCATCCATTTCCTTGGAAAACTCAAAGACGCCTTCCCTGTAGTTATAGGTTGGAAGGCACGCATTTTCATTGGCCCAGTCAAAGGCCTGCATGGTACCCTGCTTCATCCAGAAGTCGTAGCTCTCCTTAGCCTTGATCTCTGCATATCCCTTTTTACCCATCTCCTGCAGGTTGTTATCGTCGAAGTT
The DNA here is from genome assembly GCA_035624375.1 of Thermodesulfobacteriota bacterium. Taxonomy (GTDB): domain Bacteria; phylum Desulfobacterota; class SM23-61; order SM23-61; family SM23-61; genus SM23-61. Next base: position 9,472 of record DASPRR010000328.1, on the reverse strand, counting down.
GCCAACACTCCCGGTCCCTTTTATAACGACAGCCTTCAGTTTCTTGGACCCCATCACGGCACCCATACCGGGCCGTCCTCCCGCTCTTCCTTTCTGAGACATCACGGTTGAAATACGGACCAGGTTTTCCCCGGCAGGTCCGGTGAGGAGGATTCCCGAATTCTTCCCATGTTTCTTCTCCAGGAGATCTTGCGCCTCAAAGGTATTCTTGCCCCACAGCTCGGGAGCCTCGACGATCTTGACCTTCTCATCCTCAATCAAAAGGTAACAGGGCTTCTCCGATTTCCCCTCAACCACCACGACATCGTACCCCGCCTTTTTCAGGTAAACAGAGGCCATCGTTCCGATATTTCCGTCCCCGTACCCTCCCGTAAGGGGACTCTTCGAAGCAACGATCATCTTTCCTGAACTGGGAATCGACTGCCCGGTTAAGGGCCCCGTGGCAAAGACGATCTTGTTCTTCTCGGACAGGGGGTCGGCATTTCTTACCTCATCCCAGAGGAGCTTGACAGCAAACCCCCGCCCACCTAAGAAATCTCTCTTCATGGAATCGGAAATCTCTTCCTTCGAAACCTTTCCATTGGAAAGATTCACTCTCAGCAATTTTCCGGCATACCCGTTCATCGCTCCATCTCCTTTTTGTTTACCGCGGTTTCCCAGAAATCAGAACATTGAGATTGATGGTTTCGTAAAAATTCGTCACTCCGGTGGAAACCGGAGTCCAGGATAATTATAAGTTTTGAGAGACACTGGATTCCGGCTTTCGCCGGAATGACAGAAAAATGTCGATTCAGACTTTTTAGGAAATTATCAAAATTATATCATTTTAGAGTTTTGAAAAAAGGGGGGTACCCCCATCTTTTGGAGCCGCGGGGTTGACTTCACTTGGCTTACTTCTGCTTTCCGCCGGGACTCTGTCGAACCAGCAACACGACTCCAGCTTTTCCTGCGGTATCAAAGTATGAGAACCCACTCCCATCTACTCGCCTTCCACTACTGAGAACTCTAAGCCCTAGCTTCTTGAGTGATGCCTCCGAATCGTCGATATCATCCACCACGAAGCCTAGGTGATAGACTCCTTCTCCCTTCTTCTCCAAGAAATCTTTGTAAAGGCTCTTTCCCTCACCTGGTTGGCATAACTGAATCTGAATGTCCCCTACCCGAGCTATTTTGAATTTTAAATTAAGGAATCCGGTTTCGTCCTGAACATTGAGCTTTACATACTCTGTTAATGGCGGATAGTCTTCAAAGGGGCCGATCCCTATGGATTCATAGAATTTGATCGCCTCATCCATGTTTCTCACAACCACTGATAGGTGATGAAGCTTTGAAAACAGAGATTTGTTATTTTTATTGCTCCCTCTCATTTCCCTCCTCCTTTGGGAAGCTATTCAATATCCCCTTTACATTCCAAGGTAGGATTTGCGGATCATGTCGCTCTTGAGGAGTTCGGCCCCCGAGCCTTCCATTACGATGGCGCCGGTCTGTAGAACATAGGCCCGGTCAGCAAGCTCCAGGGCGTCTCTTACCTTTTGCTCCACGAGAAGAATGGTGGTTCCATTTGAGCTGATCCGCTTGAGGATTTCGATCACCTTTACGGACAGGGAAGGCATCAGGCCCAAAGAGGGTTCATCGAGCATCATGAGCTTGGGTTTGGACATGAGCCCCCGGGCAATGGCCAGCATCTGCTGTTCTCCACCCGACAAGGTTTCTCCCCGCTGGTCCTTTCTTTCCTTGAGAATGGAAAAGAGGGTATAGATCTCCTCCAGACTCTGTTGGACCTCTGCATTGGAATCCCGGGTGTGCGCTCCCACCAGCAGATTGTCCAAAACCGACAGCTTGGAGAATATTTTCCTGCCTTCGGGGATATGGGAAATCCCCGCAGAGGTGATCGCGTGCGGTGGCAAGGTATCGATCCTTTTCCCGAGGAAAGTGATTTCCCCGCTCAGGGGGCGGAGGAGTCCGGAAATGGTTTTCAAAATGGTCGATTTCCCGGCGCCATTGGAGCCGACGATGGAAACCATCTGCCCTTCTTCCACCTTGAAAGAGACCTCGCGGATAACCGGAACCCCCAGGTAGCTTACGCAGATCTTCTTCACCTCAAGCATGGTAAGCCTCCCCCAGATAGGCCTCGATGACCCGAGGATTTTTGACGATCTTTTCCGGAGTGTCTTCCGCGATTTTCTTGCCGGAGTCGAAAACCACCACTCGTTCGGAGATGGACATGATGACTTCCATGACGTGCTCGACCACGATCAGGGTGATCCCCCGGCCGCGGATTTTCTTGATCAACTCGATGGCCTCGATGGTCTCCGTGGCATTGAGACCTGCCATGGCTTCATCCAGCATGAGGAGATGCGGTTTAGTGGCCAAAGCCTTGGAAATCTCCAGACGCTTGTGGTCGGCAATGGTCAGGTTGCCCACCAAAGAGTCCTTCTTCTCGTAAAGTCCCGTGAATTTCAGGATCTCCATCGTCTCCTGAAAGGCCTCGTCCGAATTCGCCGTGCGGCAGAAGGCTCCGACGATGACGTTCTCCCAGGTTGCCATTTCCCGGAATACCTGGACGATCTGAAAGGTCCGGGCTAAACCCAGCCGGCAGATCCGGTTCGGAGCCATTCCCGTTATGGGATGGCCGTCGAATTGAACCGCCCCATTTTGCGGAGTGAGATAACCTGTCAGGCAGTTAAAAAAGGTGGTCTTGCCCGCGCCATTGGGCCCGATGAGGCCGATGATCTCTCCTTTCCCTACGGAAAGACTGACGTCATCAACCGCGGCCAGGCTGCCAAACTTCATGGTCAGGTTTTTCACATTGAGAATTTCCATACTATGATTTTCCTGTTTTGCGAAGGAATCCTACAAGCCCCTGGGGCTGATAAACGGAGATGAATAGGATCAAGGCTCCGAAAACAATCAGGTCCAACCCCTTCCCAGTTCCGCCCAGCAGGATGCGGCTGTATTCCGAGAGGGGGATCAAAATGGCCGCCCCCAGGATCGGGCCAATCACGGTCCCGGCCCCGCCCAAGACGGTAATCAAGACAATCTTGATGGAGATGTCCAAGGAGAGAACGGAGGGCGGATCGATGAAGAGAATATACTGGGCGTAAAAAGAGCCGCAGATGGCCGTCAGGAAAGCGCTCATCGCCATGGCGACCATTTTATATTTCGTGGTGTCGATCCCCAGGCCTTCGGCGGCTTCGTGGCTTTGCTTGATGGCGCGCAGGTAAAACCCTAGACGCGAACGGGTCATCCTGTAAACCAGGAGGAGAACGGCCACAAAGAGGACGAAGGCGATGTAGAAATAGGGCATTTTGGTTTTGTACCACATGAAGTTGACTAAACCCTCCGGCAGAACGGGGGCGGGAAGGCCGATGGCCCCTTCTACGAAATCCCAGTTGGCGAAGAGCCGCTCGGTAATCTCGGCCACGGCAAAAGTGGAGATGGCGAAATAATGTCCTTTGAGACGAAACACAGGATAGCCAATGAGTATGGCGATAATGACCGCGACTCCTCCGCCGATCAGCATTCCAACCCAGGGGGTTAAATCAAATCTCTTCAATAAAACCAGGGCGGCATACGCCCCGATGCCGAAGAAAGTGGCATGCCCAAAGGAGACCTGGCCGGCGAATCCCCCAATCACATTCCACGCCTGGCTCAGGGTGGCAAAGATCATGAACATGATCAAAACATGATGAAAGTGGATGTTGCTCGTCGTAAAAGGAAGGAAAAGCAGCACGAGCAGAGCGATGAGAACCCAGGGTTTTTTTAAAAGGGCAAGAGCGCTTGTGTCCATTTCCTACCACCCGAAAAGGCCTTTGGGCCGAATAGATATGATCACTAAATACATCATAAAGACGATGGTGTATTTGAAAACCGGGGAGACGAAAACCCCGCCGGCGGTCTCCACCACCCCGATGAGGATTCCGGCATAGAAGGCTCCGGTAATATTTCCAAACCCCCCCAGGGCCACGGTGACGAAGGCCAGAATTCCAAAAAGGCTCCCCACGCTCGGAAAGACATAATAAAAGTTCATCAGCAGGGCCCCGGCGACTCCCACACACGCACCCCCCAGGCCGAAGGTCAAGGCGTAGACCCGGTCGATATTGATGCCCATCAGTAGGGCTGTGTCCCGGTCCAATGCTGCGGCTCGAATGGCTCGGCCGGTTTTCGTCCGGAAGATCAAATAATAAACGAGATAAGTGATGAGGCCGCTTCCGCAGGCCGCAATCAATTCCGGGAGACTTACATTGAGGTTGAGGATGCTCAAGGTCTTTTCGCCCAAAATGGCCCCCTGGACCTGCCGGAAATCCGGAGTCCAGAAGAATTGGGCCAGGTTTTTAATCAGGATCGAGAGGCCGAAGGTAGCCAGGAGGGCTGTGAGTCCGGGAGCATTCAGAACCTTCTTAATGATGAAGTAGTACGTGCCTACCCCGATGGCAAAGAGGAGAGCAACCGTAACCGGCAGGGACCAGAGGGGATCAATGGCCCATAGAGAGAACATCCAGAAGGAAAAAAACATTGCCAGCATGAGGAACTCGCCATGGGCGAAATTAAGGATGTCCATTACGCCCCAAATCAGGGTCAACCCGACGGCAATCAGGGCGAAGATCAGGCCCATAAGCAAGCCGCTGATGAGGATCTGGAAGAGAATTTCAATATCCATCGTTCCGTATCTCCACAAATTACGAGGACTTAAGCCCATTTTCAAGCCTAAGTCCTCGCAGCGATCACTCCGAAAAAGGGCCGAAGGGACCCCTTTTCGCTATTTTATCTCTTGTCTCAATACTTGAAGGGCCACACCAAATCGACAGCCGCCATGGAGGCAGGCCAGATAACGCGATACTCTCCATTCTGAACCTGGGAGATGTTGGATATAATCTTGATGTTCTGCCCCTGCTCGTTGAACTTTACGGCATCGCCCGGGAGGGTTGGAGTCTTGAGATCGGTGGTCCGCAGGGCCTGGACGACTTTTTCGGGATCCGTGGACTGGGCCCGGTTGAAGGCATCGGCAATGACCAGCACCGACGTGAACCCTTCAATGGTTACCCCGTCAAAATCCACTCCCGAACGCTTCTTGTACATTTCGTTGATCTTTGCCAAAACGGGCCTCTTGGTGATGAAGTCTGGGCTGAAGGTGCACTGGCCCATGTAGAATTCAGCGTCCTTCTTCATGAGCTGAACAAAGCTGGGGTCGTGATACCCACCGCAATAAGAAAGATTGGCATTGAAGGCTACTTTCTGTTCCTTGAAGGTCTTGGCAAATAACATCATATCACCCAGCAGAGAAGCCTGAAGGATGACATCCGGCTTGGCTGCCTTTATCTTCAAAACTTCGCTCTTAACGTCCGTAGACTTGAAAGGGTAGGGAACATCGACCACGATCTTGTAGCCCCGCTTTTCCGCCTGCTTTTTTGCTTCTCCGGCGGCATGCACCCCAAATTCGGTGTTTTCATAGACGATGGCCACCCGCTCCACCTTCTTCCCCTTCGCCTTCATTTGTTCAAGGAACTCAAAGAAGGCGATCGAATCCTCTGCGTCCGTGGGAGCGATCCGGAAGAAATACTTCAAGCCACGCTCGGTCAGTGCTGCGGAGGAGGACTCGGCGCAGACGAATGGGATTTTGAACCGCTCGGCCGCGAAACTCGCCGATTTGGACACACCGGACTGATAGGCGCCGAGGAGCAAGGGAACCTTTTCCTGAGTGATCAGGCGCTCGGCCTCGGTCTTGCCGACTTCCGGGGAAGCCTGGCTGTCCCCCCAGATGACCTGGAGCTTGGCTCCTTTCAAATTTGGGATCCCCTGGGTCTGGGCAAAAGGAATGTCAAAGTCATACTTGTTGTTGATCACATCGATTGCGGTTTCGATCGCATGCTTAGACCTAAGCCCGGAAGAAGCAATGGCCCCCGTCAGGGGATAGATCGACCCGATGCGGATTACATCCTGCGCCTCGGCCAGGACGGTTCCCAAAAGCAGAACCATCACCAATGCAAATACGGAAAAATACCCCAGCTTTTTCATCTTCCTTCCCTCCTTCTTTGGAATTTCTTTTAAGCGGATTTGACCTCACTTCTTAGCGTAGGACGGTATTATCCTTCACTTTTTTCAAAATTGTCAAGAAAAAAGAAAGGGCCCCCAAGAGGCTTTTAATGGCTGGTTTGGGGGCATTTTCATTGACCATTTCCTGTCCCTCCGAATATACTGAATTCCTTATTCTCTCTCCCTCGGGGGAATGAACTCACCGACTTGAGGAGCTGGGTATGATCCATCCGGAAAGGGTCCGTAAGCTGAATGACCGGTCGATTCAGAAAGGCCGGTTCATCCTCTACTGGATGCAGGCCTCCCAGCGGGCGGAGTGCAACCATGCACTGGAATACTCCATCCGGCAGTCCAACCAACAAAAGCTCCCCGTGGCAACGCTCTTTGTCTTAACGGATGGGTTCCCGGAAGCCAATCTGCGCCACTATACCTTTATGCTGGAAGGGCTGAAAGAGTTGAAGGGGCGGCTGGAAGAACGGGGCGTTTCCTTCTTGGTTCTTCGAGGATCGCCGGGTAAAGAGGTGGTGAAAATGTCCCGCCAGGCTTCCATGGTGATAACCGATTGCGGATATCTCCGGATCCAGAGGGAGTGGCGCAAGGAGGTCGCCGAAAAATCCCCGTGTCCAGTCGTCCAGGTGGAAACGGATGTGGTTGTTCCGGTGGAGGAGGCCTGTCCGAAAGAGGCTTATTCGGCGGCTGTTCTTCGGCCTAAAATTAATAGCCAGCTGAGAAAATATCTGGTTCCGCTGTCCGAAACCTCGGCGAACCATTCGCTGCGGAATCAGGATTTCTCAGGCGTGCACCTTAGAAAAACCATTCCCTCCATCCTTTCTCCTCTTTCCATCGACCGGACTGTCAAGCCTGTGAGCCATTTCCGGGGTGGGACCTCGGAGGCCAAAAGCCTGCTGGAGGATTTCATCGCCCATAAATTGAGGGACTACGGTGAACTCAGGAGCGATCCCTCCCTGGATTGCGTCTCCCACATGAGCCCCTTCCTCCATTTTGGGCAAATCTCTCCTCTTTATATCGCTTTGCGGGTCCAGGAAGCGGGAAGGATTCCCGCAAAAACCAGGGACGCCTACCTGGAAGAGCTGATCGTGCGGCGGGAATTGGCCATGAACTTCGCCCACTACAATCCAGCTTATGATTCCTTCCAGGCAATCTCCGACTGGGCCAAAAGAACACTGAAAGCTCACCAGCGGGATAAGCGGGAGTACATTTATTCTCAGAATGAACTGGAGGAAGCCAAGACCCACGACCCCTACTGGAACGCCGCCCAGAGGGAAATGGTCTTAACCGGGAAGATGCACAACTATATGCGCATGTACTGGGGGAAGAAGATCCTGGAGTGGTGTGCCGAACCCGAGGAGGCTTTCCGCACCGCGGTGTATCTGAACAACAAGTATGAACTGGACGGCCGGGACCCCAACAGCTTCGCAGGCTTGGCCTGGTGCTTCGGCAAACACGACCGGCCCTGGGCCGAGCGGAAGATCTTTGGCCAGGTGCGCTACATGAACGATGCCGGCTTGCGGAGGAAGTTCAAGATTGACGACTATGTGAAAAAAGCAGAGTCTCTGTAGGGGTACCCCCTCGTTGCCCATTTTGCGGGCGGCCACAGGGCGCTGCCCCCTGGATATCCTGTTTAGTTCCGACTTGGTAAGGTTAGGGTTTTAAAGGCTTGTTTCTAAGCGCTCTTCTTTGCCTGCTCTTTTAATGCCTTTTCATAGGCCTGGTAAGCATCTCGCCCGAAGAGAACGAAGCGGACCAGCTGAATATCCGGATGGGCTTTCAGATAATCCATCACCGTTTTGATGGCGATTGGGGCTGCTTCTTCCAGAGGATAGCCGTAAGCCCCGGTGCTGATGGAGGGAAAAGCAATGCTCTTCAGCTTATTCTGGCTGGCCACCTCCAGGCTCCGTCGGTAGCAGCTGGCCAGGAGTTCGGGAGCTTTCTTGGCGGAGGAGTGATAGATCGGGCCGACGGTATGAATCACATGCCTAGCCTTCAGGTTATACCCTTTGGTGATTTTTGCGTCGCCGGTTTCACACCCTCCCAACGTGCGGCATTCCGCCAGGAGTTGCGGCCCGGCAGCCCTATGGATCGCTCCATCCACGCCGCCCCCACCCAAAAGACTTCGGTTGGCCGCGTTGGCGATTGCGTCCGTGCCCTGGCTGGTGATATCTCCTTCCAAGAGATCTATCGTGGCATTCCCGATTTTGATTTCCATGGCTACCTCCTTCAAAAGATCGTGTTAGATTTCGTCATGCCCGCGGACGCGAGCATCCAGGTTACGGCCTGATCAGGGATCAGGCCCTACAGGGTTCCTTACCTATCGGGTGACGAGAAACATGTAGGGTAGGATCCCCGATCGCACCGTTAGGCCTGGATTACCCCTTTCGCTGGAATGAGCGCTCTATGAATTCCCTGCGCCGCAGCCTCTAAAGCCAGCGAACGGACGGTGGTCTTCGTTGCACCAGTTTTCGGAATTTCAAAGCGGGGTATCCAACGGTGCAGCAGGTGAAGATCTTGTTCTCTTTTGGGACTTCAAGTTCCTTTACGATGGACGGGTCTCGCTCGGCAGCGGTGGTGAAATATCCGTTGATGCAGGTCCCCAGTCCCATGGCATGGGCCTGGAGCATGATGTGGGCCATGGCGAGGTGGCAATTCTGGGCCGATGAGTTGTTTTCCGCCAGGGCGTGGATAACAATTAGGGCTGGGGCATTTCGGAAAATTCGGTCTTTTCCCGCCTGGTAGTACTCCCAGTTCAAACGGAACCCGCGCATGTGGGTCTGGAGCCAGGGTGGGATGCTGACCCCGGGGGCACTCAGCATTTTATAAAGGTTTCCGTAAAAAACGGCCGTTCGCTGAGCCAGGGTTCGGACCAACTGGCGGTTGTTGATCACTATGAATTCGAAGTTTTGAGAATTATGGCCCGAAGGCGCGTACCGGGCCATATCGATCAGTTTTTCCAGTGCCTGCCGGGGAATTTCCCTGTCGGCAAAGACCCTACAGCTGCGCCGGGAACGGAGAAAGACCGCTAGGGTTTCAGGAGAGATTTTCTGGTCTTGCGGAAGATCGGAGAACTCCTCAGGGTTCAGTTCCCGGATGTTTATGGCATCCACCGGGCAGAGGGCCAGGCAATGGCCGCAGAGGGTGCAATGCTCTTCGTCAAAGGTCCGGACCTTTTCGCCCTCAAGAATGAATATGGCGGGGCAGGCGGTGGAGCAGGTTCCGCAGGCGGTGCACTTTTCCGAATCAACCCGAATCTGGGCCATAGACATCCCTTCTATTTACTCAGCCTCTTGGCGATCGTTTCATGAATGGTCCTGGAGCTCTTTTCATCTCCGAAGACGCCGACACGCACCTTGACCATGGTCACATCCTTTCCCAGATTCTCCAGGGCGATCTGGAAATCCTTTCCGTCCTCGGTCCTCCCTTT
>DASPRR010000133.1:0-5405 GCA_035624375.1 Thermodesulfobacteriota bacterium | reverse complement strand
ATTTGGTTGTACCGGAATTAACTCAGGCAAGATATTCTAAGAAGCCCTGTGGCGCTGGCAGGATTGTCCTCTATCGACTCAAAGGGGAGTGGTTTTTCCATGCTGCTTTTGGTGAAATTTGCAGCCGTCAGCCTTGCCGGCGCCGCCTCCTTAGATCAACTCCTTCGGACCGTCAGCCAGCCCCCTATTTATGAAGGCAGGGTATGGTAGTCGAGTTAGATTCCCTTGAGCTGCTATTCAATAGTGAACAGGGGTATACCACCCTGGAGAATGTCTTGATCGGTATAGCCTTCTCCGGGCGTAAGGGCGATCTGAAAGAAGCCAAGCGCTTGCTGGCCGGGGTTGGGCTTCCCCATCGATTGAAATACTACCCTTCCCAGATATCCTTTGAGGAGCAGCAAAGAGTTACTGTGGGAAAGGTGGGTAGGAGAAGCTCTTTCTAAACGAAAGGAGGATGGAAATGGCCGGATTCAAAGAGGGCAGAGCTCTTCTTGGGCTTTGCCGGAATGGATGCTTGACCCTCTTCTTTTTTATCCTCCTGTTTTATACCTCGGCCGGCTATGCGGCCGCGGAGGAAAAGCCCCAGCGGGGCGGGACCCTGATCTTTGCCGTCGGGGGTGAACCCCCGACTTATGACGCCCATCGGGAGAGCACCTTTGGCGTGATCCATCCCATTTCCCCCCACTATAGCCTGCTCCTCAAATTTGACGAAGACCGGTATCCCAACGTGGTCGGGGATGTCGCCGAAAGCTGGACCGTCTCCAAGGACCAGAAGACCTATACCTTCAAAATCCGCCAGGGGGTGAAGTTCCACGACGGGAGCATTTTGACTTCCAAGGATGTCAAGGCCACCTATGACAAAATCGTCTTCCCTCCCCAGGGGGTTATCAGCCCCCGCTCCGCTTTCTATTCGTGCGTTGAAAAGGTGGAGGCCCTGGACGATTCGACGGTGGTCTTCCATCTGAAATGGGCCTCGGTCTCCTTCTTGTCCAGTCTGGCCTCGCCCTGGAACTATATCTACAAGGCGGAGATTCTGGCCAAGAACATCAGGTGGTATGAGAGGAACATCATGGGAACGGGCCCCTTTAAATTCGTGGAGCACGTCGCCGGGTCACACTGGGTGGGCAAACGCAACGAGGAATACTTCCAGAAAGGCCTGCCCTACCTGGATGGGTATCGGGCCCTTTTCATCATGGACACCTCGGCACGGGTATCGGCGATCCGGGCAGGCCGGGTGCACGTGGAGTTCCGGGGTTTTCCCCCGACCCAGCGCGACGACCTGGTGCGGGCCATGGGCGACCAGGTCCGGGTGCAGGAGAACTCGATGACCACCTGCATCTCGCTCATCTTCAACACCGAAAAGAAGCCCTTCAATGACCCCCGGGTTCGCCGGGCCCTCACCCTTGCCCTAGACCGGTGGGAAGGCTCCAAAGTCCTCTCCAAAATGTCCATCGGCAAGTGGGTGGGGGGGCTGCTGCGGCCGGGGTCGGAATTCGCCCTCACCGAAGAAGAACTCGTCCAGATTCCCGGTTATTCGCGGGATATCCAAACTTCCCGGAAGGAAGCCCGCCGGCTGCTCCGGGAGGCGGGAGTGCCCGAGGGCTTCAGCTTCGAGCTGGATAACCGTCCCACGGCCATGCCTTACGAGATCGACGCCATCTGGGTGGCCGACCAGTGGCGCCAGGTCGGCCTGAACGTCAAGCAGAAGGTCCAGGACTACGGCGCCATGTTGAACATCTACCGGGCGGGCAATTTCGGCGCCGGGGTTTATAACATCTCCGACTATATGGACGAACCCGACCTGCAATTCACCTGGTCCCTGTCCTCGGATAAATCGCCGACTAACTACGGGCGTTACAAAGACCCGATTCTGGATGATCTCTACCAGAAGCAGAACCGGACCACGAACCCGGTAGAGCGGCGGAACCTCTGCAAGCAATACCAGCAGCGGGTCCTGGGTGAGATGGCCTACTGTTTCCCGACTTTTTGGTGGCACCGGATTGTTCCCCACTCGGCCAAACTGAAAGGAGTGAAGCTTCTCCCCAGTCACTTCCTCAACCAGGACCTTTCCCACTTGTGGCTGAGTAAGGAGTAGAAGGAGAACAGACAAGGAATCAGGAATAAAAAACCCCCTCTACTCCCGGTCGGGGAACAGAGGGGGAAACCTGAAACTCGAAGACTATTAATCCACCCGCATACAGCGCAACGATCCGTTTGGGAATGAGAAGGACGCAACTCCGTTAATTCCAATAAATATTCGGTTTCACTGCATCAACCACCCATCCCCTTTCATTCCCGGCAAGGCATTTCGAATATGCGTCGCCGTACATCAGGCGCCTTAAACACCCAAAAACCTTTCATCCATCCGATAAGGGATGGGCGCTGTCTACTTTCACGCCGGCTTGAACCAGAATTTCCAACACCTCTTCTTTTTTCTCCCAGGGAATGCGCAGGCAGACTCCGCAGTCGGAGCTGAGATGGCGAGGGACGGGAATCAGCTTGTATGAAATTCCCTTCTCCTTCACCATCTTTTCCGCCCGCAGGGCAAAATGAATCGAGGGGAAGAGAATGACTCCCTGGGGCATCTTCAAGCCCCCCTCCGGGCAATGCGGGCCACCGCCTGAAGAGCCTCTTCGACTTCCACTTCCCGGTTCAAGTAACTCAAGCCGAAGCGCACGGTCCCTTCAGGAAAGGTCTTCAGGGTGCGGTGAGCAGCGGGGGCGCAATGGAGCCCCACCCGGCAAAGAATCCCGAAGTCTTCATCCAGCCTCAGGCCCACCTCGGAAGGCAAAATCCCCTTAAGGTTGAATGAAACGGTGGCCAGCTGTTTCTCCGCTGTTCCGGGCCCGTACACCGTTACTCCTTCAATCTTCAGCAGCCCCTGAAGGAGCTTTTCGGTGAGTCGTTTTTCATGGTGGCGTATCTTCCCGATCCCCACCTTCATAACGAATTCCAATCCAGCCAGGAGGCCGGCCAGTCCTACGGCATTTGGAGTTCCGCTCTCGCACAGGTCGGGCAGGAAATCGGGTTGTTCTTCCTGCTCGGAACGGCTCCCGGTCCCACCCCTTTTCACCGGAACCAGCTCCTTCTCATCCACCCTTTCCCCGAGGACCAGGCCCCCGGTCCCCTGGGGGCCGAAGAGGGCCTTGTGGCCGGTAAAGGCCAGAAGGTCGATCTTCTCCTGCTCCATGTCGATGGGAACAGCCCCGGCGGACTGGGCGGCATCCACAAAAAATAGCACCTCTTGTCGGCGGCAGACCTCTCCGATCTCAGACAGGGGCTGGATGGTTCCGACAACGTTCGACGCGTGATTCAGGACGACCATCCGGGTATTCGGCCGAATTGCCTTTTTCACGTCCGAAGGGTCCAGGAGCCCTTCCGGGGAGCAGTTGAGAATGGTGACCTCCAGCCCCTCCTTCATCATAGCCCTTAGGGGGCGCATGACGGAATTGTGTTCCATGGACGAAGTGATCAAGTGGTCCCCGGGCCGGAGCAGCCCCTTTAACCCCTGGTTGATCCCTTCAGTGGCGTTCAATCCAAAGACCGCCCGGGAGGAGTCTTTTACTCCGAAGAGCCGGGCAATTCCCTCTCGGGCTTCAAAGACGACCCGGCCGGCCTCGATAGCCAGCCGGTGTCCGGAGCGCCCCGGGCTGCCCCCGATCTCATTTGAAAAATGGACCATGGCCCGCGCTACTTCTTCCGGTTTCGGAAAAGAAGTTGCGGCATTGTCAAAATAGATGATCTTTTCTCCCATGGAAGAGACCTACGCTTTCAGTAGCTTCAATAGAAACTCCCCTTCTTTTTCTTCCACGCTTACTCGGCAACCGGCACTGCGGGCCAAGCGGGAAACATTCTCTCTTGAGGTCACCGTGTCCACCAGAATTTCAATCGTTCCCTTCCCTATTTTATCTATGGCCTTCTTGGCCAAGATCACCGGCTGCGGACAAGACAGTCCACGGGCATCTATTTTCTCGTTCATGATTTACTCCTTTCCCGCATCGCAAAGCCAATCATAAGGCAGAAAATCAGACCGATGATCACTGCCGCCGGCCCGAAAACGCTGGGCCCTTTGGCCGAGCTGGCCAGGGCAAAGTTATGGGCGAATCCCGCCCCGACGACCATGCCCACAACAAAAACCCCGGCATCCCCATCTCCCTCGCCGGAAAGAATGAGTTGCCGGCCCGGACAGCCTCCGGCCAGGGCGAAGGCCAACCCGGCAAGGGACATGCCCAGAAAATTCCATAAATGGTTGTCATGGGCAATGGGCTGGTTGGCAAAGCCAGGCTTAAATTGTCCCAGAAGCAGATTGATGGCCACCGCGGATACGACCAGAGCCAAGATTCCGCTGAACAGGTGGAAATCCCGGATGAGAATCACGTCCCGGATGGCTCCCATGGTGCAGAACCGGCTGCGCTGGGCCAGGAATCCAACCCCCAATCCCACCAGGAGAGAGATGATCAGAGGAGCATGGGAGGCGCCCGGCCCTTTCGCGCTTTTAAAGATGGGGCCCCCCTGGGCGAACTGGGGTTCAAAAAGGGCGAATAAAAGAAGGACGATCATGAGGATCGGCATGATCCATCCCGCAGCCGCCTGGGTGGGGGTCGATCTTCCCAGGTTATAACCCCCTCGCAGGAAAAGAACCCCGATCCAGATCCCCGAGGCAAGGCCGGCCAGCCCCAGGATTGCATTCCCATCCCCGCCAGCCAGCCGAAGAAGGGCTCTCCAGGGACAGCCCAAGAATACGAGTGCCCCCACCATGGCGAAGAATCCCAGGAAGAAACGGATGATGGGAGCCGAGCCGGTGCGGGGTTTGAATTCCCGAAACAACATGGCGGCGATCAGCGACCCAAGAACGAATCCCATGATTTCCGGCCTGAGGTACTGCACCACATCAGCCCGGTGAAGACCGAGGGCCCCGGCAATGTCGCGCTCCATGCAGGCCACGCAGACTCCCATGTTGGCCGGGTTTCCCAGCTTCTGCAGGATCGGGGCCAAGACACCGATGAAGATTCCCGCCGAAATGATTCCCCAGCGGGAGGCGAAGAAAGACATCAGGTTAGACATGAATTTCCCTCCTCAAGGAAAAAGGCTTTTCTGAGTTGACTGATTGGCAATGACCATTCGAAGGAAAAAGGAGGGAAGGGAGGTTTTTAAAGGAAGGGTCTTTCAAGTATTATGGGGGCAGTCTCCATTCCCTCTCCCCTTCGATTTGGCCTGAGACCTAACCTAGGCCTCTGAGGGCTTCCCCGAAGCCCTCATCGAATTGAAAGGGGGGTCTGGAGCTTCCCCATGGTCTCACCACCTTCCGGGTTTTATTGTGGTTATTCTAATGCCCTGCTCTCCTTTTTGTAAATGGGTATTTTTACCCATTTTTCCCAGACTAGGAGGGGCGGGGCGGCCCAGCT
>DASPRR010000320.1:0-3402 GCA_035624375.1 Thermodesulfobacteriota bacterium | reverse complement strand
CAGAAATACAGGAAACCCGTTCTCTTGGGGGAAAAGGGGAAGGAACAGGGATTCTATGGCTTTGGAGCCGATCTCCACTGCCCATTTTGCGGGGGAAGGTTTGACTTCATTCTGATTGAATTTGAAAACAATCTGGACGATACCCCCTTGTCTTGGGGGGAGATTGATCTGGTGGAGTTTAATGTAGACCTTCTTCGTTGTCCCCAATGCGGGCAACGGGACCTGGAGCCGCTTTAATCCCCTTTTTTATCTGTTCCCCTCCCCAAACCTCCCTCACTCGACTCTTCAATTGCCCTGTTCGAGAGATTCCTCCTGAGCGAGAACCCAGAAGAAAATCAGCAGAAAGAGGGATGCCGACAAGACATCGAAAAACCGACGGAACTCTTCGCTGGCCATTTCTTCACCACGATCAAAACCAAGAGTCTGAGGATATCAGAGGCTCTTCTCTTCATGATCCCTGATAACCCGTCAAACTTGACAAAATGGAAATGAATCTTGGAAAATTCGGCATGAGGAAGGAATGGTAGTTTATATTCGGCATGATTTTGGGTATAAAAGAATAAGAGAAGTCTGGGGTTTCGAGTTTTGGGTTTTGAGCTTTGAGCTTTGAGTTGCTGGTTACTAGCTGCTCGTTTCGGTTTTAAATCTTAGGCATTTTAAGCACTCTCATCATGATGCTTTTCGACCTCCACCTCCACACCGACTACTACTCCAGCTGCTCGGCGATCAGCCCAGAAGAATTGATCCGTCAGGCCGCGGCCCTGAAGCTTGACGGGATTGCGGTGACGGAACACGGCATTCGCTGGCCGGATGATAAATTCGATTTCGTCCGAAGGTTGGCTGAGCCCCATGGGCTCATTTTGATCGATGCCCAGGAAGTCCAAACCTACAGCCCCAAGAACGGAATGGAGGGCGAGTTTCTAGTATTCGGTTTGAAGAAAAGCCTGGGCTCAGATTTTTCGGCCAAGGCTCTCGTGGAAAGGGTCCACGGGGAAGGAGGAATTCTGATCGCCGCGCATCCCTATAAGTGGTCTCGCTTCGGGAAGGACCGTTATTACGGTGCAGGGGACCGGATTTACGAATTGCAGCTGGATGGCATTGAACTTCTTCATCCGGATCACGATGAAGAGGCCATTACCAAGGTCCGCCAGGCCATGAAGAAACTGGGCCTCCCCGGAACCGGCGGCAGTGATGCCCACCAGGTCCATGAGATCGGTGCGTGCCTTACCTTATTCGCGAATGAAGTAAGGAATGAAGCGGATCTTATCCGCGAAATCCGGGCCGGTCGGATTCAGGCCGTGGAAAATCCGATGTTCAAATATCATGATACAAATAAATGAATTGCGGAGGAGGGCTTCTAGCCCGTGGGGGCGGGTTTCAAAACCGCCCTACTAGAGTCATAGAATCATCCTATGTCAAGGAGAGGGCGAACATGAGCGAAACCGTGATCTTCAAGAACGGTTTTTTAATCGATGGTCGGGGAGGGGAACCCGTACCCGATGCAGCGGTGGTGGTTGCCGAAAAAAAGATTCAGGAGGTTTTGGGGCCCGGAAAGGAAAGCCGAATTTCGAATGCCCGGGTCATCGACCTGAAAGGGAAGACCCTCATGCCGGGCTTGATCGACGCCCATGTCCATGTGGGAAATATTGAAGTGGTAATGGAACGGACGGCCGCCCTCCCTCCGGCGGTTTACGTTCATCGGGCTACGAGGAATCTGGAAACCGATCTGGATTTGGGATTCACAACGTTGCGTGATGCCGGAGGGCTGGACTGGGGATTTCGGGCAGCCATCGAACAAGACCTCATCCGCGGACCGAGGGTGCTGCTCAGCGTCAACATGGTGACCCAGACCGGGGGCCACGGGGATAAACGGGGATGGGCCAAGGAACAACAACCTCCCCGTAACAGCATCGGGATGTACCCGGAGGTATGCGACGGGCCGGATGAGGTACGCAGAGGCGTCCGGGAGACGCTGCGAAGAGGTGCGGATCAAGTGAAGGTCATGGCCGATGGGGGGGTGGTCTCCCCTTCTGACAAACCGGGTCAATGGCAATATACGGTAGAAGAATTGAAAGCCGCAGTGGAGAGTGCGGAGGCGGCCAAAACCTATGTTATGGCCCACACCTATACCCCCAAGGCCATGCAGAATTGCCTCCGCGCCGGAGTGCGCAGCCTGGAACATGGGAACCTGCTGGACGCAGAGACAGCAAAAATGATCGCTGAAAAGGGCGCCTTCTTGGTTCCCACCCTGACCGTATTCGATATTCTAGCCAAAGAGGGGAAAGGATCAGGGCTGGACCCCTTCATTCTTTCCAAGCTTGACTTCGTCCGGGAAGGGATGTTCCGGGCGTTGGAGCTGGCCTGGAAGGCTGGGGTCAAGATCGGTTCCGGCACGGACATCATCGGCCCATTTCAATACCTGAAGGGCCGAGAATTGGCCCTCAAGGCCCAGGTTATGGGACCCCTGGAGGCCATCATCTCGGCCACCCGCACCAACGCGGAGCTACTTTGTCTGGAGAATGAAATCGGGACGGTGGAGGCAGGAAAGCTCGCCGACCTGATCGTACTGGAGGGAAACCCACTCCGGGATATAACCCTCTTCGAAAAGGGTCTTCAGAAGGTCCTTCTGGTCATGAAGGAGGGGCGGATTCTGAAAGACCGGATGTAACGAATGGCAGTTTCGAGTTTCGGGTTGAAAACCGGCAAACCGGGAATGGCAATCATGAATCCGTAACTCGAAACCCGAAACCTGAAACTCGAAACTTATTCCTTAAAATCCATATCAAACACGAACAGCCGCTCGTCCGGCCTGGGCTTCCAGTTTAACCGCTCACTGATCCCGTAGATATCCACCTGCTGGTAGACAAATGCGCAGGGGACTTCTTCCTTCATGACCTGGGAGGCCTCGGCGTAGAGCTTCTGCCGTTTCTCCCGGTCCATGGTGGAACGGGCTTGTTCGAGCAGCGCATCCAGCTTTGGGCTGCTGAAGTTGGAGAGGGCCTGGCCCGTGCGGAAGAGGGGATAGAAGGTTCCATCGGCGTCGAAGGTCAATCCTCCCCACCCCAGAAGATAAGCTGGGCCCAGCTTCCGGGCATACAGCTGAGTCATGTAAGACCCCCATTCCAGCACTCGAATAGAGGCATTGATTCCCACCTTGCGCAGGTCTCCGATGATCGCTTCCACCACCTCTTTATCCCTTAGGTAACGGCCGCTGGGAGAGTTGATGGGCAGGTCGAAGCCGTTGGGATATCCGGCTTCGGCCAGGAGCTTCTTGGCTTGAGCCGGGTTGTAATCATACGGTTTGATCGAGGGGTCGTAGCCGAATTGGTACTTGGACAAGGGGGAAGCCAGCTTGAAGGCATTTCCCTCAAGGATGTTCTTGATGATCTTGTCCTGATCGAT
>DASPRR010000306.1:0-6255 GCA_035624375.1 Thermodesulfobacteriota bacterium | reverse complement strand
CCCACACGGCTCCGAACACCAGGCCTCCCACCAGGGAGATGGGAAGTCCCGGAAGCAGAAGTGCGCAGGCGAAGACCCAGATCAGGATGAAGAAAGCAGGCGCCCAGGCGCCGAGGGACTGGAACATTCCGTCCAGCCGCTCCACCCTTTCCTTGAGCGTACCTCCCTTGATCAGGTCTAAGAGCCCCGCCTGGTAGGCAACCAGCAGGAGAACCACGATGAGCCCGGCGCCGATAAGCAGGCGCAGCCAGGGTTTGCCTCGCTTCTCTACCCCGGCTGGCTTTCCTTGTTGCCCGTGCACTTCCATTCTTCCTCCCCTACCGGCCCGCTTTTCCGTCCTGGATCCCACCTGAAGAAACTTGGGCTGATCTGCGGAGGGCAGAACATTCCAGTCTGCCGGAATTACTTTTTCTGCCATTGTGCCGGGGTCGTGTCCGGGCAGCCTATTTCGATGGGAAGTTTTTGGTCCAGGGACCAGGCGATCCAGGAGCCGTCATAGTTGTGAAGTTTCTCCATTGGCCAGCCCATGGCGTAAAGCGTGGAGATCCAGTTCGTGCAACGGACTCCCGATTGGCAGTAGAAGTACTGTTGTTTTTGGGGATCGAAGCCAAGCTTCTCCATGTTCTTTTGCACGTCGCCTGCGGATTGCCACTCGGAATGGTTCTCTTTGGTCTTGACCAGAACATAATCGGCCTGCACGCCCCAGGGGATCCGTCCCGCGCGGTGGGCTCCTTCCTTGATCGTGTCACCACAGAATTCCTTGTCTTCCCGAACGTCCCAGAGCTGGGCGTCGGCACGGTCCTTCGTGCCCAAGACCTCTGGGGTATCCACCCGCATCTTCGGGGAAGTCACCTTGGCCACCCAGGTTCCTGCCTTTGCGGCTTTGCCGCCGGCTACCATGTCGGTCGGGAATCCCGCCCGGGTCCATGCCTTGATCCCGCCGTCAAGGATTCGAACGTCAGTCTTTCCGTAATAGTAGAACGCCCACCAAAGGCGGGTGGCATCGTACTTGTGGTCGTACACCACGACCTTGGAGTCCGGGTCCACGCCGATTTTTTGCATCAGCTTGGTGTATCCTTCCGGTTCGATGAGGTTGTCGGTCACCCCCCCCTGGGTTTTCGGGTCGGCCTCATAGTCGGGACGCCAGAGGTGGAAGGACCCCGGAATGTGTCCGGAGTAATACTCAGTTTTACTGGCCACGGCGATGACCACCAGCTTGGGGTCCTTGGCCTGGATGAGCCGGTTGAGTTCCTGGGCGGTGATGAATATTTCTCCCCGCGCATAGCCTTTATACTTATCCGCAGCCTGGGTTGTCGCGACCAAAACAAAAGCGGCCAGCAGGGGCAGGGTGAAAACAGCCAAGCTCCTTTTTCTCATATCTTTCCCTCCTCATAGGCTTATTCTGCATGCAGGCACGGACAGCAATGTCCTTCTCCGGGTTTTATCTCTGGGGAGGCGTATAATCCCTTAGTACCGGCCCCGCCTTTAGGGAGGGGTCTTCCAGAAGCTGAAGGGCCGCCGCAATCACCGCCTTCTGGCGGCCGGAGTCCCCCGGCATGTCGAGGGGGTAACCGTGCTTGAAGGGAACGAACAGGGCCCGAGGGGGCCGGATTTTTTCAGCCACATTGCGGAGCAACTGGATGACCACGGTGGAAATCCCCTGGCGTTCCAGCTCGGCGGCGACCAGACACACGGTCTGGTTGCACATGGGTCAGACCGGCACCAGCAGAGCCACGTCGACCTGATCTTCCACCAGCAGATGAACGGCGGGCGGAGCGGTGTCGTGGATCAAACGGCCCGGTGCGGTGATCGATCCCATGCAGGAAAGATGGCGATGGTTCACCGCGCCGATGCGCCCCGAAACGGCCAGTTCACGGACCCGGTCGATGGGGAAGCCCACGTTGGGGTCCTTTTGAAGGCCGGTGTGGTCAAAAGACTCGCTGCGGTGGGTTTCCACCAGGGTCTTCACCTCGACCCCGGAGGGGATTTCCCGAAAGCTCGGGTCTCCGCCCTTAATCGATTCATCGAAATGGGGCTGGTCCGGGAGCACGAATCCGGCGCTGGACACCAGCGCCAGTTTGCTCTGGGACAGGGGTTTCTTGAGGGGCGTCCACGGAACCGGATCGATCTTCCGCCATTGATAAGCCTTCAGGAACAGACGGATAGTCAGTGAAAACTCGCTCGTATCGCCCATCATTCGCCTCGTTGGTCAAGGGCCTTAAACTAACTTGTGCTTCCGGAACCCCGGTTTCGATTCCTTAACGGGCGCCCGGCAAGGCGCCCCTAAAAGCCATTTTTAGAGCCGGGTCTCGATTCGCTCTTTCGATCCTCTTGGGATATGAGGTCCATCAACTGTTTCAGAATCCGGGCAGTGGCGCCCCAGATGGTGTGCTCATCGTGCTGGTAGAAAAAGACGGGAATTAGCTCTCCATTGCGACTACGGAGCTCCTCCCGGAACTTGGTCTCGTCCAGAAACACCGAGAGGGGAACCTCGATGATCTCCTCGATCTCGTGGCGGTTGATTTTGAACGGGTAGGGGTAGGGAATCAGACCCACGAAGGGGGCGATGCAGAAATCGGAGGCAATCGTGCACATGTCGTCCAACTCGCCCAGGATGCGTACATCCTTTTCTGCGATCCCCATTTCTTCCCTTGCTTCGCGCAGGGCAGTGCAGAGGAGGTCTTCACCTTCATCCCGCTTCCCCCCGGGGAAAGAAATCTGGCCCTTGTGGGTTCCCACCTTATCGGTCCGCCGGGTCAGGAGAACGTGGTATTCCCCCTGCTTCTTGAAGAGGGGGATGAGCACCGCCGCCCGAATCAACCCAGGCTCGTCGATACAGGCCTTTTCCCGACAGGCCAGAATCTCTTTGATCTTTTTTTCCATTTTTTAGTTCACTACAGAGGCACAGAGAACACAGAGTAAGGAAATGAAAATTTGAATCGAGGAATATAGGGAAGGCCCCAGTCCTTTTCCCCCTGTTTCGACGTTTGGTTGTTTCACCCTAGTTATATTGTTTTCTTTCTCCGTGAACTCTGGGCCTCTGTGATGAAAAAATCAGGTCCGGTAGGTGCGCAGTTTGGCCAGGTCCCAGGTGTAATCGTAGAGGTGCATGCCTTTGGAGACGGCGATGATCTCTCCATCCTCAACTCCGATTTGGGCAGCCATGTATTCTTTCAGCTGCTGGATTCCGGCCAGGTTAGCAGGGAAACCGGCCCAGAGGTCCCAGGATCGGAAATAGACGACGAAGTGCAGTTTCCCATAACGAACCCGCGTGTCGATCAGGCGCAGGCAGGGGGGGTCAGGATTCACGATGTCCTGGGGCATGCCCACTTCCATGGTAGCCTGGTTGGTTCCTGGACCGCCCGTCTTATAGATCTTAATCGCCTCTTCGACGGGGTTCACCCCGAGGGGGACCTCATTGACTTTGGGGTTGACCAAACGCTCCCCGTAGGTATAGGTTTCTCCTTCCTGGCGCTCATCGGTGATCCAGTACCGCATGTACTGATCCACGTACTCCATGGTGGTGGGAGCGGGAATTCCCAGCCCCGGGGGGATGTCCGGGATCAACGGCCGGACCCCGGGGAACTTGATGTGGACCACCACGAAGTCGAACTCCCGGCGCTTCTGTCCGGCAAAGCTCCCATGGTCGATCTTGTACTCGTAGCCAGAATCCAGGATCCGGTAAACGCACTGGAACCAGGCATCGGGGAGGTCTCTGGCCTCGATCATCTCTATCTTCATCGATCAACCTCATACAAGAATTTTTCGCCTTAACCTTATTATTCAATATGGCATGAAAGGTTTGCCAATTCAACCTCCCAAATGGGAACCTCTCGAGAGGGGAATAAAAATCCCAAGCAATGAAATAGGTTTCCCTTGTGAATTCCGCATTTCACATTCCGTACCCTGCATTTTAAAATCTTTTCCTTCTTGCCTTACCCCTCTCTCAATGATAGAAATAGGTATCCTCCATTGCCTGCCATTTTTTTCGCTAGGCGGTGAAAAGGGAAGTCTTTTCACCCCGAAGAAGTCAGAAAATCAGGAGAGAAGGAAACATGAAAGAGAAAAAGTACGTCATGGGAAATACGGCCATCGCCCGGGGGGCTCTAGAAGCCGGGGTTCGGGTGGTCGCCGGCTATCCCGGGACTCCGGCCACGGAGATCGTCGATGAGTGTCTGGGAGTCCCGGGGGTTCACGTGGAGTGGGCCAACAACGAGAAGGTAGCCTTCGAGCTCTGCACCGGAGCCTCTCTCTGCAATGTCCGCGCCCTGCCGGTCATGAAGCACAACGGCACCAATTATGTGACCGACTTTCTAATGCACGTCAATTTCACCGGAATTCGGGCGGGACTGGTGCTGATTTCGGCCGATGACCCGGGCGGACTGTCCTCCCAGAACGAGGAAGATACCCGCATCCTGGTCCACCAGTACGCCCATCTCCCCATCTTTGATCCCAGTGGCCCCAGTGAGGCCAAGGCGATGATCAAGGAGGCCTTCGAGCTTTCGGAGAAGACCGAACTGGTCTTCTGCCTGCGCCCGGTGACCCGGGTTTGCCATGCCCGGGGGATTATCGAATTCGACGATCTGCCCAAAGACCTCCCCCCGGCGCACTATGAGCCGGACCGGGAGCGCTTCATCATGAGTGCGGTGGAGATGCCCCAGTTCGGGGGGATCAAAAGACCCCAGATCCGGCACCGCTGGCTGAACGAAAAACAGGTCCTCCTGGAGAAGATCATGGAAGAGAGCCTGTATAACTGGATCGAGGAGGGGCAGGGAAAGGTCGGTTTGATCGGCTGCGGCATGGGCTACACCTGGATCAAGGAAGCGGAGCAGTTTATGGGCGCCAAGCTTCCCCTCTTGAAGCTGGGAACCCTCCCGCTCCCCCGGAAGAAGCTCCTCGAGTTCGTCGAGGGGTTGAACAAGGTGGTGGTCTTCGAGGAGACCGAACCTTTCGTGGAAAGCCTGTGCAAAAAAATCTTCCAGGAAGAAAAAATCAGAGTGGAGGTCCTTGGGCGAAGCGGCTTCCTGCCATCGGACGGGGAACTCAGCCTTCAGGCCGTCCTGGACGGGGTGAAGAAAGCGGCTCCCAAGGTCAAGGTCCGCAAGCCGGAGACTCCGGCAATGGATATCCACATTCCCATCCGGACGCGTACCCAGTGCGTAGGCTGCAACTACCGAGGCATCCTCAACGCCCTAAAACAGACCGTTCGCAAGCACAAAGGGGTCGTGGCCGGCGACATCGGCTGCCACGACGCCGGTTCGTTCCGCCCTCTGGAACTCCAGTCTACGATTTATTGTATGGGTTCTTCGATCCCCATGGCCAGTGGAATGGCCCTTTCGGGCGTGAACCGGCCGGTCTTCACCTTCATCGGTGATTCCACCTTCTACCACAACGGCATCCTGGGGCTGATCAACGCGGCCAACAATAAGATCAACGTCAACGTGATCTTGGGGGAGAATACGGTCACGGCCATGACCGGGTTCCAGCCCCACCCAGGAACGGGGATGACGCTTGCCGGAGAGAAGACCACTCCGGTCAATGTTCCCAAGCTGGCAGAATCCATGGGAGTCAGCTACCGGGTGGTTAACCCCTACGATATCAAGCAATGCCGAGAGGCCCTAGAGGCGGCAGTCAAAGAAGAGGGTCCTTCGCTGATTGTCTCCTCCATGCCCTGCTTTCTCCTCTCCACCCGGCAAGGGAAAAAGGTTTTTGACCCGCGGGAGGTGAAGGTCGACCTAGAGAAATGCACCGGCTGCATGATCTGCATCAACGACTTCGGCTGTCCGGCCATCTCCTTCGACAAAGTGAAGAAGAAGGTTTCTATCGATCCCATGATCTGCGTGGGGTGCGGACTCTGTGTAGATGTATGCCAGAAGGGGGCCATCGTATGAAAATGGATGTGGTCATATCCGGGGTGGGAGGACAAGGAAATATCTTTGCCTCCCTAGTCATTTCTCAATATGCCATGAACAAGAACCTGAAAGTCCTGGGGGCGGAGACCATCGGTGCGGCCCAGCGGGGCGGGGCAGTGGTCTCCCACATTCGCATGTCCGACGGAGAGATTTACTCCCCCATCATCTCCCGGGGGCAGGCCGATCTCCTGATCGGGATGGAGTATGTGGAGCTCATGCGGCACATGCGCCTGCTGAACCCCGAGGGGATGTATCTCCTGAACGCCATGAAGATCCCCACAGTGCTGAACAACATGGCACTGGATGAATACCCAGCCACCGAGGATATCCTAAAGGCCATCCG
>DASPRR010000279.1:0-3168 GCA_035624375.1 Thermodesulfobacteriota bacterium | reverse complement strand
GCCACAGAGGACGCGGCTTTATATCCTATGCACCGCGGAGCCTTTTCCCTTCCCCGGATTTTCTTGACAACCTTTTTTTCCTCCCCCATAATCAGTCCATTCTGTATTTTTGGATTTATTCAAGCATTTGATCCTTAAAGATACGCGGGTCTCAACGAGAACGGGGGGAAGTCAGAGAGACATCAAGGAAATCGTCCAGCGTCTCTTGGCCGATTCGTCATTAGAGAGACCTTCATGCAACCCAATCCTTCGCCCAACGTGACCGACCGGCTCGCCGGATTCTTCGTCGAAACCTCTTATGAGGCTCTTCCTCCGGAGGTTATCCACGAAGGCAAACGCTGTATCGTCGATGGGATCGGAGTCGCCCTTGGAGGAGCCGATCACCCGTCTTCCCATATCCTTCTGAAATACTGTCGCACTCTGGGGAGTCAGCCCGAAGCCCAAGCCTGGGGACACCCGGACCGGCTGCCGGTCGAGCTCGCAGCATTGGTCAACAGTCATCAGGGGCATGTCCTCGATTTCGACGACACCTTCCTGCCGCCGGAAACGGCGCTGCACGGAACCGTCCCCCTCCTCTCCCCGTTGCTGGCCGTTGCCGAACACCGCCATCTGTCGGGCAAAGCAGTCCTGCGGGCCTTTGTTCTGGGCTTCGAGGCCGAGGCCCGCCTAGCCCTCGCCCTCGGGCGAAACCACCTCCTCGGCGGATGGCATGTGACTGCGACTGCGGGCCCGGTCGGGGGGGCCGTGGGAGTGGGGGTCCTGATAGGCTTGAGCCCTGCCCGGATGCGGAACGCCATTGGCATCGCCATCACTCATAGCGGCGGGGTGACGGCCATGTTCGGCTCTATGTCTAAGGCTTATCAGTGCGGGAAGGCGGCGGAGGCGGGAGCTCGGGCAGCCCTTCTGGCGGAAATGGGATTTGACAGCGGGATGGAACCTCTCACTCACCCTCAGGGATACTTAAATGTCGCCTCCAGCGATCGCGCCTTCGAAAAACTGACCGATCAACTGGGGGAAAGATACCTGATCCGCGAGAATGGCTTCAAACCTTACGCCAGCGGAGTGGTCACTCATCCCTTGATTGATGCCCTGGTTCAGCTCCGGAAAGAAGGCATGGATGCCGATTCCGTCGCGCGCATCGAAGTCCGGGTGAATCCCTTCGTCTTGCAAGTCACCGGCCAGTCGGAACCGAAGACCGGCTTGGAGGGGAAATTCAGCGCCTATCACTGCGCCGCCGTGGCCCTCCTCGACGGCACTGCCCGCAAGGCCCAGTTCACCGACGCGCGGGTGAACGACCCGGCCGCCGTGACACTCCGCCGCAAAGTCGCCTTGATTCCCGACGAGTCTTTGAGGAAAGATGAATGCACCGTCGTGGTAAAACTTCTCCACGGCCCCAAGCAGGAGCGCCATGTCCCCCGGGGCTCGGGCACCGTAGAGAATCCTATGTCCGATGAGGCCCTGGCCGAGAAGTTTCTTGACCTGGCCCAAACGCTCATCGGTCTCCGCGCCGCTCAAGTCCTGGACTTAGTGTGGACCTTGGACAGTCTTCCGGATGCTGCCCATCTTCCCCTTTTATTGAAAGGATAACCCGCGAGAAAAATTTCCAGGAGACCCCACGAGTTTGGGTACGTTCGGGCAGAACAGGTTTAGCCTTTTCCCAAGGCAGGACGGTGAATTGAATTTGTTAAGCATTTTCTGCACGAACCGCTTTTCACTGAATAGGGGCCTTCTGATTTCTGGGTACCACCTCTTTTATCGTTGAGTACGAAAATTTACGACGCAAATCACTTTTTCTTCTTCCCCAATCACTTTTCCTTTCGAGCGATTTCCACCAGGGGAGTAATCCGCTGATGTAGCTCGTAAACGTATTTCTTATATTCCTCGCCCACCAGGGGTTTGACCGCCAGCGCGGCCTTATCCATCTTATCCAAATGATCCGGGTCTTTCATGGCCTCCAAAAAGACGGCCTGGATTTTTTTCAGAATTGGGTCCGGAATACCGGCAGGACCGAACATGCCGCGGGAAGAAGAAGAAATAATTCCGGGGAAGCCCAACTCGGCAGTTGTGGGAATATCGGGCACAAACTTCGACCTTTGGGAGTCCATCAGCATCAGAATCCGGAGCGGCGTCCCCTTGAGCTTGGTGCCAATATCTCCGACATTGCCGAAGGCCACATCCACTTGCCCCCCCAATGTCGCGGTGAAGACCTGGGCGCCCCCGTCGAAATGAACAATCCGGAATTTTACCTTAGCCGCTTGTTCCAGCATAAGGATGGCCAGGTGGTCATCCCCGAGGATTCCGGTAGTGGCGGCCCGGATTTCACCGGGGCGCTTCCGGGCGTCTTCAAGCAAGTCTTTTAAGGTCTTATAGGGACTGTCGCCCTTGGCCCAGATGATCCCTGGATCGATGACCTGGTTAATGATGAAAACCAGGGAATTCAGGTCAAATAGCGCCTTCCGTTCCGGGTCTAGAACGATGGTGTTCAGAGCCGGAAGGCTGGCGAACCCCAAAGTATAGCCATCTGGTTTTGCTCGGGCGGTTTCGGTCAAGCCAATCTGCGACCCGGCACCCACTCGATTGGTGACGACGATCGGCTGCCCCATTTTCTTTTCCGCAATCGCTGCAACGATCCGGGCACCCACATCCGTGGAGCCGCCCGCCGGCCAAGGAACCTGAAGAATAACCGGCTTGGTGGGATAATTTACGCTCTGAGCTCCGACATAACTGGCTCCCCAAAGGAAAGCAATTACTGCCAAGGCGTTGAAAAGAATCCTTCTGCTCATTTTTTAGCCCTCCGCGGAATAAATTTTAGCCCTCTGCTTAAGAATACCTGTTTGCGGCTTGATCTGATTTTACGCAAAAAGGGATTTAGGATCAAGACAAATACCATCGGCTCGCTTCAACGAAGCGGCTTGAGCTTCGACGGGACGGCGTTTTAACCGATGGGGGATTTGATTCCCAGCATATCCATTATTCTTGTATCCGGCATGAGTATTTATATTCTATGAATTTGAATGCTGACGCGCTTTACGGTATGCTGGGAATGAAATCCATCCCAATATGACCAGCCTTCTCCAGTTCAGTATATTCCTCGTCGGAAACGCCGATCACTTGCTTGTACACATATTCATTGTGCTCTCCCAATCGGCAAGGGGGCAGACGCAGTTG
>DASPRR010000262.1:0-13072 GCA_035624375.1 Thermodesulfobacteriota bacterium | reverse complement strand
CCCTGAATGTTTTCTGGGCGGTGGTCCTGTTCATCTACTTCCTGGCCTGGACGATCTACGACAACCCCTTGGGTCTCAAGCTCTAGGCCGCATCGCGCTCGATCGCTCAACCTATTTCCGGGGAGGAGCCCTCCTCCCCGGAGGTGCCTCCATTTTTTTATGGACATTTCTAAACGGATTTTTCTACAATCCCTCCCAGAAGTACCTTGGTGTAGAAATCTCTTTTTTTAAAAAATATGTGGAACCCCCTCCACCCCAACCCCCCTCACCCTGCCCTCTCCCGCAAGGGGAGAGGGTAAAAAAATTGAAATAGATAAAAATTCCCTCCCCCTCGATGGGGGAGGGTGAGGGTGGGGGTGATTTAAGGGAATTCTTCGGAGCTCCGAGGAAGGCAGGAAGGGGGTGGGGAAAGGAGATGGTCATGCAGTACGGACTGACTGAAGAGCAAGTATTACTCCGCGATACGGTGAGGAAGCTGGCCAAGGAGAAAGTTGAGCCGGGGGCCGGGGCCCGGGACCAGAAGGGGGAATTCAGCTGGGAGATGGTGGAGCTGCTCCGGGAAAACGGCCTTTTCGGGGTCGACTTTCCGGAAGAGCACGGCGGAGCAGGGGCCGGTCTCTTAGCGCTGGTCATTGTCTGCGAGGAGTTATCCAAGGCGGAGGCCTCCACCGGCATGCTCCCGGTGGCCCAGGAATTGGGAACTTTGCCCATTCTCCTGGCGGCCAATCCGGATCAGAAAAAGAAGTTCCTGCCGGCTCTGGCTTCGGGGGAGAAATTGTCGGCCTTTGCCCTGACCGAAGCGAGCGGCGGTTCGGACGTGGCCGCCTTCCGCAGTAAAGCGGTAAAGAAAGGCGACTATTACATCCTTAACGGGACCAAGACTTTCATTACCAACGGCGGGGTGGCCGACACGGTCGCTGTCTACGCCCTGACCGACCCGGCGAAGGGCGGGCATAGGGGCTCCAGCGTCTTCGTGGTGGAAAAGGGAACCAAGGGGTTTTCCGTGGGGAAACATGAGGACAAGCTGGGCATCCGGGCTTCAGATACAGTGGAACTGATTTTCGAGGACTGCCCGGTTCCCGCCGGGAACCTGCTAGGGGGGGAAGGAATGGGGTTTGCCATCATGATGAAGACCCTGGATTTCAGCCGTCCGGCCGTGGGCGCCCAGGCCCTCGGAATTGCCGCCGGCGCTTTTGAGTACTCCCTTAATTACGCCAAAGAACGGATTGCTTTCGGCAAGCCCGTCGTCGCCCAGCAGGGAATCTCCTTCAAGCTGGCGGACATGGCCATGAACATCGAGGCGGCCCGCCAGCTTCTCTACAAGACCGCATCCCTACTCCAGGAGCTTCCCAAGGACATGTCCCGCATCAGCCCGGAGACCATCCGCCTCTCCTCCATGTCCAAGTGCTTCTGCGCGGACACGGCCATGCGGGTCACGGTGGAGGCGGTCCAGGTCCTCGGAGGATATGGGTACGTCAAGGAATACCCCGTGGAGCGCTACATGCGCGACGCCAAGATCACCCAGATCTACGAAGGGACGAACGAAATCCAGCGGGTGGTTATCATGTCCACCTACTGAAAAAATGAAAAGGAGACAAAGGCCCACTTTTTCCTTAGGGCAGACCCAGGACGGTGAAGGCCAGCCAGCTTATCACCGCCCCGACGACCGACATGGACAACCCCCAGATGAGCATGTTACGAAAAAGTTTATTCTTATCCGCCTGGGGGGCAGCATTGGCAATAAAGACGGCGCCGGTGGTGGAAAGGGGGCTTAGGTCCACCACGAAACCGCAAACGACGATGGACGATATGAGGGCCATCAGGTCGGTGCCGCCAACCTTGGCCAGCAAGCCGGGCGCCAGGGGGAGAAACGCGGGCAGTATGACCCCTGTCGTGCTCGCATAAGCGGAAACAACCCCCGCTACGAAGCCTGCGACCATCGTAACGGTATAGGCGGTAGATATTTTGGCCATGATCGTGGCAAAGAGGTCCATGCCGCCCACCTGGCTCATTAACTGGACCAGGACGGTAACCCCGGTAACCATGAGGATGGTCCCCCAGGGCATGGCCTTGATGGCTTTCCCCTCATCCACAGCTTTGATCAGGGAGAGGACCGCACCAATCATAAAAGCTCCCATGCCAATATCCAGCTTGAAGAAAAGAGCGCCGAGGATCAGGATCACCACCCCGATGATGGTGCAGACCTGTTCCATCGTAAAGGGTTCAACCGGGAGGTTCCTCAGCGTTTCCCTCTGGCCGGTATCTTTTATACGGAGGAGCTTTAACCCCCCAAACAGAAAGTAGGCGAGGACAGAGACCGCCACATGGGTAATCAGCATGTTCATCCAGAGGACCATGCTGACGCCGGTGATGCCCATTTTGGATAGGATGGACGCGGAGATGATCCCCGGAGGGGCGATGGGGGACATGGCCCCTGCTTGAGCGCCGTTGCCCACGACCAAAGCCATGAGCAGAGGAGAAATCCCCACCTCCTGAGCCAGGAGCATTGCAGGAGCCGCCAGCAGCGCCGAAATGGTTATTTGGCCGGGGCCCATGGAGGAGAGGGCAAAGGCTAAGAAAAAGAGTACAATCGGCAGCAGGGCTACATTGCCGCGAACCGCTTTAATCGCATACTTGGATATTTTTTCCAGGGTCCCATTCGTTTGAGCAATGGCAAAGAGGTAGGTGACCCCGGCCAGCATGATGAACAGGCTGGTGGGATAACCCTTGACAATTTCCGCAAGCTTGACCCCTCCAAAATAGTAGCCAACGATCAGGGATAACCCGATTGCCAGGGTGCCGATGTTCAAAGAGGTCGTACAGCTAATCACGATCGCAATGAACAAAGCAATCAAAGACATTAAAGGAACATCCATGGTGAACCCCTCCTCCCTTTTATTATTCTCCCCGTTTAGCCTGCCACCGTTCACCCTGAGCCTTCGGCGTGAGCTCAGTCGAACGCTTGTCGAAGGGCGAACGGCTCACTCAGGGCATGCTTGTCGAAGGGTGCATCGCTACATCGTTCATGCTTCGACAGGCTCATGCTTCGACAAGCTCAGCACGAACGGCCTAGTCTTCAGCGTCCATACAATTATGGGCTGACTGGTAACCCCTCCTGAATGGAAACATAGGATTCACGGAGTCAAGGGAAATCCTAATACCAAAAATGTTTTCACGCGAATCCTTGAGCCCCAGAATCCTTAGAGGCTGTACTCGAGAAGTACCAATAGAAAGCGGCGATCACCAGGGCATGGGTGATTTTCCCTTTCCGGATGAGCTCGGGGATATGCGCGAGGGACGCGAATTGGACCTCGATATCTTCGGTGGAATCCTGTTGGGGAGGGGTTTTGAAGACGACATTATTAATCAAAAAAGTATAACAGCGGTTAGTTTGGATGGCCGGGTTCGGATGGACTACGCCCAGAAGGATCGGTTCCTCGCCTGCGTAGCCGGTTTCCTCTAAGAGTTCGCGAGCCGCTGCCCCAGCCGGATCATCCCCCTCATCGAGCATTCCTCCGGGAATTTCCAGAGAAAAATCTTTTGTTCCTATACGGTACTGTTTGACTAGGATGATCCTTCCGTCTGCGGTTCGGGGAATGACGTTCACCCAGTCAGTGGATTCAAGAAGGAAGAAATCATGCTCTCTGCCCGTGCGCGGGGAACGGTAGCCTTCCTTTTTCAGGGAAAAGATACGGCAGGTATAGAGGATTTTAGAATAAAGAAAGGTCCAGGGTTGGCCCATAAAATATCGTACTGAGCGATGAACAGTAAGCAACTCCTTGCGAGTTAAAGGCGAAAACAGGAATCAGAAGCTAGGAACCAGCAGCGAGCAGCGAATTTGTGGCTCGGTCCTGCCTATTTATTTTTAGCATAAAAATCCCGGGCTGCGGAGGTTCCCACACCCGGGGGTACCTCGAACCCCTGCGCCCGCAGGGCCTGCTCCAGGGTGGTGAGGAAAAAGAGGACATTCTTCTCATCGGAGTTGTACCCCATTAACCCCACCCGCCAGATTTTGCCCTTTAAGGGACCCAGCCCGCCGCCGATCTCCAGGCCGTATTCCTCCAGGAGGCTTTTGCGTACCTTCCCGTCGTCGATTCCCTCGGGGATGGCGATGGTGTTCAGGGACCACAGGCGGTGCGGCGGGTCAACAAACATCTTTAGCCCCATGGCTTCGATTCCGGCCACCAAACCCAGATGATTGCGCCGGTGCCTTTCGAAACGCCGGTCCAGGCCCTCTTCCTGGACGATCCGCAGGGCTTCCAGCAGGGCATAGTTCATGCTGACGGGGGCGGTATGATGGTAGGTGATTTCACTCCCCCAATACTTTCCGAGTGTATCCATATCCAGATAAAAGCTCTGAACCTTCCGGGTCCGGTTTTTTATTCTTTCCACGGCCTTCGGCGAAAAAGTGATCGGAGCCAAACCGGGGGGACAGCTCAGACATTTTTGGGTTCCGCTGTAGCAGACATCGATTCCCCATTCGTCCACTTTCACCGGATGGCCGCCTAGGGAGGTGACCGTATCGGCCAGGAATAGAGTCTCCGGGAATTTTTTCAGGATCGAGGAGAATTCTTCGAGCGGTTGAAGGACACCAGTGGAGGTTTCGGCGTGTACCAATGCCAGGACCTTGGGGCGGAAGGCCCGGAGTTCTTTCTCCACCTCGGCAGGCTCAAAAGGCTTGCCCCAGGTACCGTCGAGCTTCTTTACCTCAACCCCGCAGCGACTGGCAATCTCCACCATGCGTTCGCCGAAGAAGCCGTTCACGCCAATCAGGATCTTGTCTCCGGGTTCAACGACGTTGACAAAGGCGGCCTCCATCCCGGCCGTTCCGGTCCCGGAGATGGGGATGGTGAGGGAATTGCGAGTCGCAAAGACTTCCCGCAGTAGAGCCTGGACCTGGTGCATGATCTGGATGAAGTATGGGTCCAGGTGGCCGAGCAAGGGTTTGGCCATGGCCAGGTTCACGCGGGGGTCCACATTGCTGGGTCCAGGGCCCATAAGCAGGCGAGCAGGGGGATGGAATTCATCAAGCATAGAAGGTCCTCAAAGGAAATTGTTTAGGATTCGATTCGCAAAAGTAAATGCAAATTATCACAATCGGAAGAGGTAATCAAGGTATTTTGGATGAAATCACGAAAAATTGTAAAATTAATACAAACGAAATAAGTAAGTCGTTAGCGCGAGGAACGTTGCGACAAAGCAATCTCAAGCAAAAACGAGATTGCCGCGCCTCCCGGGCTCGCAAAGACTACCACAATATTTTCTTTGTTCGTATTAGAAAGCCTGGTCTAATCGGGAGGATCTCAAAAGGCCGGGTTATCATAACGCGGAAAAGACCTAGGAACCGCAGAGAAGAGGAAGGAGAATTTTTTCCGTCCTTTGGCCAAGGGCCTTTATCCAAGGCTCACCTGGCCTGAGCCTTGCACGAGAATCTCTCCCTTCTGATTTTCCACCCATACCTGGCAATCGATCAGTTCCGTATTTCCTTGTCGGGGTCTGCCCAAGGCTTTCCCCCGGCAGATCAGGGTATCACCGGGAAAAGCCATGTTCCGATTGACATAATCGAGGCTTTTGAGGCGAGAAGGATCACCCACCCATTTCACGAGCATTTCCGCCAGATAATCACCGAACATGGGTCCGGCGATATTGGCCTCGGCAAAGCCCCTTTTCTTGCAAAAATCAGAGTCCCAATGAAGCTGGTTAGGATTCCAGGTGGCAGCGGCATACATCATCATCTGGACCTTAGACACGGTGACCCGGTACGGGGGGATTTCCTGGCCTTCTCTGCGGTCTTCAAAAACCGTGTGGCTGCTCATTCTATTCTTCTCTTTGCCCTCCTGGGTGACGCGGAAGATTAGGGTTTCCGTGTTGATGCCCAAAAGGTCGCCGCCCTTGTTGGTATATTGCACATCATAGGGTACGAAAAGAAGAGCTCCGGTTCGGCCCTGTTTTTCTTCCAAGCCATTTACTTTCCTTTTCATCCAAAGCCGGTCCCCGACACGGACCTGCTGGAAGAATTGATATTTGTTCCCCCCTCGCATGGCCGGACCAAAAGGGGGAGGCAGGGATAGCCTTTTCGTCGGCCTTCCGGTCTCATCGAAATCTCCCAAAGAATCGTGATTCACAGAGAAAAGGAACGTTGGCGGGGCAACCGGCTGGCCCTTTTCGATATCATAATAAATGGGATTGGCCAAGCCTAAAGATTTCGCAAAACGGTGGATTTTGCCGGCATCCACCGGCTCGGTCGCTTTCCAAGTCACCTCTTGCCCCAAGAGGGCCTGAATTTCGGGGGTGAGGTAGGACACATTCTCCATTTATTTCTCTCTCCGTTCTCCTCCCGGTCCCGAGCGGTCTCTTTCCAGGTGAGATGATGAATCCTCAAGGTTGTGGAGAATCAGGGGGACCGTGAAGGGACATCGCCGAAAAACGGGGAAAGGGAAGGAAGTAAATTCGGCTATCGCTGGCCCATGACATTCCTCCCCTCTAATGCCCGGCGGAATGAGAAGGGGACGAAGGGGACCGTCCCCTCAATCTGAACCGCTCCTCCCCCCCTGGAGGAGAGGAGGAGCCGTGCCGAAAGCGTTCCCCAACGCGGGACCGGTAAGTTGAATCCCGCGGCCTCTAGGCCTGCTTGCGCTTCTTGTCAAAGGCCTCGATCTCGGCCAACGTCGCCAGGATCGTCCGGGCATTATCGTAGACCGGAGTGTCCACCATCTTACCCTTGTAGGACACGGCCGCCATTCCTTTGGCAATACCCTCTTCCTCGAAGACCTTGACCACGCCCTTGGCCCATTCCACATCCTCGGGCGCGGGAGAATAGATCCGGTTGGAGGGCTCGATCTGGGTGGGATGGATCAGCATTCGTCCCTCGTATCCCATTTGCCGTCCCTCGCGGGTGCTCTTTTCAAAGGCCTCGATATTTTTGAAATCCACGAAGGGGCAGTCGATGGCGATGCAGCCTGACGCCCGGGCGGCGACCGCCGTGTGCGAACGGGCGTAGAATTGCTCAACTCCTTCGCTGGTGAGCTTCACCCGCATGTCCTTGGTATAATCGACCGCCCCAAAGATGAGCGAGTTCACCCGCTTGCTGGCGATCGCCGAGGGGTAGGCATTGATAACCCCCTTGGCCGTCTCGATCAGGAGCTGGATGGCGATCTTTCCCACCGGCAAGCCTCTCCTTCGCTCCAGTTCCTCCAGCTTCCATTCGAGGCGTTGCACGTGGTCTGGACCGCCGGTTTTGGCCAGGCACACACCGGAAAGTCCCTCATGGACGATGGCTTCGAGGTCGTCGTTGGTCATGAGGGTCTCCCAGTTGTTGATCCGGACGTAGACCGTGGAGCCGCCCGTTCCGGCGAGCTTCAGATTTTCCCGCACCATGTCCCGGGCCTTGGGTTTCTCGGCGGGAGGGACGGAATCTTCCAGGTCGAGGGTGATGATGTCGGCTGGCGTCGTTGGAGCCTTGGCGATCATCTTGTCGTTGTTTCCCGGAATGTAAAACACGGATCTCATTACAGGCATCTTTCTACCTCCTATTGGGATTGGATTAACCGCTTGATGGTCGGAGCAAGCTCGTCGGGCCGGTCCACCACGTGTACCCCGGCATCCTTGAGCGATTGGATTTTGCTCTTCGCCGAACCCTTCCCCCTTTCAATGATGCTGCTGGCGTGGGAGAAACGCATGCCTTCGGGCGCCCAGGCGCCGGCGACGAAGATCACCAGGGGCTTGGTGTATTCCCTTTTCCGCACGCACTCGGCCGCCTCCTCCTCGTAGGGGCCGCCGATCTCTCCGAAGACGGCCACGCCCTTGGTGTCCGGGTCCTTCTCGAAAAGGGGCAGAATGTCCCCGAAGGAGGTGCCCAAGACCGGCTCCGTGCCGATGTGGACCACGGTGCTGACGCCGAGGCCTACTTCCTTAACGGCCCAGGGAACGGTGCCCGACTGCCCACCGCTCCGGGACATGACCCCCACGGGTCCCGGCAGAAACACTCTTCGGGCATACTCCGGGTTGCCGCCGAGCCAGCCGGCGGCTGCGATTCCCGGGCTAAGGACCCCGATGCAACCAGGACCCAGCAGACGGACCCCTTTCTGCTTCGCGTAAGCCACCATCTCCAGAATGTCGTACAGGGGGACCCGTTCGGCCGGGCTCACGATAAATTTGATCCCGGAATCGATCGCCTCTAGGACGGCTTCCTTCAGGCCGGTCCCGGGAACGAAGGTGACGCTGGCATCGATCGGACCCACTTTCCGGATCGCCTCCGCAACCGTGTTGAAGACGGGGATCCCGGAGACCTCCTCTCCCCCCCTCCCGGGCGTGACTCCGGCCAGAACCTTCGTTCCATACCCTTTCATAAAGGCGGCCCGGGCGGAGCCTTCTCTTCCGGTAATCCCTTGCACGAGGATGGTGGTATCCTTCTTGAGTAGAATCGCCATTTTTTCACCTGCCTTTGGGAAAGTTCTCTTTTAGGGGACTCCGTATTTTTTCTTGTACTCATCCAGCCCGGGAATCGGCGCCTCGATGGTGATCGCCTTGTTCCCCCGGAACCAGCATTCATACTCACAGGCGAGGCACTCCGTGCCAACCCGCTTGCCGAATTCCGAATCCCCGCCGAGGGCGGGTTTGCCGTCCTTAATCACCAAGATGCCCCGATCGTAGGTCTTACATGCCTGCGCGCACACATGGGTTTTGCAGCCCACGCATTTTTCCTCATCGATGATGATCTTGATCGTCCGCTCTTCAAAATGCATGTCTCTAACCCTCCTTTATCCCCCGGTCTCGGCGGTACTCCATGATCAGGGCTTTCACTCTTTTGGCCAGAAATTCGGTTTCATAAACTTTTTCCGCCCCGTAGATTTCAATCCGCCCCGGGAGGTCGCGGGTCCCTTCCCTCAGGATCTCCAGCGCCTCCTTCTCGCGATTCCCGCAAAGCATGAGCACGCAGGGGAAGCCGGGTCTCTTGGGCAGCTCCTCGCGGAGAGCCTTCACTACCCCGTGGGCATGGTGCCACTGTTCCTGGTTGGCCACAATGAACCCGCCGAGAAAGTAAGCCTCGATGTTGGGCTGGGAGATAATCACTTTAGCGGCCCGGTAGACTTTGGCCGCCGTGGGGTTGCCGCTGGTGTCGGCGTAGTCGGCGATCTTCAACCCCTCGCGGTTGAGGGCATCCACTCCCAGAATGGCGCCCCCCCCGCCGAGCCCGTGGTAGCCCACGTAGTTCAATCCTTTGATCTCCGACACCATCTGGGCAATATAGCAGGTCCCCCGGAGGTCGCCCTCCTCGATCCACCATGCGATCTTGTCCAATTCCGTGGGGGGGGTGGGAGACTCGCGGGCCACATCGATGCCCAGTTCCGGATGGCGATAAACGGAGGAGTCGTCGATGGCGATACGGCAATCCGCGGCCACGATTTTTCCGTCCTTGGTCAAGACGAGAGGATTGATCTCAGCGGTCCGGCAGTTGTAGTCCTTGAAAGTTTGGTACAGACCCATGATGGCCTGAGCGATGGCCGGGAGGAATTGCGTCGGCACCTTCATCTGGACGGCGAGGTTCAACGCATCGTACAGGCGGAAGCCCCGAAGAACGTCCACCGTAATTTGGGCGATCTTTTCCGATGGCACGGTCTCGATCTCCATGCCCCCTTCGCTGCTGAACATGACGACCGGGGACCGGACCCCCATGGAAGAGTCGATGATCACGCCGACGTAGTATTCCTTGTCGATATTCAGCTTCTCCTCCACCAGAACCTTTTCCACCTTCATCTTCTTTATTTCGGACCCCAGAAGGTTCTGGGCGGCGATTTGAGCGTCCAGGGGATGTTCGGCGATTTTAATGCCCCCCGCTTTTCCGCGCCCCCCGGCCCAGATCTGCACTTTCACCGCTACCGGCTTCCCGATCTTTTCCGCTATCTTCCCGGCTTCCTGGGGGGTCGCGGCGACCTCGCCCTGGGGAATCGGCACCTTCGCCTTCTTGAGTAATTGTTTCCCCTGATATTCATACAATCGAGCCATACCCACCTCCTAAAGGCTACGATTCCTTC
Source organism: Thermodesulfobacteriota bacterium (assembly GCA_035624375.1). Classification (GTDB taxonomy): domain Bacteria; phylum Desulfobacterota; class SM23-61; order SM23-61; family SM23-61; genus SM23-61. Next base: position 3,038 of record DASPRR010000262.1, on the reverse strand, counting down.
TCGGGCAAGGAATCACCCCCTATGCCCTTAACAGCACTGCCCTTAAATCTATCAAGAGCAGGGGAAAGGGGTCAATTGAAAACTCCTCCCCCCTTCCCCCACTTGGTCAGGCCAGCCCTTTTCTCGGGTGCTAACCCTAAAACCCTAAAATCTTCACCCAGACAAAGACTGAGAAGAAGAACCCGAAGAAGATGAGATTGCCCACAAGCACCAGCTCCCTCCAGAGGCTGGGCCGAAACTCCTTCGGCAGAAACTTCCGGTTCAGTCTGATGGTCAGGACCGCCGAGAGCGCCATCGTGAAATTGGCGATATTGGCGCTGACGGCTAGGATGATGAGAGGAACCGACAAATTCACGTAGGACACGCCCCAAATGAAAAAGGCCAGCAGGAGGATATAGTAGATTTTCTTAATATCCATCTTGGCCAGTTTTCGGACGCGGTCCGATGCAAACCACAGCATGTCTGTGGACTGGCGAACGACCAGGTCTACGTTGCTGATGGCGGTCGAATACAAAATCCAAAAACCAAAGAAGAGGGCCAGGAACCATCCGAAGGAGCCGAGCTGCTGGACCAATCCACTGGCCGAAGAGGCGGCAATTCCCCAGGCCGGAAGGGTCGTCCCTCTGGGTATTACGGCCACATACAGGATACCCGGGAGGAACATCCCGGCCATGGCCCCGCCATAAAAGATAAACCACTGATCGATGTTCAGAAGCTTCCACCAGCCTTTCCACCGGGAAATATTTTCCGCCGTCGGCATGGCGACTTTTCCGTGAGGAGAAACATGGATGGTCTTTCCGCCGATCAAGGCCGGGATATAGCCGATCTTTCCCCCCATGCCGTAGCCCTTATCCCGGTACCAGTTGGTGATGGCATTGTTGCCGAATCCTCCGTACGCGGAATACCCGACCAGGGCACCCAGAAGGAGAACATCCACCCCCTTGGGCATGTAGCCGAAACTGAAAAATCCCACCACGCCTTCGAGCCACACCGAGGCGGGAACGATATAGAGGTCCAGCAGGAGTAGCCCACCCAGAACGACAATCATCATGACCCAGTTGGCCCACTCGAGGGTCCGTTCGGCGCTCTTCCCCAGGGTAATGACCACGCAACAGGAAGCAAAAACCACGTAACCCCAGAAGAGGACTGTTCCTTTATCCGCCACCCCAGGGATGGCGCCCAGCTGAAGAGCGGCGACGGCGGTCGCTGTACCCAGAGCCCATCCGGGCAGACCGCGCTCACAAAATCCAACGATCGTGAAGAGCCAGCCCCAGAATGCTTTGCCGGGGGCGAGTCTCATAAACCCCACGGTGACGGGCTCTCCGGTATAAAGGGTGTAACGAGTCATCTCGAGATTGAGGAACACTTGAAGAATGGACGATACGGTGGTAATCCAGAGGAGAGCAAGGCCCCATTTCACGAATAAAGAAGGTCCGATCAGCCATTCCCCCCCGCCGATAGTCCCGCCGAGAGCAATCACGGCTGGCCCCAGGATCGCGAATAGCTTTCTCGGGGTAAGATCCCGCAAAGGTTCCGGAAAATCCTCCACCTCAAACCTTGGGCCCTTGCCTCCATCAACAGTTTGTTTTTCTGCACTCATGGTTACCTTCCTCCTTCAGAACAATGGTTGAAAGCTGAATATAGCCCCATTACCCGTAGAATCCTTCCTGAATCAGCCCTGGGCAATCTACACAGGGAAAAGATGAAACACCTCCTTTCTTGGTTAAATTCTTACCATCGTTAGGAAAGGCAATCCAGTTACAAAGGAGTCTTCTCTGGTTCAAGTCCAATGAGGGGCGCAAACCTTCATGGAAAATAAGAATGGGGAAATCGGGAAATTGGTTGCCCCGATCAACCCTTTCTTTTCATTCTTCTTCAGAGCCTGGGGATTGGCTGTCGACTTTACCCTAACCCTTCTGTTAATAATTGGCGCGCAGAACATTGTTGAACTGGCTTCTGTTTTCCATTATTAGTGAGAGAGAGAAGCAGACATAGACCTCGTCTATGATTTTTTTCCCGGGTGGCGGATCGATCTGGTGGTTGGCAAAATTTCCAATCAAAATGCGCTTCATGGTGGAAATTCGGTTTGAACAAGACCTATTCTCCAACCGCTTGAAAATGGGTAATATTTTGTGGATGGGTAAAGAGGTCAGGCTGTCGCCCCTATATAAAATATTTGTCGCGGCCTGTCAAGTTGAAAATCAAGAGAAAGAAACGATCTGCTCGAAAACGGGAGCCTTCTGAAGAGGTTGAAAAAAATCGTAAGAGATTGATAATTTTGATTTGACAAGTTTTTAAATTGCATTAGAATAGGGGGAAAATTGGCTCAATATCAGAATAAAGGGGGTGAGGCAAGTTGAACAAGGCGGACTTGGTGGCGGAGGTAGGCAAAGTGGTGGGGAGCAAGAGAATGGCCGATAAAGCGGTCTCTTGCGTGTTGGAAGCAATTAAGAAGGGGTTGAAGAAGGGCCAGGCGGTTACCTTGGTGGGCTTTGGAACGTTCAGCGTGGGCAAGAGAAAAGCACGGGTAGGCCGGAACCCTCAGACGGGCAAGGAAATCAAGATCCCGGCGAAGAAAGTTCCCAAATTCGCACCCGGCAAAGCCCTGAAAACGGCAGTGAAGTAATTCTTAGTTATTCCGGGCGGGACAGGGAGCATCTCGAATCATCGAGGGAGACTTTCTGTCCCGCTTTTTCATTTTTAGTCGAAAGAAGGATTTTCACAAAATCTATTTCCCGCCTCTCCCTTCCAACACCCCGTCATTCCTAGTGAATCCTGCCGTTTTGGGAGCACGAAAGAGCTTCCTTCCCGTGTTAGAATACAATAGGACATCCGGTAGAGGAGCAAAGTCAGGCGGCGTATATTCCTCAACTCCATTGGAATCCTTTCATTCGAAGGGAGAAGGCCATGAAAGCGATTCGCATCCACGAATTCGGTCCCCCCGAAGTGATGAAACTGGAAGAGGTTCCAGACCCCCAGCCCGGTCCCCAGCAGGTGGTAGTAAAGATTTGCGCCGTCGGGGTAAACCCCGTGGAGAC
>DASPRR010000254.1:0-14559 GCA_035624375.1 Thermodesulfobacteriota bacterium | reverse complement strand
TCAGTATTTCAGCCATAGCGACCTCCTTGGAAAGGAATGTTTAGGTAGAACCGCATGAATTCGATCCCTTTGGGTAACATGAGAAGAAAGCCCGTCTTTCAGGCAGGAGACGGCGAAATCCCCTGAAGCGTCCATTTTCCGGTTCAGGTGTTTCCGGGGAGCGTTTTTTTAAAAAGCTCGGGGAAGTCCGATGACTCATCGAAAGGGTGCTCGATCAGCGCCCGACCGGCTTCTTCGATGATCGTCCGGGCGATTTTTTCAGCCCTTTCTTCATCCCGCTTCTGGATCGCCTCCACGAGCCTTTGGTGATAGGAGCTAGATTTCCGCATCCTTCCCGGGAGGCTCAGGGAAGCATACCGGAAACGGTGCGTCTGCTTCCCGAAATTCTCCAGGATTTGGTGCAATCTTTGATTCCCCCCGACTCGGGAAAGGAGGCGATGAAATTTCAAGTTCAAAGAAAAATAGGACCTCAGGTCGTTCTTCTCGCTTTTCTCCGCCATTTGGCTGGCAATCTTTTTGAGCTCTCCCAGGTCTTCCCGGCTGATGTTCCTGGCTGCCAGCTTGGCCCCCAGCCCCACCAGGTAGGCCCGCAGAGCGTAGATTTCCTCTACTTCCTGCTTGGTGATGGCCGTGACCTGGGCTCCCTTTCGGGGGATGATCTTGACCAGCCCGGACAGAGCCAGAATCCTGAAAGCTTCACGAATGGAAATCCGGCTGACCCCCAAGGTTTCGGAGAGATTCCGTTCGATCAGACGGGTCTCAGGTTTCAGCTCGTTCCGGATGATCTTGCTTTCCAGAAATCGGGCCACTCCTTCGGCGATGGAGACGGGGGGAGAAAATTCCCGGGAGGATGCCAGGACTTTCTCTTTCACAGGTTTTCCTCAAAGTCGGATGGATGCTAAATGGTATATGGTATACCAAATCTATCCCCTTCTGTACCAGAAGAGAACTGGGGGTGTCAAGATAAAAAATCCGGGAAAAATAGGAAAAAGGAAGGGATGGATATTTCTGTTGCTGGCCAGAGAGGATTTCACTAATATTTTAAGAGTAGGGGAGGATGAAGGGCGCTAGGGGAGATGGTGAGAGCGAAATTTCTCCCTTCTCGATCTACCCCGCATAATAAGGGGGCAGCATCGTAAGGTCGACTCCCCGGGGTCGCCCGCGGGAGGAACGGTTAAACAGGGTCGATGGGTTCTGCGAGAAGATGTCCCTGGAGGCCAGCGCCGGGGGGATTGAATCACCCGAAAGGTTTAAAATCAGGATGGAGCGGCTTTCACATGGAAGAATTCAAAAAGATCTTGGTCCTGGAAAACGAGATTGAAGCACGACTGCTCGACTCCGTGCTCAACGAGCGGAAAATCCCCCATCGGGTCCGAAGTTACCACGACTCCGCCTATGACGGGATCTTCCAGACCCAGAAAGGCTGGGGGGTGATGCTGGCCCCGCCCGAATATGAGGAAGAGGTCCTGTCCATCTACCAGGACCTGCCCCTGGGAGAAAAAGGGGCGGCGGTTGAAAACCGAGAGGAGGGCTGAACTCTTTTTGGATTAGGAAGGAGACCATGAAGCAGATTGAAACCATTCGCGGGGCAAGAACCATCGTAGAAACCTGCGCCGGGGTGAAGGCCGGGGAAAGCGTTCTCATCATAACGGATACGAATATGGTGGGAATCGCCGAAGTGCTGGCCATGGCGGTGAAAGAAAGGGACGCAGAGCCGGTCCTGGCGATTATGATTCCCCGCAAAGGCCACGGCGAAGAACCCCCGGCCTGCCTGGCAGAGGCCATGAGGAAGGCCGACGTGGTCCTGACCCCGGTGAGCACCTCCATTACCCACACCCGGGCCATGAAGGAGGCCGCGGCAGCGGGCTCGCGGGCCATCGTCATGACCGCCTTTACCGAAGACCTTTTGATTCAGGGAGGAATCCAAGCGGATTTCAGGAAACAAAAGCCTATCTGTCTGGAAATAGCCAGGCGTTTTCAGGAGGCAAAATCGGTTCAGTTGACCTCCCCCGCCGGAACATCCCTTACGATGCGCAAAGAAGGCAGGAGAGGCAATGCCCTCTATTGTTTGGTGGAGCGAGGGGAGTTTTCCACCGTACCGACCATCGAGGCCAATTTTTCTCCCTTGGAGGGAACGGCCGATGGGATTCTTGTGGCCGATGCCAGCATTCCCTACCTGGGCATTGGGGTCCTCAAGGAGCCGGTAAAATGTTGCGTGGGAAAAGGGTTCATCGTGGGAATCGAAGGCGGGTACCAGGCGGAAATATTAAAGAAAGACCTGGAGTCCAGGAAAGACCCCAACAGTTACAACATAGCCGAATTGGGAGTGGGCCTGAACCCCGAATCCAGGATGACCGGGATCATGCTGGATGACGAAGGAGTCTTTGGTTCGGTTCACATTGGCATTGGGTCCAACCTCACCTTGGGGGGAAATATCAAGGCAGCCATTCATTACGATCTCCTCATGTGGAAGGCCACCCTCGAGCTGGACGGAAGGGTCATTCTGGGCAAGGGAGAACTGAAAATATGAATCCCAACCCCGCTTTTCGCAGAATTGGGATTTGGCGTTTCATCCGGAAGGAGGGGGATATGCCAAGAAAAGGAAAATTGGGCATTTGGGTTCTGGCGGCAATCTGCTTGGCAATCTCTGCCTTTCCGCCTCATGTATTGGCGGCCAAACAACCTGTATCTGCCGTGGCTGCATCCCAAGAACTGCTTCAAGTCAAAATCCAGCGTTTGATCATAGACCCTTCGAGCAACCAGCCAGTGGTCTTCCTCACTGATCTCCAGGAAGAGCGCGCGCTCTTGGTTTGGATCGGCCCCTGCGAAGCCAACGCCATGAATGCCGAAATGGAAGGGACCAAGCATCCCCGCCCCCAGACCCATGACCTTCTTCAGGGAGTCATCCAGAAGATGAAGGGAAAGGTGCAGAAGATTATCCTCACCCATTCCAAAGATGGCGTTTATTATGCGGCCCTGGTGCTGGAACGGGAAGGCACCTCCATCGAAATCGACGCGCGGCCCAGCGACTCCATGGTCTTGGCCCTGAAGGCCAAAGCCCCAGTCTTCGTCGCCAGAAAAATGTTCCAGGAAATGTCGGTTCCCTTGAAAGAGGAGAGGGGGGCCGAGGATCAGTATGGAATTACCGCGCAGGAACTGACCTCTTCCCTGGCCCAGTCCTTCACCTTTAAATCGAGCGGGGGGGTGCTGGTTTCCGACGTCCGCGCCGGGAGCCCCGCCGAAACAGACGGCCTGCAGCGGGGAGACATCATCGCTGAAATCGGGGGAGAAGCTACTCCCGATTTGAAGAGTCTGAAAACCGCTCTGAATAAAATGAAGGGGCCGGTCAGGGCCAGGGTGTTTCGCAAGGGAGAATTCATCTCTCTGACCCTCCATGGGAAATGACCGACGGGACTATACCCGATTCAAGCGTTTGCCTGAATTCCGATCGAGTTATTATGCAGAAAGGTGAAATCGAGTGAAGATTCAAACCATTCGCTTGCCGGAGTCGAAAAAAATCGAAGTGATTGAAGCAGATCTTCCGGGACCCGCAGAAGGACAGGTACTGGTAAAGACCTATCAATCCTCCATTTGCGGTACGGACCGGAACATTTACAACGGCATCCTCCCTCCGGGGTTGAAATTCCCCATTACCATGCTGGGGCATGAGGGGGGAGGCACGGTTATGGAAGTGGGAAAAGGAGTTCGGAAATATAAGATCGGCGACCGGGTGATGTCCTGCAAGAAGAACGGGACCTTTGCGGATTATTTTTTATCTTTGGAAGAAAACCTACATCCCATCCCGACAGAGATGGACCTGGAACTGGGGTCTCTAGGGGAACCCCTCGCCTGCGTGATGTATTCGATCTTCAACTCCGGGGTCCAGCTCGGGGACACAGTAGCGGTCATGGGGCTGGGTTTTGCCGGGCAACTCATGGTCCAGGGGGCCAAAAGGAAGGGGGCCATCACTGTTGTTGGGATCGATCCTCTTGCCGGGAAGCGAGATTTGGCCAAAAAACTGGGGGCAGACCAGGTCTTTGACCCCAAAATTCCCGACTCGGAGAAGGCCATCCTGGAAGTGACCAAAGGAATCGGGGTGGATGTAGTCTTCGAAGCTGCGGGCACGGAAGACTCCATGAACATGGCCACCCGGGTCTTGAAGAAGAACGGGACTCTCGCCCTTTACAGCTGGGTGATGGAGCCGGTTCGGCTCAACATCAGCCGATGGCATGATGACGGAATGAACATCCGCACGACATGCGTCATGCACGTGAATACCCCCTATGAGAGGTTCGCCTGGTTCGACCGCCTCCTGGCCCCTTACTGGAAGGGCTTGATTCAGGTGAGACCGTTGCTGACCGGGCCCTTTCCGCCGAAGGAAATTCCCAGGGCTTTTGAAACGGCCAATAGGCCGGATGCGATCAAGGTGCTGATTAGAGGCTAAGAGAATAAAGACGCATAGCACATGGAGCATAGATCCTAGCGATAAGAGAATGAAAAAATAAATAATGGCTTTTGTAAAGCGCTTTGCGCCGAACACTATGGGCTTTGTGGTTTTCTAATTTAGTGCTCTGTTTTTGGGAGCATCAGCCTGAATAAAGCTCTGTCGTCTCGCCCTATTTTCCCATGCCTGAAAAGAACCCTGAAAATTACATCCTGGAACTTGGCCCCATGGGTCCCATCGGGGAAGGGGCCGCACTCATGCTGCGGGTGAATCGGAATTGCCCCTGGAACCAGTGCCTCTTCTGCCCCGTTTACAAGCAGAGCAAATTTTCCCCGCGTTCGGTAACCGAGGTAAAAAGGGATATTGACACGGCCCGCAGGGTGGGGGACCTGCTGGAAGGTACGTCCTGGGAGATCGGGTTGAACGGTTATGTCCAGCATGAGGTGATCGAGGCTTGCATCAAAAAACACTCGGGGTTGTATGGAGAATATCCATCCAGGGTTACGGAAAAACAGTGGATCGCGCTCCGCTGCCTTGGCAACGTGGCCAACTGGTATATGTACGGGGCACGCCGGGTGTTTCTGCAGGACGCCAATGCCCTATTTATGAAGCCGGCGGAGTTGATCAAGGTTCTGCTTTATTTGAAAAAGACCTTCCCCTCGGTGGACACGGTTACCTGTTATGCCCGGTCTAGGACCTGCGCCCAGCGATCCGCAGAAGAGTGGACGGAGCTGCATGCTGCCGGGCTTTCCTGGTGTTTTGTAGGGGTCGAATCGGGGTGTGATGGGGTGTTGGAATTCATGAAGAAGGGTTCCAGCCGGAAGGAGCAAATTGAGGGCGGACGGAAACTCATGGATTCGGGTGTCCAGATGGCCGCTTTTATCATGCCCGGCCTGGCAGGAAAGGATGCTGAACGGTCCCGGAGGCATACCGCGGATACCATCACCGTCCTCAACGAAATTCGGCCCGCCGAGGTGCGGGTGCGCAGCCTAGCCGTACTGAAAAGGGCTCCTCTTTACGGGAAATGGACGGCAGGGGAATTCCTCCATCCGGGTGAAGATCAGATGGTGGAAGAATTAAAAGAGCTGATAGAGGGTCTCACCTTTGACTGCACCTTTGAGACTCTGCAGATGACCAATGCCTTCACTTTTCAGGGGAGGCTTCCGGCCCAGAAAAATTCTTTCCTCGATGCCCTCGGCGATTACCAGAGCCTCCCCCCGTTGGAAAGGGCCCGATACCTGCTGAACCGCTATGTCCGGGGAGGATACTTGAATTTCGTCCAGTCCTGGGATTCCCTGGACTCCACCCTCCAGAAGAAAATCAATGAGGCAGAAAAAAGCTTGGAAGACGAATCCCCCGAAGCCCTGGAAAAAGTGGAAAGGGTCTTAGGGGCCATTAAATCAAAAGGAATTCCTTGAAATCCATTCCTTTCGGCAGACTCGCGGCTTTGCTGGGGGTGAATAACCGCGGGGAAAGGCGAGCCGCCGGAGCTGGTTTACCCGTCCACCTCCTCAAGGGATCATGCTTGATACTGCGGGTAAGAAGGAAAAGAGAGCATGGAACCGAAGTCATCATCGCGGAAAGGACATTCCCCATCGGGAATCCGCCCATTGGAGCCGGCCGACCGCTCAGCAATCGAGGAGATGGTCATCTCCTCCGGCAGATTCAACGCCCAGGAAATCGCCACGGCTTTAGAATTGGTGGATGAGGCCCTGGAAAAAGGAGAGGCCAGCGGATACTTCTTCGCAGTCCTGGAAGAAGAAGGGCAGAAGTCCTCCATACACGGGTACGCCTGTTACGGCCCGACTCCCCTCACCCAGGGGGTTTATGATCTCTACTGGATCGTGGTAAGTCCTTCGGCCCAGCGAAAGGGGTACGGAAGGCGCCTGTTGGAATTTGTGGAAAAGGACATAGCCGGGCGAGGAGGACGCATGCTGCTCATCGAAACGTCTTCCCAGGAGAGCTACGGGGGAACGGTCCGATTTTATCAGAGGGCCGGGTATGACCTGGTGGCGCGCATCAAGAATTTCTACCGGGTGGGGGACGACAAACTCATTTTCTCCAAGAACCTGATTCCGCTCTAAGGAGGGGGACGCGAGAATCCATGTCGCTGACTGGCTGGAAACAACTCGACAAGACCTGTTCGGCGAAGGGGGGAAGGTCGGTTTACCATTCCTGCGTATCCTGAATCCATGCCCCCTCCCGTTTCGGATGTCGGCCATATCGGGGGATGATCCCGGGGAGAACCTGCTGAGGGACTGATAGAGCGGTCTAAACCCATCCCTTCGGAAGCCTATTTTTCTGCGGTCAAAGCGACCTTTTCTACTTTCTCCAAGTCCCGTTTGTAGAACTTGGACCCCAGGTAAAAAAGAACACAGGAAAGCAAAGCCGCAACCGTGGCGAACTTCAGGGCTGCGGCGATGCCGTACGCGTCCGAAAGGGCTCCCGTCACGATCGGCCCGAGGGAGCTTCCCAGGAGGTTTTGCGAAATCACGCAAAGAGCGTAGGAGATGGCCCGCAGGCCGGGATGGACGACGTCCTGGGTGACGGCGATGGCCGATGACGCCCAGGCCATGGAGGCAATTCCCCCCAGGATGAGAATAATGTATTGAACGACTCCCCCGGAGAATAAATGAATGGCGCAAAAATAGAGAACCGCAGACAGGAGGGCGGAGATGGCGGAGACCAGCAACCGGGCTTGAACTCTGCTTTTCATCCATCGATCGGCAATCCAGCCGCCCAGGGGAGACCCGATGATGGCCATAAGCATGATTCCACTGGTCAACAGGGTGGCTTTTTGCAGCGGGGCACCATGTACCCTTTGGAAATAGGTCGGAAAGAAGGAAGACAGGGAGATGGTAAGGAACATCATCCCGGCGAACCCCAGATAGGTCAGGAGAAGGGAGGGGGTACGGGAAAAAGCGCGGACGATGTCCATCTTGGACATCCTTTTCTTTGCCGAAAGGAGGCTTGACTGGACGGCCCCCCGCTGGACGGTTTGTTCCAAGCCGACCGTTTTGTAATCTTTTACAAAAAAGAAGAGGATGGAAATGAGCAACCCTGGGAAAGCCACAATCCCGAAGGCGTTTTTCCATCCCCAGTGAGTCGCGATGAAACCGCCGGCCACAATCCCCACGGCCATACCGATGGGGATGGACATATTCCAGAGGCCCACCATGAAGGCCCGCCTCTTCTCTGGATAAAGAGCCGAAATCATGGCGGTACCGCCGGGGGCGTATCCGGCTTCCCCGAGGCCGATGACGGTCCGCGTGGCGAAAAGCTGTCCGAAGCTTTTGGTGATCGCGCAGGCTGCTGTGGCCAGACTCCAAAGGACGGCCATGATGCCAATGCTCTTCTTCCGGCTCCACCGGTCGATCACGATGGAAATGGGGAAAGAGAAGATGACGATGGCCCAGTAAACGGCCGAGACCAAGGCCCCGCACTGCGCATCGGTCAATCCCCAGTCGCTCTTCAGGAAAGGGAAGAGGGAGACAACCACCATCCGATCGACATAATCAAAGAAATAGAGAAGCCAGAGGAGAATAAATACGTAGTGGGTGTACCCTCTGGAGAAGAGGTAGCCTTCAGGAGCGGATGGGGTGGCCATGAAGCACCTCCGATGGAGATAACGCCCATAGGGCATAGAGCATACCGCATTGCGCAAGGGGAAAGCTCGGTGGTCATCATTCTTTAGGCGATTTGGGTCATCGAAATTGTGTTCATTCCAATTTATCTCGGATTTCGTGCTTCGAAATTCGGATTTATAGACTAGAATTCTTCTCCTATCCTCATCATTACCTTGATGGCCTTACCTGGATGGATCCTTTCCCGGTATACCCGCGGCAGTTCTTCCAGGGGGATCAGGTCGGTAATCATATCCCGGGCGTCGATCTTCCCCTCGGCCATCCAGGCAAGGCACTGGATGTTCTCCTCGTGGGTGTTGGAATAGGACCAGGTCAGCCTGGGTTCCTTGAAGTTCAAGGCCATGGGTTGATTAACCGTCAGTCCCTTAAACAAGCTCACGATGCAGATCGTGCCGCCCTTTGCTGCCAGGGTAAATGCGAGGGAGACATTCTCGGAAACCCCGGCACACTCCAGGATGGTCTCAAAACCGGCCCCCCCGGTCCACTCCTTTCCCTGACCGACGACATCCTCTTTCAAGGGATCGATGACCAAATCAGCCCCAAATCGCTTTCCCAGGTCCCTCTTTTCTTCTACAGGTTCCGACAGGGCGATAGGTCCAAACCCGAGGACCTTCAGGATTCTTACGGCAGCCAATCCGATTGGGCCTCCTCCCATCACCAAAGCCGATCCCCCCTCATTCTCCGCGCAATGGACCCCGTGGAGAGCGGAAGCAAAAGCCTCGGCTAAAGCTGCGTTCCGGGAGTCCATCCCCGGGGGGACTGGGATGAGCATAGGAGGGAAGACCTTTACGTATTCAGCAAACCCGCCGGGCAAGTCCCCGATCCCGATGGATCGCCTCTTGATTCCGCACAGGTGGGGCTTTCCCATGCGGCACTCCCGGCATTGACCGCAATAAGTGGGCCGGACAATAACCCGTGTTCCTTCCTGGAGTGCACCTTTCTGGCTGCCCCGGTCGAAGACTGTGCCACTGGCCTCGTGGCCAAGGATGATCCCATCGGGCAGCAGTCCGCTTTCGATCAGGGAGTGATCCGACCCGCAAAAGCCCGTATCCGAGATTTTTACCATCACCCCATCCTCTCCTGCTTCCGGCATGGGGATTTCTTCGACAACCAGTCCTTTGTTTTTTCTGTAGACAGCGGCTTTCATGCTTAAAAGTTTCAAGTTTAGAGTTTCGAGTTTCAGGTTAAAGAATGGAAATAAGAGCTCACTCCCTGAGGCGATACAGGTTATTCAAATACTGCAAAGCCAGCGCCTTGGCCGCTTTGCGGTCAGGCAGAGTTCCCATCATGCCATAAAGCGCCGCTTCCCCCGTGGAGTCTGCCGGTCCGGCGGCCGCCAGCTCCGAAGCGGCCTCTTGAAGGTCTTTAAGGAAAGGCTCGACGATCTTCTCGTGGTATGGGGAGATCGTCAGGTGCAGGCTGGCCGGACGGTGCTGGGAATGGAGGTGCCAGCCTCTTTCTTTGAGTTTGACCGCCAGCTGATAAACGTTGATTTTATCCGATCCGAAGGAGAACACGGTTGCGGGAGGCTTTCCGAGGACGAAAAATCCGGGAATGGCCTGGATTCCTTCCACCAGTTTTACGGTCGCCCGGCGGGCGGCTTTGGCCAGCTTTAAGAACCCCTCCTCTCCCAGATAGTGTAGAATGGACCAGGCTGACGCTATGGCTCCCCCTGGGCGGGCACCGCTAAGGCTCGGCGTCGCGTAAACTCCTCCGGGCCAATCCGTGTAAACGTAGAATTGGTGCTGCCGCAGTTCGAGGTTGCGGTACAGCACGGTGGATACCCCCTTGGAGACATATCCGTATTTGTGAATATCCACGGACATAGAACGGACGCCGGGTACCCGGAAGTCAAAGGCGGGTATCTCGCAGCCCAGCTTTTCAAGGAAGGGCAGCATGTACCCTCCCAGGCAGGCGTCCACATGGAACCAGAGATTCTTTCCCGCTGCCAGGGCCCCGATTTCGGCTATGGGGTCGATTACTCCATGAGGATAAGTGACTGCGGTGGCGGTCAGAATAATTGTGTTGGAGGTGATCGCTTCCTTCACGGCCTCCACCTCTGCGCGGAATTCCCCATCCACCGGGGTCTGGATGATTCTTAAACCCAGGTAGTCAGCCGCCTTGTTGAAGGCCGGGTGGCTTGTGAGGGGGGCGACCATCTCGGGAGCCTTGACCTCCGGGCGATGTACTCTGGCCCAATCCCGGGCGGCCTTCACGGCCATCAAAATACTCTCCGTTCCTCCCGAAGTCATAGAGCCGACTGTGGCCTCATCGCCATGAAAAAGGCTGCTGACCATGGAAATGAATTCGGTCTCCATCTTCAGAAGGCTGGGAAAGTCGAATGGGCTGAGGGCATTTTCGAACATATAGGTAGCGTAGGCTTCCTGGGCTATGTCCTCGACATCCTGTCCGGCGTAATACACGAGCCCGAAGAGATGCCCGTCATGCCAGTCCGAATCCCGAGCTTTGAAGGACCGGATCAAAGATAGCACTTCTTCCTTAGACCGCCCCTTTTGGGGCAACGTCAATTGTTCCATCTTCTGCCTCATTTATCTTTCATAGCCTTAAATCGTCTGGGCGACCCGATGTGGTTGCCCATTTTGCTTGAGTAATAAAGAAGAAGTCGTCCCGAGCCCTTATTGAAACTCGAAACCCGGAACTCGAAACTGATAATATTCCGCAATTCACAGGGCCATGAGCAGGCCGCCATCCACATTGATCGCCTGGCCGGTAATGTATCTAGATTCTTTCGACGCCAGGTAGGCGGCGAGGTCGGCCACTTCCGAAGGGGCTCCGACCCAACCGAGGGGAATATCGTTGGCCCAGGCCTTTTCCCGCTCATCAGGAGTCTGTTTGAGAAACCTGCCTTCCATCTGAAATCGAAAGACCTGGAGGTCGGTCATGATGATCCCGGGACAGATGGCGTTGACGCGCACGCCCTCTTTGGCCAGTTCAAGGGCCATGACCTTGGTCAGCATGATCACTCCGGCCTTGGCGACCGCATAGGCTCCATTGGCAAGGGGAGGAGTCTTCCCGGCTTTGGAAGCGATGTTCACGATAGCCACTGGTTTTTGAGTCATCAGGGGCAGAACCGCCTTCGATACGCGGAAAGTCCCGTGGAGGTTTACATCAATGGTTTTCATCCAGGCCTCTTCATTGTAGGAATGGGCGGGGGAGGGTGCCCCGAAGGAGGCCCCGGCATTGTTCACCAGGACGTCCACTCGTTCAAATCTTACCCTGACCGTTTGAACCATCGCTTGGACAGAATCAGGACGGGTCACATCCAGGTCCACGGCCAGGGTTTGGACCTGGTATTTTTCAGCCAAACTTCGAGCAATCCCCTCCATTTCCGGCCGCAATCCCATTTTCATGCCATCCACTGTCTCCGGGCCTTGGCCCAGGTCGGCGATCACGATATGGGACCCGCACGAGGCCATCTTCTCCGCAATGGCAAACCCGATTCCAGTTTTCTTGCCCGCGCCGGTGATTAAAGCCACCTTTCCTTTCAGGTCATGATACATGTCTCGGTTTTCTCCTTTGGAGCTGGTGGATGAAATGGATCATATTGCTCACGGGTTCTCTTATGATTTTCGAATCCAGCTTTCCCGGTATTTCCAGGTACTCTTTAAAGCGAATCTGGAAGTAGGAAGAAACAAGCGAGGCCATAAGGATGAGGCTCAGGCTGTGAATGAGAAAGGCCATATGGGAAATATCGAGGTCGCGGCGTACAATCTCTTGGCAATCCCTTCTCGGAGATCGAAAAATAGAACCCAGAAACCACTAACTGAAAGGATGCCTATTCCTGCATGATGGGGAGCCCAGGCCATTCAATCTGGGCTTTTATTTTGCTCTTTCCCCTACCCTCAAGAATCAATCGCGCGGGAGGGTATAAATTATAGTTCCTCCGAGCGTACCCTGACTCTCGATGATAATCGTGAAACCATCTTAGCCCCTCTTTCTCATCTAGCCTTCCGGGCCTCCTCCACCAGCCTCTTTATTCTCTCGTGCAGGCTCATTATGTACTTTCCATATTCGTCCCCCATCATAATTTTGACGGCCAGGCCTGCCTTATCCATTTTCTCCATATGTTCAGGGTCCTCCATGGCCTTCTTGAAAACGCCCTGGAGCTTATGGACAATCGGTTCGGGAACTCCCTTCGGGCCAACAATGCCCCGAGTGGAAGAAGAGATGACCGAGGGATACCCCGCCTCTATAGACGTTGGCACATCGGAGTAAAATTTTGACCTTTCCCTATCCATCACCAACAGGGGTCTTACCTGCCCTGCCTTGACTTTTGGCGCTATGCCGCCTACATTCAGGAAACTCACATCGATCTGCCCCCCCAGAAGAGCCGTGAGCTGGGGAGGATCTCCGTCGAAATGGACGATACGGAATCTGACCTTTGCCGCCTCCTCGAGCATCAGGATGGCCAAATGATCATCGCTGAGGATACCCGTTGTTCCCACCTTCACTTCTCCAGGACGCTTTTTGGCGTCTTCGATTATGTCCTTGAAGCTCTTATAGGGACCATCTGGCTTTACATAGATCACCCCTGGGTCCAAAACCTGGTTGATGATGGGGGTAAAAGACCCGATGTCGAAGGTAGCCTTACGGTCGGGGTCCAAAATGACTGTATTCGTGGCTGGGAGGTTGATGAAACCGATGTAGTAGCCGTCAGGCTTCTGCCTGGCCAGCTCCGTCCATCCCACCTGTCCTCCAGCCCCGGCTTTGTTAAGAACCACGAGAGGCTGGCCCAGTTCTTTCTCGGCAATAAACGCCACGATCCGGGCCCCCACATCCGTGCTTCCCCCAGCCGGGTAGGCCACCATAAGGGAAACAGGTTTCGTTGGATAACCCTGAGGATAGGCATGATTCGCGAATGTCATCACCAAGATCGCTGCGAGACTGATGAAAACCCTTGCTTTCATTTTTCTCCCCCTTTAGCATACGATAATCGAGCTCGTTCGTTCATCCCCAACCTCTCCCCGTTTTTACCACAAAAAAAGCTCGTCGCACAAAAAGACGCACAGCGTGACATCCCACATTGCCGACCATAACGCTCTCGCATAGAAAAGCGAACGTAGATTAATATTGTCAAAATAATTTCATTATTCGGACAAGGTCTGTCAGGTCAAACTTTGTCTCTATCACATTAGCCCGGGAAGACATACCGCCAACAGGTGCGTTTTCGCTCTCGCTCTCGCCGCCCAGTCATCTCGGAAATCTTGATTTCCACTAGTCCGCAATTTCTTACCCTCTCCAATGGTACATCAGCTGCATTGGCCCGGAAACGCCGATTGAAAGCGTTCAGAGCCTTGCTTCGTTCATCTATATCCTCAATCATTCGTGCCCTGCCGTAGCAAATCACACTATCGCTGTCCACATGACAAGGGTTTCCACCAGCGTGCTCGCGAACCTCCGCCAGCTGACGTGCAACCGTGAAGCAGACCTGCGGATTCGCCCTTATGCAAACCAATTTCTTCCCCTTAAGCCCGCAATGAAAATAGATCTTTCCCTCAGAATAACTGTAATTAAGGGGAACAACATAGGGCTTGCCATCCAGAGACAGGCCAAGGTAACCTATCTCTTCCTCACGCAAAAGCTCCTCCATTTCTTCACGGGATTCGATAAAACCCTGTTCTTCCATTTGTTCCCCCATTTCCTTTCCCCGAAGCAAAGAGCGTATTCGCTATTTTGAATTTCTTAAAGCCGTTTGCTCAACCCTTAATGATTATGGGTAGAAACGTACACCTCTTGACGGAATATTTCAACCGAAATAATCAGGGAGAAGCAAATAGGATTTAAGCTTCCTACATTTTCCAATAAGGGGGGAAGATTGTGACCGATCGGTGGACCCGGCTCTCGATATTCAAAAAGAATGGGGAAGGTGGCATTCCTTTGGAAATTGGAATTGGGGCGTGGAATCGCAACCTCTTAAGACCCGGAGAGATTCCATGGGAGAGAGGACCTGGCTCGGAGGCTATTCATGTTTACGGAAGGACGGTAAACCCTTCCTTCAACGCTGATTCCCGCAAATTCTGATCGAGACAAACGAACTCGGCTCCCGAAGTTTCCTCCTCCGTCCAGATCAATGCCGCCGCCAGCTGAAAAGCATCTGCCGCCCGCAGAGAATGTACCATGAGAAGCCTCTCCGCCCGGTGCCTGAAGGGGTCGGAGGGCTGTACCTCAGACCACCCCGCGGCAAGCGTAGAAAGCGCCGTTCTTACGTTCTGCTCAGCTTGAGCTGTCAGTCCCCCTTCGCGGCGCAGGCGCGACACGGCGGAAACGCACTCCACCCGCGTCGCCCACCAAACAACGAGGTCCTCATCCTTTTCCCCCATGGCCCTGACCTTCTCCAATTCCGGTTCTTCCATACTGAACAGAGAGGAAGGATCGCTGAAGAATCCCAGAACCTCATCTGCCCTTCTCCCTTTCTTCCAGGAGTGCCTTCAAAACCGATCCGCCCGGGTC
>DASPRR010000249.1:0-3755 GCA_035624375.1 Thermodesulfobacteriota bacterium | reverse complement strand
ATGGGGGATTTATTCGATGAGGTCCAAAAGCTCAAATCGGAAGGGAAAAAAGGGGCCTTGGCCACGATCATAGGGACCAAGGGATCGACCCCCCGCGAGGTGGGAGCCAAAATGCTTCTCCGGGAAGACGGGACCCTCCTGGGGACCATCGGGGGTGGCTGTTTGGAAGCCGAGGTATGGCAGGAGGCCATGAACATCATCAAGGAACAAAAGCCGCGTACCATCCATTTTGACCTGACCGGAAAGCAAGCAGAAGAGGGAGGAATGATCTGCGGCGGGGTTATGGATATCTACATCGAGCCGATTCTTCCCGCCGAACGGGTTTTTGTATTCGGAGGGGGTCATATCTCTCTCTTCGTGGCCAAGATGGCCAAGATGGCGGGATTCGAGGTCGCGGTCATCGATGATCGACCCCAGTTTGCCAACCCCGAGAGGTTCCCGGAAGCTGATGAGATTCTGGCCGAGGAATTCTTCCTCGCTTTGCCAAAATTAAAGGTCAACCCATCCAGCTACCTGGTCATCGTCACCCGGGGACATGCCTATGACCAGGAGGTCCTGGAATGGGCCATGGAAACAAAGGCCCGTTACATCGGGATGATCGGCAGCCGGAGGAAAATTAAGACGGTTTATGACAACCTGGCGGCCAAAGGGATTTCTCAGGAAAAACTAGAGGCTGTTCATGCCCCCATTGGCCTGGACATCGGCGCTCTCACCCCCGAGGAGATTGCGGTGGCCATTGTGGCCGAGATGATCCAGGAGAGAAGAAAGCCCAAAAGGGGAAGGTGAAGGCTTGCCCAGATCGAAGAGGCCCAGCAAGCCATGGAAGAGGCCCTGTACATCTGACCTGAAAGGGTGGACATGTTTATTTCGGCCATCGTTCTTGCTGCTGGCGAATCCAGGCGGATGGGGGAGACCAAACAACTGCTCGACGTGGGCGGGAAGCCCCTTCTGCAACATATCTTGGACGGAATTCGCCAAACGAAGGTGGATGAAGTCATCCTGGTCCTGGGACACGAGGCGGAGCGGATTCAGAAGAGAGTCTCCGCCCCTGGAGCCAAAGTGGTTTTGAATCCAGACTATCGGCAGGGAATGATTACTTCAATCCGGCAAGGCCTGCAGGCTTTGGACCCGCGATCCGAAGGATTTTTCGTCGTTTTGGGGGACCAGCCCGGAATCGAGCCGAAGGTTTACAACCTCCTCATCCAGGAGTTTCGGAACTGCTTTCCCCGCAAGACAATTTTACTCCCCACCTATAAGGGAAAAAGGGGACACCCGGCCCTCTTCAGCGTCAAGTATCGGCCTGAAGCATTTCGGATCGAAGGGGATAGAGGTTTCCGGGACGTGCTGGAAATGTATCCTCAAGAGGTCTTTCCGGTTGAATTGGAAAGCGAATCGATCGTGAACGATCTCGACACTCCCCAAGACTACCAAAATTTCATCGGTAAGAGAGCTCCTGAGGAACCCTTTTGACTTTAGCGGAAGCTTTCCAGCTGGAAGACCGGGAAGTCATCAGCCTCGTGGGCGGAGGCGGCAAAACAACCCTGATGTTTTCGTGGGGGCGTGAACTTGCCAATCGCCATAGGGGGGTGATCCTCACTACGACCACAAAAATCTGGGAACCAGGGCCTTCTCCGGATTTCGTCTCCATGGTTTCTTCCAGTTTCATTCCCCTGCGAGAGTGGATCTTCAGAAATCTATCCACGCATCCTTGTTTGCTCATCGCCCGATCCAGGCTGCCCACCGGTAAATGGGAGGGTCTTCCTGCCGAGTGGATTGAAGAAATCATGAAAATTCCGGGGGTCTACTGCATCCTTTTGGAGGCGGACGGGGCCAAAGGCCATTCCGTAAAAGCGCCGAGGGAAGGAGAACCGGTGGTCCCTTTGAATACCACTCTTCTGGTTCCGGTCGTTGGAATCGACGCCCTGGGATGCCCGCTGGATGAAAATCATGTCTTTCGTTCGAAACTGGCCATGGAAATCCTGCAGAAGCCCGAAGGAACCATTTTAAATGAAGAATTGATTGCCCTGCTTCTTGTAGCGACCATTAGGAGGCGTCCAGACGGGGCCCGGGTGATTCCGTTTATCAACAAAATCGA
Organism: Thermodesulfobacteriota bacterium; assembly: GCA_035624375.1. Taxonomy (GTDB): domain Bacteria; phylum Desulfobacterota; class SM23-61; order SM23-61; family SM23-61; genus SM23-61. Next base: position 1,660 of record DASPRR010000249.1, on the reverse strand, counting down.
CTCCCCGTTCGACTTGGAAAGGGGCCGGAAATTAGGACAGGCATTGTTTAACCTTCCCGATCAGGAAATTAAACGAGTGGTCCTCGGCCAGGCCCAAAAGACCCCTATCGTCAAGGGAGTGATTTCTTGCCCTCCGAACCCTTAGCCGGTTCCGCTTAACCTTGGAGTCTCCTTACCGATCCCCGGCCTGCTGGAGCTGCAGCATCAAGGCTCCATGCCCTTGGCCTTGAATACTCGCGCCGCGGCTGGCGTCGAAAGAAAATCGATGAGGGCCCTCGCCGCCTCCGCCTGACGGGCACTGGTCAGCACACCTGCGGTGAAAATTGTGAAATTTTGCAGCTCCGGTGGCAAGGGCCCTATATACTGTATGCCGGGCACAGCCAGGAGTTCGGGGATCTGCTGCACCGCCATTTCAGCTTCCCCCCTGGCGACGAGTTCCCCCACCGAGCCGCCGGCGGGTATCTTAGCCTTGGCTTTGACCTGGTCTGAAATGCCAAGGCGTTCGACCACCTTGGCGAAATGAATTCCGCTCGCGCCGGTCTTGGTGAAGGCGATCGACTTTGCGTCAAGCAGGGCGCGCTTTAATCCGTCGGCCGAGCTGATGTCGGGTTTGGGCAACCCCGCCCGTACCGCGACACCAACCCCCGATCTCGCCAAGTCCTTGCCACCTCCCGGGCCGACCTTACCTTGCTTGATCAGATCGTCGAGGGCCGGCCGGGTCAGAATGACCAGGTCGGCCGACTCTCCGGCCTGGATTCGTCCGAGCAGAAGGTTCGCGGTGTCATAGGCGATCGAGACCTTGTGCCCTGTTGCCCGCTCGAATTCCGGCAGCATTTCGACCATGACCGAATGTACGCCGTTTGTCGAAAGCACCCTGATCTCTGCCGCGTGGGCGAACGCTCCTTCAACCAACAAGACTGCTAGCGCGAGGCTTAAGGTCACCCTGGCGGTGATTGCGTAAGGTTTCATGTCGTCTTCCTCCTATTCATTGAGAAGAACTCGCTTTCCCCTTCCCGGGTCTCTTTCTCCTCCGGATTTTTGCCCGTCTGAAAAATAACCACTCGACTTTCTCCATCTTGAATTCCCCCTCTGGTTTCCCTCATTAAGGGAATGGATAAAGCCCCCCTTCGCGGCTACGCCACCGCGTGTTTGGGATGGCTCCTCTATCCCTTCTTCCTGTATCGAACCATCCAGTAGTAATCGAGCTGCGTCACCCGGACATAGTTGGCAGGGGAGTGCAGTCTGCTGCGCAGCTCCGACGACGATGGGAAGTTCTTCAAGACTTCGTGCTTCGATCCGTCCTCAAGTTGTCTAATCTGAAATGTGTTCCCATGTTGGTCTCTTCGCGAAATGGGCGTGCTGCTTCCTTCCACATAGGCGTTGTCGATCATGACCACCAAAGCATTCTTTGGCAGTGCAGAGTGGAAGCTATCGAGAAATGCCCCTATCTTCTGATTGGGGATGTGCGACCACCAGAAACCATGGAACCCAGCGGTCAAGCTGGTTTCTATGTTCGAGAGTGAGTAAGCGTCCGATTCAAGAAACCTGACCCGGCAGGAGGCGTACTCCTTCTGGCGGGCGATAGCAAAGACCTCCGGGTTGATGTCCGTAGCCACGATGCTTCTTGCGGACTTGGCAATGAACTGCGTCCAATAGCCCG
>DASPRR010000221.1:0-3034 GCA_035624375.1 Thermodesulfobacteriota bacterium | reverse complement strand
GCCACAGGAGCCTGGACCTTGAATATTTCCTCGTTCAGAATCACCTTGTCCACGTAAGAGCGCCCCTGGCCTCCGTATTGTTTGGGCCAGGTCATCCCGATCCAGCCCCGTTGGGCCATCTTTTTGGAGAACTCTTGACTGCTTCCTTCCGCCAGCCCTCCGCTTTTGGCCACGAAGGTTCCCGCCTTGAGTTCGGCCTGCAGAAAATCGCGGACCGTCTGACGAAACTTGTTCTGTTCTTCGGTAAACCAGAATCTCATGTTCTCCGTCTCCTTTCCCTTAGGCTGGATCATCACCCAGCATTACTTTTAGAATTTCCCCAACCTCCAGGTTTCTACTGCTGGAGGAAGCCGTGTTTCCTCCAAGGAGGCCATGGCGGTAGCGCCTATTCTCTGGACGACCGAGAAGGCGATTACGAAAAGAATGGAATTCTCCTCAAGACCCCTGGACCGCCCAGATCTGCCATTTGTTGAGCTCGAGTTCGTTCCTCTTCAAGGTGCGGATCGACATCTTGGGATTCGCCATCGATACTCCCGTGGAAAGGCAGTTGATGATCGCCACCGCGCTGGTGTAGGAGTTGATAAATCCGAGGCCTTCAATCTTTGCTTGAATGACCAGATCGGAGACCCGTGCCAGCGGAGAGAGAATACTGTCCGTGATGGCGATCACCCGGCACCCCCTACCTTTAACGTATTGGGCAATCTCCAGCGTCCCCCGGGTGTAACGGGGAAAGCTGATCGCCAGCATGACGTCACTCGGCCTGACGTCGGTCAAAAGGTCGGGCATCATACCCCGGGAAGACTCCAGCAGAGTCACCCCACTCCGGATCCCGCTGAAGTGGGAGTGAGCCAAGGTCGCCAATCCGAAGGAGCTGCGCATGGCGACGATGAAAAGCCTCCGGGCCCGGGTCAACATTCCAATTGCCTTCCGGACCTGGTCCGGCTGAAGCCCAGCACTGGTTTCCCTCAGGTTCTGAATGTCCCGTTGAAAGATCTTCAGGTAAGAACTCTCCCCTTTGTTTCGGGGGATTTTTTCCAGACGTTCCGAAGGGGCCAGTCTCATCTGGAGCCACTTCTGCAGGTCCTTCTGCAAGTCCGAAAATCCCGAGTACCCCAGGGCGGTGCAGAATCGGGTAACCGTGGCGTCGCTCACGTTCACCCGGCTGGCCAATTTGGCGGAGGAAAGGAAGGGTACTTCCCGGTCATGCTGCAAAATATACCGCGCCAGCGCCAGCTGACTCCGGGTTAGCTGGGAATGTTTTCGCTGGACTCTTTCCTGGAAAAAAGTATTCATGGCGATGTAGGGAATTTTTCATTAATTCGAGGAAAATGTAGGGAAACTTTATCCCTTTGGATCTTCCCTGTCAAGATTTTTTTGGCTGGTGTATTACCCAAGGATTCGGTCCCCTCGAATGGCCAAGGAAAGAAGGACCTGATCTGAATACGTCAGAAGATTTTCAGAAATGTCGGGTGATGCTGTGCGTGAAAGTGGCGGAGATGACGAGGAAAAAAGTTGGTGTGATCGGGTCTCCTTCCCCTTGAAGGCCCGGTACAAATTCGTACCCGAATTTACCGAGCAGGAAACACCTTATCCCTTTATCCTTTTCCGGCAGGATCGCCGATCACTTCCTTCAAAACCTCGTCCTTCATATGAAAACTATGTTCCGAGCCGGGGAATACGCCTTTTTCCACCTCATCTTTGTAATTCTGCAATGCCTTCAAGATCTCCTGGGAAAGATTAGCGTATTTTTTTACGAATTTGGGGGTAAATTTCTCGAACAAGCCAACCAGGTCATAGAGGTTCAAGGTCTGTCCATCCGTGTACGGACCGCTACCGATTCCCGTGACTGGAATCTTCAGTTTTTTGCTGATGAACTCCCCAAGACGGTCGGGAACACATTCCAAGGTCAGCATGAATATCCCCGCAGACTCCAGGGATAGGGCATCTTCGACGAGTTTCCGGGCCGCCGCCGTATCAGTGCCCTGGACCTTGAACCCTCCCAGCTTGGAGACCGTTTGAGGGGTGAGGCCAATATGGCCCACCACTGGAATGCCTGCCTCCACAATTGCCTTTACGGTGGGGGCAAATTCCTTCCCGCCTTCTAATTTCACTGCATCCACCCCCCCGCTCTTCATTAAAAGGCCGGCATTGTAAATTGCGTCTCTTTTGTCGGTCTGGTAGGACAAAAAAGGAAGATCACCTATCACCAGGGCGTATTTCACGGCCCGCATGACGATTCGGCAATGGTAGATCATCTCCTCCATCGTGACAGGGACCGTAGAAGCCATTCCCCCCACGACCATTCCCACGGAATCCCCCACCAGGATGGAATCCACTTCAGCACGATCGGCCAACAGCGCCATGGGGTAGTCATAGCATACAACGCGCACAATCTTTCTACCCTGCTGCTTTTTTGCCAGAAGGTCTTGAGGCGTTACTTTCTTGCGCTCCATTTTAGGATCCCTTCTTAAAAACGAGGTTCATTTTAACTTTGGACCGGCTTCCCTCCGAAATCAGGGAATGCTTTTTACCTTTAGCAGGGAAGGTTCGTGCTGGGGTAACAAGATATCGGCCAGGCCGGCGACTCTGACCATACTTTCAAACGCCTGAAGAGGATTGACATGAATCCCCGAAGGGGTCACCGGGTAATAAGGTTTCATGTCTTCGCGGGCAACGAAGTTGTCCTGCACGCAGCAGAATCCGCTAATGACCGCCTTGCCCTTTTTGGTATTCACGGAGACTGCCTGAACACCAGGACCATGGCCAGGAGCAAAGATCAAATCGATTCCCGGGAAAAGATTGGGCACGTCTCCTTTTACCAGCTGGAGCCGATGCCACCCGCTCAATAAATGAGGCTGGTAAATTTCCCGCAAAACGGGATGAGGGGCCATGGCGAACTTCCATTCTTCTTCTTGCATAAAAATGGTGGCGTTCTTGCATTTCGCCGTATTCCCCGTATGGTCATAAGCCCCGTGGGTTTGAATGACATAGTCGATGTCTTCAGGCTTCAGTCCCTGCGAAGCAAGCGCATCCT